>JBKQLG010000272.1:0-27103 GCA_052147235.1 Occallatibacter sp.
GGGCCAATTTTCCCCAACTCTTCGTCCATCGTCGCTAGGATACACCCGGTATTCGTCACCCCTCATTCCTCGACCTGAGAAAAATTGGCTCCCGTCGCCGCCCACCGGGGTAGTGTGAACAGGCCCTAACATAGAGCGTGTCGAAAAGACGGCTTACATCTCGATACTGTAAGCCTTCAGTGCCTGAGCACGCTGCGGAATAGGTCTGTATTCAAGTAAATTAAACGAACGGCATACCGCAGGGGCTAAAGCCCAACATTTGTTTTGTTGCATTTTCGGCACGACTGAAGTCGTGCCCTGACACTTCCTGCAACTCTGAATGTGTTGTTCCGCGACCTGAAATCTCCTTCTTTAATGGTCCTTTGCCGTATGACTGAAATCCCGCCCCTATCGTGAGATGCGCGCCGCTCCGCCACCCATCACGCGAAGCACTTCGGCAAGAGTCGCCGTGCTGGTATCTCCGGGCGTTGTCATGGCCAGAGCGCCGTGGGCCACGCCGCACTTCATCGCCCATTCCATGCCCTTGCCAGCCAGCAGGCCGTAGATCAGTCCGGAAGCAAAAGAGTCGCCACCGCCCACACGATCCAAAATATCCACATTCCGCTGCGGCTCATGCACGATGCCGCCGCTATAGAGCGAGATCGCGCCCCACGCGTTCTTCGACGCGGAGTGCGCGGTGCGCAACGTGGATGCAATGACCTTCAGGTTGGGGTAGGCGGCAGAGAGTTCGCGCAGCATCTTCTCATAACTCGCGATGGGCAGCTCGTCGAAGCTCTCGCTAACTCCTTCCATCTCGACGCCCAGCACAGCGGAAAAATCCTCCTCGTTCCCGAAGAGAACGTCCACCTTGCGCACTAACTCGCGATTCACCTCCTGCGCCTTGGCCTTGCCGCCAATCGCCTTCCACAGCGATTCGCGATAATTCAGATCGTAGGAGACCACGGCTCCAGCCGCCCGCGCCGCATCCATCGCTTCGGCAGCAACGGTCCTGGTGGTATCTGATAGCGCCGCAAAGATACCGCCAGTGTGCAGCCAGCGTGAACCCTGTTGCGGGCCGAAGATTTGCGGCCAATCATAATCGCCAAAGACGAGCTGCGAGACCGCGGTGTTGCCGCGATCCGAGCATCCCAGCGCGGCGCGGACGCCAAAGCCTCGTTCGGTAAAGTTCAGGCCATTGCGTACCGTGCGGCCGACGCCGTCGTAGGGCTTCCAGCGGACCAAATCCTGATCGACGCCACCTTGCAACATCAGGTCTTCCACCAGCCGTCCCACGGGATTGTCGGCCAGCGCCGTGGCAATGGCGGTGCGCAGGCCGAAGCAGCGACACAGCCCACGAGCCACGTTGTATTCGCCTCCGCCCTCCGATGCGCGAAAGCTGCGCGCCGTATGAATTCGATCATCGCCCGGATCAAGGCGCAGCATGACCTCACCCAAACTCACGCAATCCCAGCGCGCCGATCCGGCGGCTTTCACATTCGGCAAAACATCCATCTCATTCCCACCGACATGATCGTCAGCCAATCCATGATCGCGCGGAAGCATGGATCGAGCATGCGAACGCCTTTCATTATTGCAGATCAGGCATCGTGCCTTGACTTCGCGGTGCAAGCTCCACGCCTGAATCCTCGCCCGCGCGCCGCGCATAGGCCCACAGATAGAAGATGGCCACCATCAACAGAATGAGCGGGGCTGGCCGGAGCAGCGCAAGGGTCAGCATCTTTTCCATGAATCCCGCGGTGCTGAGGTGCATGCTATCGGCTATCGAGGCGAGAATGGCCAGGGTCATTGATCCCTCCCGGAACAGAAAACGACAGGAGATTGGAGCGCCATTCCCGCATCCAATGCGGCGCAATGTGACCGACCCATAGAACGGCGGGCAAGCATAATAGAACCACAGCGAGCAGGGTTTGCAGCGCGCGTTTGCGGTAGACTCCTCCCGCCAGCAGGAAGTAAAGCCAGACCAGTCCGGCATCATGGGGCTTGAGGGCAAGGCTGAAGGCAAGACAGAGAATGCCGGCGGCGGCAAAGCGCCCACGAAGAAAGCACCATACGGCCACGATGCATAGACTGATAGAGATTCCAGCCGAATTGCAGAGAACTACCAGCATTTCACTGTTGACCAGAAGAAAGGCAAGGAGAACTCCGCATAGGACTGGAGCAGAATCCCCCCCGCTCTCCCAGATCAGAAACGAGGCAAAGAGGAAGCTGCCAACTAAAATCGTCATCCAGAGTATGTGCGCCGGCCCCCAGGGCAGCAATGCGAAGGGAAGCGTGAAGGAAAAAGCGGTGGGAAGGTAAAAATACCGCATGGTCACCGGGTGCTGGTTCGGGTCAATGAAGGGGCCGTTCTCTTTTCCAGCCTCATAAACGCGCAGGACTTCACTTTCGTTGTACGGGTCACTGTGTTGAAGAAGGCATCGGGCAGGATTGTAAAGGACCGCGAAATCCAGCATCGGGGCTTTGGAATCCTTCTCCAGAACCAGGCCGAGCACGGTAAAAACAACGCTTCCGAAGAGCAGAAGATAGAGGCCATTCAGCCGCGCTTGAGTCATGATCCGCTTCTCCTTTGGCACGAAATGCCGCAATTGAATGCTGCAACGGAAGCTCTGAACAAGTCTTTACAGTTATCCAACATTCCCTCAGGGGCTAAAGCCCGCGTTAATTTTGCAGCCTTTGCGGCACGGCTAAAGCCGAGCCCTTTCAAAACATCGACGTAATCAGAGCTTCCCTAGAAAGCGACCATCTTCGCGGCGGATTGGATTACTCCCGCGCCAACGCAAGAGGCGTTTCTGCCCGTTCTCCAGTCTTTGCCGCCGCAATGCGCGCTGCGCCGCTGCGCAGATACATCCACAGATAGAAGATACCCATCGCCAGCAGGAAAAGCGGGATGGGCCTTAGCAAAATGACCATTAAAATCTCTTTCAGTAATCCATTTGCGGATAGACTTAGATTCCTGGTGAGAATCAGGAAAATTGCCAAGGGGAAATCTGATGTCAGCACAATCGCCGCACCGTTCAGCAGCAGCGCAATCCTCCGAGTCGTACCGCTCTGGTCGCAGAGCATGGCGCAGGCGGGTACGGTCAGCAGCAGCAGCCTGGCGTCGATGACGCGATGATAGCCCACAAGCATGGTGAAAGAGGCAACTGCCGCGAGCGCAAGCTTTGCCGACGGCTGAGAAAAGCGCGAGCGGAGAGTGTGAACCGACCATATCAGCAGAAGTATCCCACATGTCAGATAGCTGACAAGATTGTAGAAGCGCGGATCGTCCCGGAAGACGCTGAGGATGGATTGCAGATTGATGAGCATTCCGATTTCGTGACCCGTGCTGGAAGCGGGGCCGGGATCGGAAAGATAGCCGTGCGTCGATTCGGTCAACAGATTCGCGCGCAATTCAGAGAGCCAATGCGGCGCAACGCGTGTGACCCACAGGAGAACCGGCAGGCCCATAGCAAAGATCAGCGCCAGGGTTTGCAGCGCCCGCTTGCGATAAACCCCGCCCGCCAACAGGAAGTAAAGCCAAACCAAACCTGCGTCATGAGGCTTGATTGCCAGGCTGACCGCCAGACACAAGATGCCGGCGGGCACAAACCGATTCTGAAGGAAGCACCAGACGGCCACAAGGCAGAGACTGACGGCAAGCCCGGCGGAGTTGCCAAAGACAAAGAGCATTTCGCTGTTGGCAAGAACAAAGCAGATCAGGAAGAGGGAAACGCCTGGCGAAGAGTCGCCGGCGAGATTCCACATCAGGAAAGCGGCTAAAAGGAGACTGCCCGCGGTGAGAATCACCCACAGTATCTGCGCAAGTCCAAACGGCAGCATCGCGAAGGGAGCAGTGATAATGAATGTGGTCGGCGGGTAGAGATGGAGCGAAAGAACTTCCTTAAGCGAGTCGGAGGGCCCTACTCGGCCTCCCCCTTCCGCCAGATAAACACGCAGCGGCTCGCCAACATTGTAAGGATCTTTATGCTGAATCAGGCATCGCGCGGCGTAATAGACCGCTTTGAAATCTCCCATTCCGTTGGGCACGATGCACGCAATGGCATAACCCAGGAAGACAGATATCCCTCCGCAAAATAGCAGCCGGAACAGAGCTGTCCGTCGCGCCCTTGTCATGTTCATCTTCAGTTTCATTACTCGAGTATCGGCAGCTTGAGACAAGAGCCTTGGCTGCGCGGGGGAGTGATTTCGATCCCAGTAAACGGCCCAAAAAAGCAGGGGAGAGAACGTGTCGGCAAATGATTTGCCCAACGTATCTCTCCCGCGCAGCAACGAATGCGCTCAATTGCGGTGCTCAGACCCTGAACTGCGAGACGCAACTAGAATGTCGTGACTACATTGTTCAGGATGTTGATGATAGGGGCGCTCACAGCCCCCACGGAAGCGACCACGAAAGATACAATCAGCGCAAGAAGCAGAGCATATTCAACCAAATCCTGACCGCCCTCCCGCCTTATCAAGCATTGTAACTTGAAGATGAGTCTTTGATATCTGGGCCGCATCGGATATACCTCATCGTGTTGGGCTAACCCTAGCCTTTGCCGGAGAGAGTGCGTCTTTCATGCCAACTCTGCCGTACGCCTCTCTCCCGCGAAGGCGATGGATCTTCCCGACAGATAATCGACAGGGGTTAATCGCCGTTTACAGACGAGTGGTGATGTTTCCGAACTCAGTGCTGATGGCGGTGGCCAAAGCCTTCATGGAAACAGTTGCTCCCAGTGCGATTAAAGCAAGAATCAGGGCATATTCAACCAAGTCCTGACCTTCCTCCCGCCTCATCAAGCATTGCAATGTGAAGATGAGTCTTTGAAATCTGGGCCGCATCGGACATATCCTATTCGTGTTGGGCTAGCCATAGCCTTTGCCGGAGAGAGTACGTCTTTCACGTAAGCTCTGTTGAACGCATCTCTCCCGCGAAGGCGACGGATTGTTCCTGACAGACAATCGACAGGTTTAGTCGCCGTTTAGAGTTGAGTTGTGATGTTTCCGAACTCAGTGCTGATGGCGGTGGCCAAAGCCTTCATGGCAACGGTTGCGCCCAGGGCGATCAGAGCGAGAATCAGGGCATATTCAACAAGATCCTGACCTTCTTCACGATTCTTCAGGTCCTGGAACTTCACATACAACTTGAGAAGCATAGTGTTCATTTGTGTTCTCCCCGTAGTTGATTTTCCCAGCCTATAGCCGGGGCACTCTGTTAGAAGCAAGTATAGTGCCATTCATGGATAAGATGTATTACCCTTATATAACAATAACTTGCGAAAGTAGTTGACAAAAAGGGTACGTCCAAGTGTAAACAATTGTATACAGTTAAACCCCGGCATCCTGAACCTGTATACAGGACACGGAAGTACCAAATTGGAAGTATCTAACCGGTAATCGAAGGTAATGAATGACCGCATTGAATCCACGCTGGGCGCTCGCCTCACAGAACCTGATGCCGCGCAGCACAGAGATCCCTCGGAGGAAGTAAAATAACGTCCATGGCAACCAAGATGCATTTCTCCTTAAGCCTGGAAGCAGCGCTCGATATGCTCGCCCTGCTGTGCGCCTCGGAGCGGCTCACGCGCATCTCCACATCCAGCGGAATCCAGCAGCCCAGGTGTCCGATATGTGGATGAACGGAGAGCCGGTCACAAGGCAAAAAATCCTTCGCGCTGCCGCTGTACTGCCATTCGTTACCGTTTGTGGTCTGGCGGCTGGGTTTACCGCTGGAATCCTTTGCGTTGCAGCGGCTTCAAGCCGCGCTCCGAGCACACGCGATTACATTGTCTATTGGGCCACAGCCCAGCAACTAGCACATCACGTCAATCCCTATGATACGGATGCCATCACGCGGCTCGAACGCTCCGCAGGGCTTCCCCTCTCTTATAAAATCGGCTTCATGCGGAATCCGCCCTGGGGTCTTCCGCTGATCTATCCGCTTGGGTTCATCAGCCCGCGGGCGGGATGGATCCTATGGTTCTTTCTCCTGCTCGCGTGCCTTGCGGTTTCGGTTCTCCTGCTCTGGATTCTGTATGGCAGGCCAAGGAATAGCAGGTATTTGCTCGGGCTTTCCTTCGCGCCGGCATTGGTGAGCGTGCTCAGCGGGCAAACCTCGCTCCTGGCGCTGCCTGGATTGGCGCTGTTTCTTCTCCTGCATCGCACACGCCCCTTTTTAGCTGGAATCTCGCTTTGGCTTTGCGCGTTGAAGCCTCACCTCTTATTGCCTTTCGGTGTAGTGCTAGTGGCGTGGGTACTGGTTTCCAGGAGCTACAAGCTGGCCGCCGGCGCTTCGGTTGCCATGGCCGCCAGCTGTGCGATCACATTCCTTATCGATCCGATGGCGTGGACCCAGTACATACAAATGGCGCACGCGTCGCATATCGATCAGGAATTCATTCCCTGTCTGAGCGATCTGCTGCGCTATTGGATCAGCCCGCGCTCGATCTGGCTTCAGTACCTTCCGGCCGCCCTAGGCTGCATCTGGGCGCTGGTCTATTTCTGGCCCCGCCGCAGGATCTGGGATTGGACGACAGACGGCAGTCTGCTGATACTCGTTTCGCTCCTGGTGGCGCCCTACACATGGGTTTACGATCAGGGCATAGTGATCCCAGCCTTGCTGCAAGGCGTCTTTCTTACCCGATCCCGCAACCTATTGATCGCTCTTGCGTCCTTGAGCGCCCTGGTCGAAATCGCGATCTTCCGCAGCCTTACCTACCCTGCCGCCATGCATCGTTGGATGTATTGGACTGCGCCCGCGTGGCTGGCTTGGTATCTGGTGGCGCGCGCCATGGCGCGTGAACCGCGAATTGTCCCATCTCCGGACCTGTAGAGTTATTCCTGAGCACGGCATGGACCAGCAGGGCCAGCGGAATCGCCTGCTATCTCGAAATAGCCAGGACGGTCACGCAGGCAAACGCCATGAGCCGATGAAACCTGGGCAAGGCGCTTAAGCGTGTCGATTCGGGACCGAGGGCGTAAGGCTGTTTATTGAGTAATCTCCGCGCCGTTCTTGCCCGCGCACAGCGGCGATTCCAGCGCGGTCTCGGGCATGAGAGCAGTCGAGAACTCCAGCCTGTCCCCAAGCTGTGTCCGCGTGCCTTGGATCGTGCCCGCCGGAAGCTCGAGGACGGAGTGCGCCCGAAGACAGGCCGACATCCGCCAGGGTCGCACGTCGCTGCTGAGCTTGCGGATTCGCTTCTTGCGGTCCAGATAAACCAGGTCGATGGGAAAGCGCATCCAGAAGGTGTGCACGGCTTCACAGGGAATAATCCACAGCCCCTCTCCAGAAGAGAGACGGTCGCGCCAGAGCAGACCTTTATTACGCTGAACGGCGCTGTCAGCAACTTCCATGCATGCGGCCAGCACCGTATTGCGAGTCAGATTTGAGACCCGCAGAAGGGAATCCCGGGAAGCAATGCGGCGCGAGGTGAGCAGATTCCGCGCGGTCGATACAGCCCACCTGAATGGATTCATCCGCTTGTCTCAGATCCTTTCGCCTGCCCAGCCGCCGTTCTCTGTAATCCTCTTCAGCATGGCTACCGATGACAGAAGAGTCATCCGGAACCCTCATTGGGACGGGGTGGAAGCAGGCGCCGCGCTGGTGCTTGTTGCGGACGAAGATGCGCTGCCGCTGCCAAAGGTTCCTGCTTCGCCCTGAACCATAAGCGGCGTCTCCGGCTTCATGCTGTCAATCAACTTCTCGACGGGTATGATTGGCGGCGCGGGGGCCGGTGTGTTGGCCGCGGTTTTGGCGTCCGGATTATTCATGGGTATGCCGGTGTTAGGCGGCAGGAACTTCGACGGATACTTCAGAGCCGGCAAGGGTTCGCCTGCCTGAATGGGAGCAACGATCTCTAAAGTCGCCAGGACAATCAGCTCGGTGTTTGACTTATTCTTCGACATCGACTGAAAGAACTTGCCGATTATGGGGATGTCCCCCAGGAATGGAATCTTGTTGTAGGCTTCGGTATCGCGGTTGTCCAGCAATCCGCCGATTACGAAGCTTTGTCCGTCGGACAACTCGACCTCGGTCTTCATTCTCCGGGTGGAAATAGCGGGAATCTCATACCCTGCAATCTCAATGGCATTGGTGAAGTCCAACGAGCTGACCTCCGGAGCCACCTGGAGACGAACGGTTCCGCGAGGAGTAATGGTAGGGAGAAAGTTGAGGCGAACTCCATATTCTTTGAACTCGACAGTGACGCTGCCGAGTCCCGAGACAAAGGCATAGGGATACTCTCCGCCCGCCAGGAAGCTGGCCTGTTTCCCGTTCATCGCCACGATATTGGGTTCGGCCAGAACCTCCACTACGCCTTTGGATTCGAGGTCTTGGATGTCGACGCCGAAGGGCAGACCGCCGGGTGACAGTGCAAGCAAATTCAGCTCATTGGAAAAGAGCGCTGTGGCAGGTGTTGCTGGAATCACGGTCGTGACGCCATTCGAAGTCGTGACCGATCCTCCGGTCGGGGCATTGATC
This sequence comes from Occallatibacter sp., assembly GCA_052147235.1. Lineage (GTDB taxonomy): Bacteria > Acidobacteriota > Terriglobia > Terriglobales > Acidobacteriaceae > Telmatobacter. The sequence goes on from JBKQLG010000272.1 coordinate 8,459, forward strand.
GTTGGCGGAGAGAACTGCCCGGTGGTAATCCCTCCCACCGTATTGAGCGCACCCAGGCTGAAGAGATTGATACCGAATTGTGTTTCCTTGTTGCGGTCCACGCTCATAAAGCGAACCTTGAGCATGATCTGCGGGTCGGATGCAGGCACATTGACGTTGAGAAGATTTACGACTTTGCCGCCGGTGCTGGCAATCTTCACCGCACGCGAGGAGCTGTCGAGATCCTTGACCGTTCCGCGCAGAAAGATGTTGCCATTCTCGATACTGACCTTGAGGGGCTGTCCGGGAAGCTCGGTACGGAGCTCGCGGCGAATCGAATCCAGGCTGTCGTTCAATGCCGTCGCGCTGGCGCGAACCGTCACGTTAAAAAACTGCCGGCCGCCGTGTATATCCCAGACAATCAGGCTGGTTTCTCCGGGGGCTTTGCCATTCACCATGATCTCGGTCGGACCCGTCCCATGGACCTCGGCAATATCGCTCATGCCGATGGATACACGCTTGATCGGCCATGTAGTGTCAACCAGCACGGTCTTGCCCACCGCGACGGAAAGATCATTCGCCGAGTCCTGTGTGGAGGCGGCGGGTTCGGAAGGAGACGGTGAGGTCTGAGCCCGCAAGCCGGCCCCGGCGCAGATCATTAAAGCAAATGCGCTGAAACATGCGATGGTAATGACAGTCTTCGCTCTCACTTGTGTCCCTCGGGAGAAGCAAATTTTTCTTCACTCGTTTTGGTACCGTTGATCACCTCAATGGAATAGGGCGCGGGTTCCACGCTCTTGGGGGCCGCGACGCGCTGCGGCTTTGGCGGCGCTGTATTCATTCCTGTAAAGAGGCTGCTGGTGTCTGTGCCGGTAACCGGACCTACCTGGGTATCCAGAGGGTTGCGCAGCACCAGCCGGATAGAAAAGTTGGCAGCCAGGCTCAGCTTCTCAGCGTCTTCCGGCGTCACCAGCAGGTTGACCACCTGCACAGGCTTCGGCTTCCCTTCCGGATCCTTTTGCATTTCCGTGCCCGCGGACAAAACCTTAATGTCCTGCAGCAGCGTCTTCGATACCTGGCCTTGGGCAGGGTTTGTCGCGCCCGGAGGAGTACCGGAGATCAGAACATCGACGTGCATTCCGGGAGTGACGAACCCAGAGACGTTCACCACGTCGTCGACCTTGACCGCGCAGGCTCTCATGCCGGGGGGAATGGTGGCCGCCAATCCTCCGCCGGATCCGATGGCGGCCAGGCGGTTCTCAATAATCGGCTCACCCGCGTAGAGGTCCGAGATGACCCCTCGTCCAACAGCGCGGCTCATGTCTTTGACGAGAATGGCGCCCGTGGGCACCGCTCCCGCAATATTGACCGTCATCAGGTCGTTGGCGCTGAGAACGGTTCCGAGCTTGATATCGGTTTTTGCCGCAACGACACCGGTAGAGGCTACCGGACGGACCGCCGCCAAGCGGCTGCTCACCATCTGATAGACCAGAAATGCGCAGACAAAGCCAATCACTAAAGCGGCCAGAAGAATCGCGAGTAGTCTTCGGTTCATTTGGTAACCTGTTTGAACTGGCTACCGAGCCAGCTTCGCCTTTCTGTCCCTTGTGGCAATTACCGCGCCCTTGAAAAACCTGTTTCGATTCTATGCCAAAACAGGTGTTGCGTGGATAGATTGTCCAACAAGTTCAAATGCGTATTCAGTGTATTCCCTCGATGCCTTATCGAACAGCAGCAAGGACAGCCGCATGGACAGGAGGTATCAAAAGGGTCATGGGTCAGATCTCCTCCATGAAACATGCTGGGAGAGATTATAATTGAACAATGCAGGGAGATGATAGATATTTCTCGGTCGTTGATCCGGTTGAGGTTGCATGGACCGCGATCCACCCTGCAAATGGCAGCTGACGGCGCGAGGAAGGAATTTCATCCGGGCATGAGGACTTCCTCAACGATATCGCTCTTTTCCGAGCAACCGGAGCTGAATCAGCGCCCCTACTCCTTTGTGTTTTCGATCCTGGCGCATGGCGTCGCGTTTGGATTGATTTTTTTAGGCATCATCTCCGCCCCCAAGGTCAAGGTCCAGGTTGCCGTGCAGCGCTATGAGGTGCGGCATCTGGATATGCATACGCTGGATGCCGAAATGCAGCGGGCCAGAAGCGATTTAAGTAATGAAATCAAGGCGCCCCGCGCGCCTTCCAAGGCGCCGGCGCCCGCAAAAGAGCAAGTGACTCCACCGGCCGCGAGCCCGGAGGCGCCGCCTCCGGCTTTGCGGATGGTTGTGCAAGCTCCGAAGGGAGCGCAGACGCTGGTGCAGCCGGATATCCCCAAGCCCCTGGCGCTCAATGTGGAAATCCCGGTGCCAACTGTAGTGATTTGGGCGGGGAAGAAGGTCGTGGTCAAGACCATCGTTCCGCCCCTGCCGGAAAAGCCGGTGGTAGCCGAGGTCAAGCCTTCCACCCAGTTGCCCAATGAGGAACAGAACCTGGCGGAGATCGCCATTCCCGCCGTCGCTCTGCCGGTGTTGCTACCTCAGCCAATCCTTCCCAGCACCACGACGCCGCTGGTGGTAACCGGGCCCAAGCCCACGCCGCCGGCGCCGATCACCACCGCGCAAGGCTCCTCGCTGCCGACACCCGCCGCGGTGATGTCGCTCTCCGAGCATCGCATGGCGAATGGCGCCGTCACACTGCCTCCCGTGAACTCGTCCGTTGCCACGCCTTCGCCCGGAGAGCTCGCTCCCGCGGAGGCAAAGAACACCACGCCCGGGGGGCATGGAAGCCAGACCGATAAACCCGTCGAGAAGCCGTCCAATCAGGCAGTTGGCAAGGGCGCGGGAAGACCGGATTCCGCCAAAGGCGGTGAGCAGACCGACACCGCCAAATCCGCGCAGGGAGCCAATGCGGGCTCCGCGCAAAAGACTACCGCGCCAACTGGGTACGGTATCGTCAATACGCCTACAGGAGCTCACATTACGAGGCCGAAGGAAGGACAATTCGGTTCCGTGGTGGTAGGCTCCACGATCACAGAAAAGTATCCCGAGACGGCCGATCTATGGAGTGGACGGCTCTCCTACACCGTATATCTTCCCGTCGGCCTGGCCAAGAACTGGATTCTCCAGTACTCGCTTTCGCGCGCCGACAGCCCCGCGGGCGCGATCACGCGCGTAGAGCCGCCCTGGCCCTATAACATTGTGCGTCCCAACATCGCCCCCGGCACGATCGACGCCGATGCCCTCATGATTCACGGCTTTGTCAATCAGGCGGGCCGCTTCGAGGCGCTCTCCATCGCCTTCCCGCCGGAGTTCGCGCAAGCCCAGTTTGTCCTCAACGCGCTCAGCCAGTGGGAGTTCAGGCCAGCGACGCAGAATGGGCAAAATATCAAGGTGGAAGTCCTGCTCATCATTCCCGAAGTGGAGGAATAAAAAACTGCCCGGCGAGTCCAACGGGCGGACTGGCCGGGCAGCGGAGCTTGTGTCTCCTTCCGGAGGCTAGTTACTGGTTGGGAACCAGCCGTGGACCGTTCCCCAGGCTACTCAAGATAGCCTCGAAGATGGTGGACAGGTTCTTCAACGGCGCATTCATGGTCGTGGTCGCGCAGCCGCCTTCAAGTACGCTGGATGTTTCAGCGTAGAAATCCCCCTGACCCGACGGCGAGACATAGGTATCGGCAATATTCTCCAACGTCACGCAGGGATATATCCCTGAATACGAGGAGATTGCAATGTTCATCGGATATTTGGTGGTGGGATAGCCGGTGGCGTTAGTGGAGGTGTAGTTGACAACCAAAGGGGCACTGGAACTATCACTGTCATTGCCAGCGTAAGGAGAATCGCCAACCAGACATCCATTCGATTCCGAGCCGTAGGCGACCCCGAAGACCCTGGTTCCCTTAGAATAGGCAAACTGAGCCGCCGTCATCGCCTGCTGACATTGATCGTTGTAGTCTGGGTACGTCCCCCACGTGCCAGATTCACCAGTAAAATTTGTAGCAGTCTTGGAGTAAGTCGTATTTCCTGTATTAGCCCCAGTTGCAACACTATACCCACCCACACCGGCGCTGCCGGCGGTGGTAGCTGTGCTTCCGCTTGCAGGGAACCTGTTATTTGCAGTTGCGGGGTTCACCTGTGCCTGACCATCGCTGACGAATATGATTCCGTTGGTCGAGGTTAGCCCATACCCAGGATAATCAGACGCCAAGGCCGCATCCGCCAGCGGCTTTTCGGCCTGGAGCGCCGCCTCCGCCGCATAGATTGCGCCCGCGAAGTAGGTATGACAGCATGCTGAATCCAACTGAGTCGGGGGCTTCAAGCAACCGGTGGTAGTGGTTGTCCCATTTGTAGTGACGTTGCCGACGGCCTTCACAAGGACGGAACTGGGGTTCAACATATACCCCCCCGAACCGGGGTAAAAATCGCTCGAGAAGCCATTCTTATCCGGATCGGCGGTGGAGGGTGATCCGGAGGGATAAGAGGGGTAGGGTGATCCGAGAGGTAGTGTGACCTGGTAGGTCGAGGTCCACGCACTGAGGCCGGGTGGTGTGTACGTGATGGGTACGTAGCCGGAGTTTGCGCCGGAGGTTATCGGGGTTCCGGTAAGCTGATAGTTCGTAGTTGGTATCTTGGGCATGGTATACAGTGTCTCTGTAGTGCTGCCACTGCAGTTGATCTCGTCCGCAACCGTATTCGTGTTCACATTGGGAAAGGTGAACAGACTCACGCGGATAAGCGCCTGACCGCTACTGGCGGTGCAATTCGTCACACCGCTAGCACAGGGATTGATTTCAGTCAGCATCTGCATAATGCCATTCAGCGCGCACTGTTCATACGTCAAATTATTGCAGTTTGGATCTGTACCGGACATCGAATGCGTTCCGTCCAGGATGATCGCCAGGTTCCAGGGCTGCGTTGCGCCCCCTGGGGACGCGGTCGCGGTTGCGGATGCAGGCATGGTCTTGGGACCGCCGGGAATCAGGCGCATGAAATACGTTGGCACCTGGGCCTGCAAAGTCACTACCACGGCGTTTGGGACATTGCCGACAGCGCTGCAGGTCGTACTTGCCAGCAACGAATTGAGGCAGGGCGTCGTCACGGCAGGAGTAACGGTTCCCATGGATGCGTTGTAGTTGGCATCCGTTGACACAGCGCCGCTGTAAAACAGCGCCGCGTCTTGCAGTACCGTTGAAGGCGCGGAAACCGTGTTGAGAGTGGTGAATAAATAAGGCACGGACGCCAACGCCGCCGCGTTGGCATTGCTTTGGAGCTCACTTCGGACCATATAGTAATGACCTACGTCGACCGTGAACCCGCCCGTTGCCATCAGGGCGAACGCTAAAAACCCCATCCACACCAGCGTCTGCCCGCGCTGGTCACTGAACACTTTTTCGAGAAAAGAAACATGGATCGTTTTCATTGAATTTGCCTCGATGTTTCGGTTATTGAGCTGGCTCCGATTCAGATGCGCTAAGCGCACAACTTTGATAGAAGTTGTAGATGAGCGCAAGGCTGCAAGGATAGGTGAGTGTAACCGTAAGCTCGGTCCCCTTCGTGATTCCCTCACAAGAACTCCCCGCAGAAATGACGGTGCCACCCGGGGGGCCGTTATAGTACGTGATGCCGATTAAACTCGAGTTGAGGGCCGTCGCCTGATTTATAGCCGTAGTAGCGGCATTACAAGGGTCCGCAATGCCTGGGACGTTCTGGCTTAACGCCAGGACCTGTACGCCTTGGCTTGCGGCTGTTCGCAGCAATATCTGCTTGTACATGACAATCGCGAATATGAATATCCCCGTGAAGATCATCAGCAGTACCGGCAGCGCCAAGGCCGTCTCAACCAGAGCTTGCCCCTCGTCGCCACGACGAGGCCAAGCGAGAAGCCGGCCGCCGGCGGGCCGGGCTTTGCCGCTGATGCTTCCCGGCGCCGCGCTATGCTGGCTGCGCCGCGCCGCCGTCTGTCCGTTTTGAACCCTTTGCATTATCATGGCCAATTCCCCGCTTCTCCACACCCATTGTCGTACATCTTCGATCATCTTTATAGACTTATACGACAAGTATTATACACAAAAGTACCGATTATTTCAAGGGCGCGCACGACAATTATTCGTTGTCCTTCCGAAACAGCCGCTCCAGAAATTGATCGAGTTCCTTCTTATCCACGCCATGCTTCAACTCACTCAGCCCTTTATGCGCTTCCGGGACATCCTGGGGGATGAACTGCAGGCCGACGCCGTCGTTGCCCCAGCGGACAGCCCTGGAGTGGACGGATATGGAACGCTCAACGCTGTCTTCCCCGCCATCGGTCTCTTGCAGCGTCATCAGGATCAGGGTTCCGGGATACCAGCGTTCCTCGGTCACCACATACAATCCTGTCGAACTGATGTCCCGGACGCTGTGCGCCTTGGGAGCGGCGCCCGTCCAGTAATAGGCGGCCAGGGCGGGTAACGGCTCCCGTGGCGCCTTTCTCATTTCCGGCGCTTTTCGCAAACCCGTTGACCACCAGCGCTCCAGCCAGCTCTTCGACTGGCCAGGGTTTTCCGCACGAGACTGGGAAGAGCTAATCTCCTTTGGCAGTGAAGATTTGGAGCGCCCCTTGGCGGGGATATCCTCCAATTCCGCCACGTCCGAAGCGCCGTTCCAGGATGTTTTTCCCCTCAACAAAACGCCGCTTTGCACTCCGCCGGCAGCGCTGTTTGCACTGAAGAACTGTTCGAGGCGGTGCTGCATCTCCTCGGCCACGCAGAGCACCAGCTGATCGCCCGGCTGGGTCTGCGACGAATAGATCGAGTGGGTGGGCAGCGCCAGAACGCTGGCCGCCGGCAAATTCGAGGTGGCATGGAAGGTGGGAAATGACTCGACGGTTTCGATGACCCGGCAATCCTCGTCCAGATAGAGCAGATCGAGCGGAACGCGCATATTGGTATCAGGAATCCCCCGGAACGGCACCATCCAAAGGCCCTCGCCAGACTTGAGCGCAAGCTTCCCCAGCAGAGTCTTCAGTTCCGCCAAGGAGAGATCCGCGGGCGCGACCTCAAGGCCGAGGAAGCATTCGCGAGTCTGGTTGTATGCGCAAAGTCGTTGCAATTCCATGGTGCCTCCGGTTGTCTGCGAGAACCCGGAAACCGGGCTTTGTCCCGGAGTCCAAGTTGTCGATTCAACCACACCCATCTGAAACACCCATGACAAGTCCTTTCCCTGCGAACGCCGGCAGATACGAGCCATGTTTCCAGCGGCGCGGAGGAGGCCAGGCCGTCTGCCCAGTATCCACGCCAAGACACACCTCGCCTAGCGCGCTGCCGGGGCAACGCGCAGAGACATCCGGCACCGTTACAACGGCGCCCCGGCCAACGAACTGAACGAGTTGGCCAGCGAGACACGCGCAGGTTCTCAGCGCCGCTGGCCCACCCGCGGAAGAATAGCTACTTGATCCGTGTGCGGCGGCGCTGGATCAGGACAAACAGAATGACAACGACGAGCACGCCGGCAACAACCCGAATGATCAAAGTGGTATCCATATCGACTCCTCCTTCCTTATTGATTGAGACCCTTAAATGAATCCATGATGGAAAGAACCGCGGGTCCCAGAACGACTACAAAAAGCGTGGGAAAGATGAAAACCACAAGCGGGAAGAGCAGCTTGATGGTAGTCTTTGCCGCCGCTTCCTCCACGGCTTGCACTCTTTGGGTTCTTAGGGTGTCGCTGTGAATGCGCAGTGTCTTGGCGACGCTGGTACCGAACTGTTCGGCCTGCACCAGCATGGTGACGAGATTGCGCACGCAATCCACATCCGTGCGTTCCGCCATATGCTTCCAGGCATCGGTGCGCGGGCGTCCGGCCCGTTGCTCCAGCACGACAATATTCAATTCATCGCACACTTCCGGCTGGGCATGCCTCAATTCCACCGCCGAGCGCGCCGTCGCATGGTCCAAACTGAGTCCGGCCTCGATGCAAATCACCAGCAGATCAAGCACATCCGGCAGGCCGCGGCGAATCTTGCTTTGGCGATTCTTAATTCGCCTTCCCAGCCAGAAATCCGGAGCCAGGAATCCCAGCGCCGCGGCGATGAGATAGACCATAAACCCTCCTATGTTGCCGAGTCCTGTAACCAAAACCAGGATGCAGAACAGGAGAGGAACCAGAACTTTGGTGCCATAGAAGATTTTGACGGCTGATTCATCGCGAAAACCGGCATGCTGGAGGCGCTGCAGGACGATGGATACCTCGGCCTGACTCTTGGGAAGGACATTCTCGAAGTGCTCGATCACGCCGCCGATCGAAAGGCCGGTCTTCTGAATGGTGGTTAACAGGGATTTCTGTTTGGGTTGTGGATTGATGGCGTCGGAGATGCGCTGCAGCATTTCTTCTCGATAAAACAGAAGCAAGCCGCCGCTGATGATCATCAGAAAAACGCCGCAAAAGGCAAAAATCGCATATCCCATAAGTCACCTATACATCCATGTTGACGATGTGGCGAATGATCAAACCGCCAACCACGAGCATGCCGAAAGACGTCCAGAGCATCTTGATGCCCGTGGGAGTCTTCCATAGCAAGCTCATCATGTCGGGGTTAATAAAATATAAGGCGATTCCCAGAAGTACCGGGAGAAGAGTGAGTATCCAACCGGTCATGCGTCCCTGGGCAGTATGCACCCCCACTTGCCGCTTGAGACGGAACCGTTCCCGGACCACATGGGAGGTCTTATCGAGGACCTCGGCAAGGTTTCCTCCGCTCTCCCTCTGGATCATAATCGCGGTGGCAACGATACGCAGATCCTGGAGGGGGACGCGGTTGATCATATTGTCCAAGGCCGTCTTCATTTCCAGGCCGTAGTTCTGCTCCTCGAAGCACGCCTTGAATTCGCAGCCGATCGGGTCGGCGCACTCCCGCGCCACTGAACCCATTGCAGCGATCAGACTATGCCCGGCGCGCAGAGCGTTCACCATCAAATCCAGCGCTTCCGGCAGCCCCTCTTGAAACTTGTCCAGGCGCTTGCTGCGTTTATAGCGCGCCCATAAAACAGGCATGGCCCCCGCCAGCAACCCTACCGGCAAAGCGATGAGTATAGAGTTGGTACGCCAGTAAGCCAGATAGCCCATCAACACAAAGCAGAGCGCGCAACCGGCGAGCATGCCTCCGGCGGTCCACTTCAGGTCAGCCTGATAAATCAGGGACTGCACGCGCGGCGTCAGTTCAAAACTGAGCAGCTTGCGATTGAGCCAGGGGATGCTGCTGAGCCGTTCGATCTTGCGCAGATCAAGGATAGGCCCGCGCTCTTCCGGGCTGTCGGTGGCCAGGGCAGAGTCAAGCGTGGCGTGAACCTGTTTGGCCTGCGCGGATGCGCCGCTCCCGCTAGCGATCGCAATCAGCGAGACTACCGAAAAGGCGCCCAGGAAGACCAGAATAACGATCATTCCCATATCAGTTTCCCTCCCTTCCGCTCAATTGACCTGCGTTTCGCGCTCAAACAGAATCGGCGGCAGGACAATGCCCGAGACGCGCAGACGTTCGAGGAACCGGGGACGGATATGGGTTGGCTGAAATACGCCGATGACCTTGCCATCGGGCCCAATCCCTTTCTTCGTGAAAGTAAAAATCTCTTGCATGCTGATAACATTCTCTTCCATGCCTGTGATCTCGGCGACGCTGGTCACTTTGCGCGTGCCGTCGCTCATGCGCGTAGCCTGCACGACAATAGTGATGGCCGCTGCGATCTGCTGGCGAACGGATTTTTCGGGAAGATTCATGCCCATGGCAACCATCGATTCGAGCCTGGAGATGGCGTCGCGGGGAGTGTTGGCGTGAATGGTAGTCATCGATCCTTCGTGGCCGGTATTCATGGCCTGGAGCATATCGAAGGCCTCTTCGCCGCGCACCTCGCCCATGATAATGCGATCCGGACGCATGCGCAGGCAGTTGATCAGAAGCTGACGCTGCTTGACCGCTCCCTGGCCTTCGATGTTGGGCGGGCGAGTCTCCAGGCGCACGATGTTTTCCTGCGCGAGACGGAGTTCGGCCGCGTCCTCAATAGTGACCAGACGTTCATTGCGTGGAATGTACTGCGAGAGAATGTTGAGAAAAGTAGTCTTGCCGGCGCCGGTGCCGCCAGAGATGAGGATACTGATGCGTGCTTTGACCGCCGAGGAGAGTACTTCCATCATCTCCGCTGAAACGCTCTTCAACTGCACCAGCTGATTGGCGGCCAACGGGCCTGTTCCAAAACGGCGAATGGACAAGGATGGCCCATCGAGAGCCAGCGGCGGAATGATCGCGTTGACGCGCGAGCCGTCGGGTAAGCGGGCATCCACCATCGGCGAAGACTCATCCACGCGGCGTCCCACCCGCGACACGATCCGGTCGATGATCTGCAGCAGATGGCGGTCGTCGCGGAAGGTCGTATCGACCCTCTGCAGCAGCCCGCCCTTCTCGATGAATACATGATCCTTGTCGTTGACAAGGATGTCGGATATCTTTGGATCCCGCAGCAGCGGCTCCAGCGGCCCAAGGCCAAACACTTCGTCGAGCAGGTCGGCTTGTATCTTCTCCTGCTCGTCGAAGTTCAGTGGCACGCGCTGGTCAGAGATGATCTCTTTGACGATGCCGGCTACCGCCTGGCGCGCCTGACTGGAATTGACGCGTGACAGTTTCTCCAGGTCCAGCTTGGAGATCAGGGTCCGGTGAATTTCCGCTTTATACTTTTCCAGATTCAGAAGTTCCACATTCAACCTTCCATCGGGCGAAGATACTCATCCACAGTACATCATCGACCCTGCCCGAAAAACGGGAGGGAGGCAGAGGACTCGTTAACCGCCCAGAGAGAAATTCACGTTCACTGTTGTCTCCACTTCCACCGGCTCGCCGCTGAGCATATAAGGCCTGTAGCGCCAGGACTTCACTGCATCCAGCGCGGACTGCCGCAACATCGCCGGTCCGCTGACAACGCGGGGATTTTCGATGGTTCCGTTCCTGGAAATGGTTGCCTGAATCACCACAGTTCCGGAGACGCGGGCGTTCTTGGCCATGGGCGGATAAATGGGCGTAGTCCTCTGGATCAGCAAACCGACTGCAATGCCCGACGAGATGCTGACCTTTTGAGGAGCCGCGACCTTCACCTTCGGCCCGCTCTGTCCGGCGAAGACACCGCTGCCTGCATTGCCCAAACCGTCCATGCCGGGCGCGCCAAAGCCTGAAGCTGGAGCCGCCGCCGCATCCTTTCCAGCCAGCATCTTGAGGTCGCTGGAAATCTTTGAAGGAGCGGTCAGTTGATGATTCATCAACTCCGTATTCGCACGAACCGTGTTGTCGGCCGTAGTGGTATCGGTGTTGGCCGACGGCGTCACGGTGGTCTGCGTCGAGGGCGACGGCTTTATCGTAGTCGTCGTCGAAAGCGCCGTCGTAGCCGCTGCCGACTGCGGTGCAACCGCAGGCTTCGGAGTGGACGTCCCGGAGTGCAAGTGAGGATAGACCAGCACGCCAGCGACGAGCAAAACCGCAACAGCACCAACGGCGGCAAACATCCCTGTCTTCTTCGGCTTGTCCTCGCTCTCGACCTTGTGTTTTGCAGGAGCCGTACGCTTAGGCTGCTGATACACCGGCTCTGCTTCAGCGTAAGTCGGAGCCGGCTTGCGCGGAGCTGCGGCCGGCGGCTTGGCTGCCACAGGCAATACGGCAACACGCGCAGTCGTCGATTTCGCAACCGGCTTGGGGGCAACGCCGGAAGCTGGGAAATCATCGAATCCGCTGACGCTGGCTGGTTGCGCGGCGGTATTATCTCCGCTATCCCATTCGCCGAAATCTGCGGGTAGCGTTGTGGGTGCGTTCAATTCTATTTCTTCTGGAGGTACCATTGGCCGTCGGCTCCCTTCACATAGGTAGCACCTTTGTAAGTGCGTGTTTCAAGGTTGCTCTGCTGATCGGAGGCGCCGCTTGACTGCGTCTCCTGTTTTGCGTCGTCAAGGTCGGTGGAATTCACATCTGAATCGGCCAGTGCAGGCATGAGTGATGCAATATTCGCCAACCCTTCCACCACCACAGACACGGTGGCTTGCGCCGTCGTGTAGTCCGCGGTGTCTTTGGGGGTAAAGGTCACTGAAAGTGTTTGTGTTCCTGCGGTAAGCACGGTGCCCGCGGCAGGCGTGTAAACGAATGTTCCCGGAACCAGCGCCGTGGCATTGAGCTGAACCGCGCTGAGCGGGTTGCCGTAGGAGATGGCGGCGGGCGTCGGCCAGGTGATGATGGGTGTTGCTTTGGCGACCGTCAGCGACACGGTGGCTTGCGCTGTCGCAACGTCTTTGGTCTCCGTCGGAGTGAATGTTACCGAGAGCGGATGCGTTCCCGCCGGCAGCACTTCGCCGGCCGCTGGAGTATAGGCGAAGGTCCCCGGAACCGATGCCTTGGCATTGAGCTGCGCGGCGCCGAGCGCCGTGCCGTAGGAAATGGTGGCAGGCGTCGGCCATGTGATGGCGGGGAGCGCCTTGGTGACGGTGAGCGGAACCGCGGCCTGCGCCGGGGGAAAGTTACTGTCCATCGGAGTGAAGAGCACGGAGAGCGTATGCGTTCCGGCCGGGAGCACTTCGCCGACGGCAGGCGTGTAGACAAACTTGCCCGGAACGGGAGCCGTGGCATTGAGCTGCAAGGAGCTAAGCGCGGTACCATGTGCGATCGAAGCTGGCGTTGGCCACATCACAAGAGTTGGTTTAGCCTTAGTCACAGTCAGCGACACGGTGGTCTGCACCGAGGCGCAGTCCGTGCTGTCGGTCGGAGTGAAGAGTACCGAGAGCGTATGCGTTCCCGCCGGCAGCACTTCGCCCGCTGCAGGCGTGTAAATGAATTTGCCCGGAACCGATGCCGTGGCATTGAGCTGCGCGGCGCTGAGCGCGTCGCCATAGGGAATCGGCGCGGGCGCCGGCCACGTGACGGCTGGTGTCGCCTTTGTCACTGTCAGTGACACTGCCGCCTGCACAGGGTTGAAGTTCGTCGCATCCGCCGGAGTGAAGGTGACCGAGGGCGTATGCGTTCCCGCAGCCAATACGGCGCCGGCACCCGGAATGTAGGTGAATTTTCCCGGAATCGAAGCCGTGGCGTTGAGCTGCGTGGCGCTGAGGGCAGTGCCGTATGTAATCGGCGCGGGCTTCGCCCAGGTGATGACCGGCGTCGCCTTGGTGACCGTGAGCGGCACTTCGCTTTGCACGGTCGTATAGTCCGTAGTGTCGTTGGGAGTGAAGGTGACCGAGAGCGTCTGCACCCCCGCTGTCAGCACCGTGCCCGCGGCGGGAGAGTAGGCAAATTTACCCGGGATCGAGGCTGTGGCATTGAGCTGTGTGGCGCTCAGCTCGGCGCCATAGGCAATCGGAGCCGGCTTCGACCAGCTGAGAGACGGCGTCCCTTTGGAGACCGTGAGCGAGACAGCGGCCTGCGCCGCTGAGTAGTTGGTGGAGTCGGCCGGTGTAAAGGTTGCTGTCAGCGTATGCGTTCCCGCCGGCAGCACCTCGCCCGCGGCAGGTGTGTAGGCAAATTTGCCCTCAATCGATGACGCGGCATTGAACTGAACTGCGCTGAGCGCGACGCCATAAGCAATCGGAGCTGGAGTCGCCCAGGTGATCACCGGCGTTGTCTTAGTGACAGCAAGCAAAACGGTAGCCTGCGCCGTCGTGTAGCCCGCAGTGTCATTTGGAGTGAATAGGACCGAGAGCGTATGCGTTCCCGCCGGGAGCATCTCGCCCACTGCTGGAGTGTAGACGAATTTTCCCGGGGCTGACGCCATGGCCCGGAGCTGCGTAGTCGTCAGCGGAGTGCCAAAGGCAATCGGAACGGGCGTCGACCAAGCGACGGCCGGCGTCTCCTTCTCCACAACCTTGTTCACTACCGGCTCCAAAACCTTGTTCACTACCGGCTCAACTATCTTGCTCACTACCGGCTCCACTACCTTGCTCACTACCGGCTTCGCAACCGGAGCGGCGGCTGAAGTGACGGCAGGGGCCGGAGCTTGCAACAAGTGCCATTCGCCATCCGGGCCCTTCACGTATGTAGCGCCTTTGTAGGTGCGTGTTTCCAGTTCGACTTGCCGGGCGGGAGTGCTGACGATTTGCGGCATTTCCCGCTTGGCAGGCGCCGGTGCAGGGCGGTTCGCGCTGACTGTGGGCGTGGGTGTTGGAGTTTCCACTCTGCGCGGAGCCTCGGCCGGAGGAGTGTAGACGGGCTTCGCCGAATGACCGGCAGCGGCGGCAGGCTGCGCCGCTGCTGGGGCATCCTGACCGGTACCCAACCCCAGTTGCGTAAAGCTCGAAGCCTCAGGGGCGGAAGACCTGCCTGAAAGGCTGCGGCTGAGACTCTTCAGGCTGAAGCCCGTCTTCTTCTCAGGAATAGCGGGCAGGCCACACGCGCTGCGTGTCATCTGGCGGATCAGCCGGGAGATAGGCGAATCTTCGAGCGCCAGCGGAATAGCGGTGGTTTGCATGCGCCGCACGGCGTTGTAATCGTTGGGAATCTTCCACTGCGCCGGCCGGGTGAGCGCCTTGGTAATTTGGTCTTCGGCGACGCCCATCGTGCGCGGCTCATAGCGATTGAGCACGATTTCGAGCTTGGGAATCCCGGTGGTGAAATACTGCGAGATCAGGCGGTTGGAGTTGCGCAGCCCGGCGATGCCGGCCTGGATCACCAGGTAGACCGTGGAGCCCTCCTTGAAAAGGCTCGTCCCCATCAGATCAAGCCGGGACCCCATATCAATGACTACATTTTCGAAATCCTGGCGCGCGACGGCCAGCAGCCTGTCGATGGCGTCGTTGGTGGCGGGAAACTGGGGAAACTTGCCCGGAGCCGCAAGCACTGAAACTCCCGAACTATGCTTGACCAGCAGCTTGGAGAGGAAGGCCGAATCCAGCCGGGCGGCATTCTGAAGCGCATTGATGGTCGAGTATTCGGCGACCACGCCCAGGTTGAGCGCGGCGTCTCCCAGCGGAAGATCCAGATCGATCAGCAGCGTGCTCTGGCCGGACTCCTGGGCCATGGAAACCGCAAAATTGCAGGCCAGCGTGGTGACGCCGTCTCCGCCCTTGGCGCCGAGAAACGCCATCAGCCGGCCGCCCGTCTTCTTCGCGGGGCGCGCCGTAGGCCGGCGAGCCGAAGCCCGCACCAGAGCCTCGGCCACGGTGCTTTGCGTGAAGGGCAAGGTAAGAAACTCGCGCGCTCCGGCGCGCATGCAGCGGACCAGCAACTCCGAATCGGCCTTCATCGAATAGACCATCACCGTAGCCGTGCCGTTGGCGCAGATGCTCTCCACCAGTTCCAGGGCGTATTCCGGATGGCTGTCCAGGTCGATAATGATGACGTCGTAACGCTGCTCCAGCAGCTTGGGCACATCGTCCAGGCTGGGCGGATAGGTGGAAAACTCGCGGATATCTCCACCCTGAGCTGCTGATATTGCGCTGGCTGCCGCCTTGCGGCGCCCCTCATCCGGGCCGATCAGCGCGATCGTCAAAACGTCGCTGCCAAGCGAGTCCGGATATTGATCATCGAGAAACTGAGAAGTGTCTGAATTCACGGGATTGCTACCCCCTGACGCGCTAAACTTACCTTGCGGGTTATCCAAGAAACGATAGGTCAACGGTGAGTCGGACATAGTAAATGCTCCAGATGCTCAACCAGCAAAAAAGGACATGAACGTACCAACGGCAATAGCTGGAGCGTAAGGCATATTACGCTTCAGTAATTCTGCCAGAGAAGGCTCAGGATCGGATTGTAATCCGCGCCGCTGCCGACCGAATACCAGATCGCCCGCGCCCATTAACATCTTTCGTAAAATTCCGCGCCAGGCAAGCCAGCCGAGAACCATGATTCCTCCGGCCAGGCTGGTGATGACCAGAGCCATAAGCAACTGCATGGGGCCAATCCAGGCCCCGATCGCGGCGCACAGCTTCAAGTCCCCTGCGCCCATGCCGCCCATCCAGAAAAGTAAACCGTACAGCAGAAAGCCAAGCCCCAGGCCGGCGCAGCTTTGCTCCAGACCATGCCAAGCGAAGCTGTGGCCGGTTCCCGGCCAGAAGCCTTGGCGAATAGCGGACCAATCCCTGGGCAGCCAAAAGCCCCGGCGAATGCCGGACCAATCCATACGCAACGGAGAAACTACGATCCCCGCCAGCAGAAAAGGAAGCACCAGCCAGTTGGGTATGCGGCGGCTGCGCAGGTCCGTGAATGTTGCCACGGCGAGTACAATCAGTGTCGGCCACCAGGCTAACCAGTGCTGCATACGCTGCGCTCCTTTTCCCCCTCCCGGTATTCCGTGAGAGTTACGGTATGACCCTTGTTCCGTTGTCATTGCAATTCCCTGACCAAAGTGCCTAAAGCCCAAAATGGCCAGATTCAGGCCAAAATTGACTGAATTTAGAATGGCAGGCGGTATTCTGCCCCGGCTGGTGTACACAGATGTTTACGGGGGCGGCGCTCCGGGGTGAAGCGGGGGGTATACACCCTCCGGGAGCAAACCAGGCGCGTCCTTCATCCATGTTTGCGGTCAAAACATAGCAAATCCGCGATGAAATGAGAAAGATTTTGCCGCTTCCTCGCGGGGTGCCTAAATGATAAATACCCTGACGTAATGTTACTAATATTCACTTTCTGTGCACAAATGGTGGAAAAAGATTCTTTCCGTCCGAATGCCCAACAGTGTACATCTTCCTCGCTTCACCTCCGCGTCAACGGAGCTTGTCTGTATAATCAATTGATTCTAATTAGTTTGTTGGCGTCCAGGCGCGGGAGGATGGGGCGGATGGGGATGGACCCAAAGTTTACCCTCCTGACATTTCTTCCTTTCGGAGCGCCGGGATAAACAATTTCGTATTTGGAATTTTGTTACTAAAGTTCTCTCGACAGTGCCTTCATCCGGCCTTAACATGAATGATCTGAGTCGAGTATGGGCAATGAGTCAGCGAGGTGTTGTGTCAGCGGGAGGTCGTCCTTCTCCTGACGCAATGCAGTAGTTGGCGGTTCATGCGCGGTTTCAGGAGGATATCCGCTTCTCCACTTTCGCTCTACAGGCGTTTGAGAAGCGTATAGTTTGAGTGCGGGCCCATCGATGATCAAAGTCGGGTTGTATTCGGAAGACCGAACGCTCCACACGCTGCTCGCGTCCGCTCTGGGGAAGGAATTCGAGATCCTTCAGGAGCCGGATGAAGACGGGATGCGTGTTCTGCGCGCCGCCGGAGATTGCGATGTCATGATTCTGGACCTGCACTCGAATCATGATTCGTTGCAGGAGCGTATTGGCTGTACTCAGCGTCTGATAGCAACTCAGGTTCCCGCCGTGGTCATGGCCGACGATGGCCTGCGATCGACGGCCTTTGAACTGGTTCGCACAGGCGCTTTTGGATACTGCCGCCGTCCCCCCTCGATTCGCGATCTCAAGACCATGCTCAGCCGGGCGTACGAGAACTCCACGCTGCGGCAGCAACTGGAGACCGTGCAGCAGCAACTGGGCGTGCCCGCCAGTTGCGACAAGCTGATCGGATCGAGCCCGCAGATGCAGCGGGTTTATCAACTGGTGCATCGCGTCACCAATCTCAATGCCGCGGTGCTGGTCACGGGCGAAAGCGGCACCGGCAAGGAGCTGATCGCCCGAGCCATTCACAACCTGGGTTCGCGCGCCGCTCGTCCGTTTGTGGCTGTCTCCTGCGGCGCCATCCCGGAAACGTTGATTGAGGCCGAGCTCTTCGGGCATGAAAAAGGCGCCTTCACAGGCACCAACGGGGCGCGCGAAGGCTACTTCGAGCAGGCGGCGGACGGCACGCTCTTTCTGGACGAAATTGGCGACCTGAGCCTCTTCACCCAGGTCAAGCTGCTGCGCGTCTTGCAGCAGATGGAGTTCAGCCGCCTGGGCAGCAACCGGCTTATCCCCTTGCGGGCGCGCCTGGTCTTCGCCACGCACCAGGATCTGTCCAAGCTGGTGGCCGAAGGGAAATTCCGCCAGGATCTTTTCTACCGCATCAACGTGATGCGGATTGAATCACCGTCACTCCAGGAGCATCCGGAAGACATTCCTCGCATCGCCCGGCACTTCCTGCGCCAATATGGGCAGATGTTCCAGAAGCCGATGGACGATATTGAGCCCGATGCACTCTCCCTGCTACAGCATTACCGCTGGCCCGGCAATGTGCGCGAGCTGGAAAACGTGATGCAGAGGGCCATCATCCTCGCCGCTGGTAAGACCGTTCGCGCGGAAGATCTGAGCATCAGCATCGAGGAAGTGGATAGCGAACTGGGAGACATCGGCGACGTTGTCGATATTGGCGATTACCATCCCGCCGGCTCCTTTGAACGCCAGCTTCGCGACTATAAGATCAAACTCGCTGTAACCGCGGTTCGAGAGAACAACGGCAATAAGACGCTGGCTGCCCGCAGCCTGTGCATCTCGCGTGCTTACTTGCATCGCCTGATCCGGCTGGCCGAGCCCGATGCGGTCTTCGAGCAGAACCTGCACGAAGAAACGGCCTGACGCCCAAGGCTCAGGCGCCTGTAGTTTTCCGCAAGCACATCCCCTCTTCTTTGCTGATCCAAGGGCCTGTTCACACTACCCCGGTGGGCGGCGACGGGAGCCAATTTTTCTCAGGTCGAGGAATGAGGGGTGACGAATACCGGGTGTATCCTAGCGACGATGGACGAAGAGTTGGGGAAAATTGGCCC
>JBKQLG010000273.1:0-2504 GCA_052147235.1 Occallatibacter sp.
CACGATCATCGAATGAGCGGTCTTGAGCAGCAGCGTAAAAACCAGCAGTGCAAGGCCCAGCAGCGGACGGCCCAGCAGCACTCCGGCGATCAGCCCCAGCAATCCGAAGGGCACAGAAAAGGTCAGCACCGTGCCCAGGTGGCCCATGGGCCGCGAAAAACGCGTACTGCGCATCCAGCTCAACTGGTGCTCAATCGACTTCCAGAATCCCGAGCGCAGAATCTGGTGGTCGATCACCTGGTCTGAGAGCACTACGGTGCTTCCCGACTCGGCCAGCAGATAGCCGAGCATGTAATCGTCGGCCGCATAATCAGCCAGCCGGGCAAAGCCGCCGATCTGCTGGAGCGCCGCCTTGCGCAACGCCGTCGAAGGCCCCAGCGTGAAGCGCACGCCCTCCAGCATCGCCGCCACCAGCACGCCGGAGGTCATCTCCACCGACATGCCCAGCCCCTCCAACTGCTCGCCAAAACCGCCATCAATTGGCATCCCGCGATAAAGGCTGAATGCCGCGCCCACTTCGGAGTTGCGGAAGGGCGCCACCATCGCGCGCAGGTACTCAGGACCCGCGGGAACATCGGCGTCGGTAGCCACCAGCAGATCGTACCGTGCCGCCTCCGCCATCAGATGCATCGAGTAGCTGCGCGCGTTCATCCAGAGCGGTTCGCCGGAGGTCAGGATTCTCACCGGAATCTGCTTGTAGCGCGCCGCCAGCTTGCGCGCAATCGCCAGGCCCGCATCATCTTCATGGCGCGCGCAAAACAGCAGCTCGTACTCCGGATAGTCGAGCTGAAAATAGCCTTCCAGGTTTTCTTCCAAATGGGCCGGCGAGCCGTGCAGCGGCTTCAGAATGCTGACCGGAGGGGTGAAGTCGAGCGCCTGCCGCCGTCTGCGCCGTCTGCCGGAGAGATATTTCCCAGTTGCGACAAAGGCCATTATGGTAAAAATCGTCGAGGTCAGGATTCCGGCTGTACTTAGGAACAACAAACAATATGCCACGACGACGGCTCCTTTGCCGCTTTGAAAGACGCTCTGGTTCACTCTATCGGATGAGGAACCCGGTGTCCAGCCAAGCAGGTCTTCGCCGCGGGCTGCGTGGTCAACGACCGCCCCGCCCTGTGCAAGGCATGGCTCTACCCGTGCGCGACCTCATGGGTTTCTGCTTCTGAGTGAGAAGTTACTTTGGCTCGCGCCGCCTGAGTTACCGCGGCGATCCCTGCGAATTGCTGCCCAAGGGACGGATGCGCAAGCTGAGCGAAGAGCTTGAAGAGATCATGCAGGCGCGATAGGGTTGCTACGTCTTGCGCCCATTTATGGTCGACTTTACCACCACCCCCGGCTTGCGCAGCGGCACCATGGCGGCGCTGGTGCCCGGCGCGGCCTGCTGGAAGCGCGCCAGCATCTCCGTCCGCACGTACTCAACAAAGTTCTGCATTTGCCGGTTCATCTCTTCCATGCGCTCGCGCATTTGCAGGATGATGGCGATGCCGGCGATGTTCACGCCCAGCTCGCGCGCCAGGCTGAGAATGAACTCCAGGCGCTCCAGGTCTTCGTCGGTGTAGAGGCGTGTGTTGCCCTCGGTGCGCGACGGCAGCAGCAGGCCCTCGCGCTCATAGAGGCGCAGCGTCTGCGGATGAATCTCGTACATCTCGGCCACCGCCGAGATCATGTACGCGCCCTTCGATTTGCGTTTCGCGGCCATAAGAATCTTGCCCTTCAAACGGTCTGAAGTTTCTCCCGCCACTTCTCAGTCGTCATTTTGAACGGCTCTAGAATTTTTTTCAGATCTACACCGGCATTTCGCACAAAATAATAGCCGCCGTTCTTCCAGGAGTCTGTCTTTGCATATCCCTTCTTCTCCATCACCTGTAAGGCTTCATTGAATGTCAATGCATATACATTGCTCTGTGCCGGAGTTTGAACATTCCATACATACGCAATAAGAAGATGTGGAATTCGTCCATATTTTTTATCCAGAGAGAACGATTCATGCGAAGATGCCTTCAATTGAATCAAACAGGGCACGTAATCCTTTGCATCTTCTCCATCCTTATAGACAACCAGATCAACACCTCGATCCCTCACAGGCTGCGCAACTTCAAAGCCTGCGGACACAAGATGGGAAATAAGCAGGTTTTTCCCGAAAACTTCTGTCAACTGTGAGTCATCATGACTGAGGTCAAGGGGATCTTCCATATCGGGATCGCCGTCCAGGAGCGTGACATCATGGTTCTGTTCATAGCGATCGGAGAACCTGCCGCGTGTCGCTCGCGAAAAATCAAATCTGCTGCGCATTTCAACTTCGTTACTGCTCGCTGCCTGTTTCATATTCAATCCTTTCCCATCGTTCCGCCAGCCGCGCGCTTATAATCCGAATCTTCCTGGCCCGAAACGTGTAATAGATGCTCAAAATGCGTCCTTGTTTCGATCATCCAATGCCGAGATAGCGCTGCTCGTCGTCGCTATGCCACTGATCTGGAGCCTCGACACGCTGCGTATCCTTGAAG
>JBKQLG010000274.1:0-17867 GCA_052147235.1 Occallatibacter sp.
GCAAACGCCCGATCAGGTATACTTCAACCGCCTGCCAGAAACACTGGCAGCCTAAAAGCAAAAGCAAGAACTTCCACTTAAGGAAAAAGTAAAAACTGTCCGAACTACCGGGACCACCTCAGAGAATACGTTGAGCCCTACGCGGGAGGCGCAGCAATAGGCCTTGAATTGCTTTTGCATGAGTACGTCTCGCGGATACACATCAACGACGTAAGCAAACCTATCCATGCATTCTGGAAGAGCGTACTCGACCATACCGAAGATCTCTGTCGGCTTATCGTCAAGACGCCCCTCACCGTCGCGGCGTGGGACAAACAGAAGCGAATACTCGGGAACGCCTGCAATCATGGGACTGTTGAGCTTGGATTTGCAACTTTCTTCCTGAACAGGACAAATCGGTCGGGCATTCTCAATGGCGGAATCATCGGCGGTCGTGACCAAACTGGCCCCTGGAAGATTAATGCGAGATTCAACGCAAAGGAACTCGTCCGCCGGATCGAATCAATCGCGAGGATGAGGAGTAGAATCAGACTCACCCAGCAAGACGCACTGATATTCCTGAAGGCCGGTGTTTCAAAATGGCCCGCGGAAACACTCGTGTATCTCGACCCCCCCTATTATGAAAAGGGACGTGACCTTTATTACGACTTCTACGAACATGAGGACCATGAAGGCGTAGCCGGCTTTATTACCGAGAATATAGTCCGACAGCGATGGATCATCTCATATGACAACGTAAAACCCATCAGGGAACTATACAAGGGAACACGACATATCATCTATGACATCGGTTATAGCGCTCGGTCGGCCTCGACGGGCTCGGAAGTAATGTTTTTTGGTCCGGACCTTAAAGTCCCGCCTGTAACTGGGCCGATCAGAGTTACTGAGGACCGCTCTGGATCCATTCGGCGTTCGGCATAGCCCTCGCCTTCCCGCTTCCCAACCCCACCCCCTAAAATACATGCGAAACACTATCGAGGAAAATCATGCCGCTCTCCGTACGGTATTCCCCGAGCGGGCGCGTTCATGGGCAGTCGTGAATTACGCCGTCTTTCGGACGGCGCTCTGTTTCAATTCAGCGAGCAGATTTGCGGCGGGGCGGGTTCTGCCCGCGGCGTGGTCCTTGCGGCTTGCGGCAATGGAGGCCTTGACCCTGGGGTTGTGCTGCTCCAGATAATCCTCCAGTTCATCGGCCGCCATGATGCCGATAACGGGGATGCCGTCTTTTTCCAGGATGAAATACTCTTTGCCATTGTGCGCCCGCCGGGCGATCTGGCCGAGATTGATGCGCGCCTTGGTGATGGGAAGTCGATTGATCGTAGCCATTGATGGGTATTGATTAACCTCAATCAAAGCGTAGCACGAGATTTTCAATTGTCAAGCAATCCGGCTGACCCAGCGGAATGTGGAATGATGTTATTTATGCGGACGGCGATCATTGGCGGCGGGATAGCGGGGCTGGCGGCGGCTTATGAGCTGGAGCAGGCGCGGCAGAAGGGCGCAGAGGTTGAGTACACGCTCTTTGAGGCGCGGGCGCGGCTGGGCGGCTGCCTGGCTTCGGAGATTGTGGGCGGCGCGGTGCTGGAGCGCGGGCCGGATTCCTTTTTGAGCGAGAAGCCGGCGGCGGCCGAGCTGTGCCGCGAGCTGGGGCTGGGCGGCGAGCTGACGCCCTCGAACGACGCCGAGCGCAAGACATATATTGTGGTGCGCAACCGGCTGGTGGCGCTGCCCGACGGGCTGATGTTCCTGGTGCCCACCAAGCTGATTCCGACGGCGCTGACGCGGCTCTTCAGTTGGAAGACGAAGGTGCGGATGGGATTGGAACTGCTGCATCCGCCGCGGCCCAACGGCCAGGATGAGTCGGTGGCCGCGCTGGTGGAGCGCCACTTTGGGCGCGAGGTTGTGGAGCGGCTGGCCGATCCGCTGCTGTCGGGGATCTTCGGCGGCGACGCCGCGCAACTGAGCGCGCGCACCGTGCTGCCGCGGCTGGTGGAGATGGAGAGAGAGTACGGCTCGCTGACGCGCGGGATGCTGGCCGCGCACCGCAAGATGCGCTTGAGAGCCAAGGCTGCCGCTGCCGGGAATGGGAAAAAGCCGGGAAGCGCGCCCGCGCCGCGATCGATTTTTACCGCGCTGCGCGGGGGGATGCAGCAGATGGTGGACGCCGTGAGTGCGCGGATTGAGCCGGCCTCGGTGCGCTTGTCGACGCCGGTCACTTCGATGGAGAAGACAGCCAACGGCTGGAAGATTGAAGCGCGCGGTATGGCGGAGTTTTACGATGCGGTGATTGTGGCCTCGCCTGCCTGGGCCGCCGGCGCGCTGCTGGGAGGGGTGGACGCGGCGCTGGGCGCGGAGCTGAGCGGGATTCCTTACTCCTCGTCGATTACCGTGAATCTGATCTACGACGAGGCGCAACTGGGCCGGTTGCCGGAGGGATTCGGTTTTCTGGTTCCGGCTGTCGAGGGACGAGCGATGCTGGCCTGCACCTTTGTGCATCGGAAGTTTCTGGGGCGCACACCGGCGGGGAAGGCTGTGCTGCGCGCGTTCTTGGGCGGGATGAAGAATGAGGCTCTGGTGGCTGTCTCTGACGCTGAGTTAGTGGCCACGGTGCGCCGTGAACTGAGCGAAATTCTTGGCGAGGGCGTGGTTGGGCTGAGGATTGAGCCTGAATTTGCGCAGGTCTCGCGCTGGAGCCGCGCGATGGCTCAGTATGCCGTCGGCCACCAGGAGCGCAGGCAACGCATTGCCGCTCGCATGGCCGCGCTTCCCGGTTTGCGGCTGGCCGGGAATGCTTATGATGGCATCGGCATTCCCGACTGCATACGGCTGGGACGGCAGGCGGCGAAAGAACTTATCGCCGTCCTCTCCTCATAAACAAAACTGGTTGAGATCTGGGTCATCTCCATCTTTTCGCCAAAACACTTGGGACGGGTTAACCATTTAGCGAGTTAGCCACCGCTTCGCGGTGATCGCAAGTTAGCGAGTTCGCGGGTTCATTGCTGGCGTAACTTGCTACGGCAAGTCGGGCTGCTTCTAACTTCCACTTCTTATCTCGGCACCACGGGCAGCAGCAGTGCTGAGGGATGCGCGGCGTCGTGAAGGATGGTGTTGGTTGCCTTCACGAAAATCGCGCTGGTGCTGGCCGGCTTGCCGGTATTCAGGTTGCGGTCGAAGCGCGGGAAGTTGCTGCTACTCACTTCCAGACGGATTTGGTGGCCTTTCAGGAAGAGATTGCTGGTGGACCACAGATCGATCTTGTATTCGTAGACCTTGCCGGGAACGAGGAGCGTGGCTGTGCTGGTGGACTCGCGATAACTCGCTCGAAGAATTCCCTCTGTCAGATTCTGCGCGAAGCCATTGGGCCAGAGATCGACCAGCTTGGCGGTGAAGTCCGTGTCCACGGCGGAAGACTTGGCGAATAAGTCGAGAGTTACAGGCCCGGTAACTTCGAGGTCGCTGTCGAGAGGCGGCGTGGAGTAGACCAGCACATCCGGGCGGCTCTCGACTTCTTTCTGATCGCGCGGGCCGGTAGCGAGATGCATTGGATCGCAACAGAGCGGGCCGCCTACAGTGGGAACCGGGTTGGCGGGGTCGTAGGCAAAGCTGTCAACCGCTTGCTTGTCAGGCGCAGAGGTGGAAAGCGCGCCATCACCGGAGGCGGTGTTGGCGTGGCCGGTCGACTGTAGAAAGTATCGCGTAGATACCGCGCGCTCCAGCGGCCAGGCGTCTTCATCGCGCCATTTGTTCTCGCCCATCACGAAAATGCGAACCGGCTTGCCGCCGGCGAACTGATTTTGCTTCCCGAGAAAGAGATAGTCGTACCAATCGAGCGTAAGGCCGTTCTCGTCGTACTCTTCGGCCGCCGGGCCGAAGTCCACTGTGCCGATGGTTCTGCCGCCGCCTGAATGGCCGCCGATGGTGATCAGCAGGTGCTGGCCTTTGCGTGCAGCTTCACTGCCGGCGTGCGCCTTGAGGCCCATGTAGTTGCGCAGCGAGCCGCCCTGAAAGATGTCGTACCAGGCGGCAATGGTGAGCGCGGGAACCTGAATCTTGTCGTAGTTCTCCTCGATGGACCATTGCTTCCAATAACTGTCGTACGTGGGATGATCGAGCCAATCGAGGAAGTAAGGAGCCAGAGATCGGGTGAGCGCAGGACCGTCTTGAGCCTTTTTGATATTGAAGACAGGAAAGTTTTTCAGCGGCAGAACGGACTCGCCGATGACGGCATTCGCTGCCTCCTTCATCTGGCGGCTGTAGGTGTCCTGGGCCAGCCCGGAGGTCCAGGATTCGTCGAACCATTGCTCGAATGCGCCGCCCTGATAAGTCCAATTCTCGTGATAGTTACTGGCAGTTACAACCGGGCAGATACCTGCCAGATGCGGTGGCTGGCCGATGGCCGCGAGCATCTGCGTCGCGCCCACATAGGAGCCGCCAAACATGCCGACCTTGCCGTTGGAGTGAGGCAGCGCGGCCGCCCACTCGACGGCGTCGTAGCCATCTTCGGTCTCATGCTTGAAGGTGTACCACTCGCCCTCGGAGGTATAACGCCCGCGCACATCCTGTACAACGACCATAAAGCCGCGCTCGACGGCCTTGCGGGCAAAGACGGCGGTGTTGTCCTTGCTATAGGGCGTTCGCTGCAGCAGCACGAAGAACGGCCCGTCACCGGCCGGGCGGTAGATGTCGGAGCGCAGAGTCACGCCGTCGCGCGTCTTCATTGCCACGTTGCGCTCGATGACGATGCCGGTTGCGGTTTGCCCGTTGACAGGGACGCACGGCAGCAGAGTTACAACGAAGGTTAGCAGGCAAAGAGTCTTTTTCAGCACGAAGTTCTCCTGGGCGAAACCGTTTCCATTCTATCGACTTGGCCTCCTGATAACTTTGCCCACCCTAGCCGCAACAACAAAAACGCTGCGAGGGTGGGGTACCAAGTTATTTGTGGAAGAACGATTGCCTACATCCCTCCCTTGCCGAGGAGGATGCCGATGCCGTAGGTGACTGCGCCTTCGAGAGCGCCGACGACGGTCATCTCCAGGCCGGAGGACCACCAACTGCGGACGGTGATGAGCGACTTGGCCGCGCCAACGGCAAAATGCGCGGCAAGCGAGACGACGGCGGCGGCAATCACCGCTTCGAATCCATTCAGGAAGAAGAAGGGAATGATGGGGATGGCCGCGCCGACGGCGGTGGAGAGCGCTCCGGAGCCGGCGGAGACCAACGGGTTGGCGAGCGCCTCTTCGCTGGTGCCCAGCCGCTCCGAGGCCAGTGCGCGGAGCAACTGCTCGGGGTCGTTGGCGATGTGATTGACCATGTGATGGGCGTCCTCTTCGGGCAGACCCTTGACCTGGTAGTAGAGCGAGAGCAGTTCGCGGGCTTCGGGGCCGTTCATCTGGATGGCTTCGCGCTCGCGGGCGACTTCGGCCAGGTAGATTTCGCGCTCGCTCTTGGCGGCCAGATACGCGCCTGAGCCCATCGAGAGGGCTGAGGCGATGAGGCCGGAGAGGCCGGCCAGCAGCACATATTTGCTGTCGCCGGCAGTGGCGCCGCTGACGCCGCTGACGATGCCGAAGATTGCGCCGAGGCCGTCGTTGACGCCATAGATGGCGTCGCCGATCCAACTGCCCGGCTGCTTGCGGCCCTGGGCGCGCTTGGCCAGCATCTCATCGAGGATCGCCTTGGCGTTGATCTTGTGCGCGCCGGCGGGCGCCGGGTAGTGGCCGCGCAGCAGCGAGCCCAATTCCCGGTAGTGATCCTTTTCATCCTCGATGACGTGTTCGAGGATGGCGATGGATTCCGGGTCGCCCAGGCCTTTGAGTTGCTCGCCATAACTAGCTATTGCCCGGCTTTCCTCGATCTCCAACCGGCGCAGGGCCATGCGAACGCCGCCAGCGCGGCTGGCCAGCGAATCGGCCTCGCCGCCGGGCTTGCCGTAATAGACCGGCTCGGCTCCGCCAAGCTCCATAATGCGTCCATGCCACAATTCCGCGTGCTCCCATTCGGCGCCGGCCAGATGGCGCAGTACCTGGGCGCGCACCGCGTCGGTATCCCGCTCGGCCATGGCCAGATAGGTGTGGTAGCCCTCCATCTCGGCCTTCCAATTGCCTTCCAACGCTGCCAGAACTTTCTTCAGTTTGGCGTTGCTCAATGTTTCCCTGGCCATTTCTCTTTCCTCGCTTTGCATTGAGAATACGGCATTTGAGGAAGATTCGGCAGCGTGGATTCCCATCCCAGTACACACCAACGACAAAAACCTGTCGTTGGGGACCCCAAAGCCGGAAAAACAAACGAGACGCAGGTCCTTCAACTCCGCTGCGCTCCGCTCAGGATGACAGCGGCGAAGGTGAGGTACCTGGTGCCAAGATTTCTCCCGGGGCTAAACAGGCTGCGGAAAATGGCTGTTTTCAAGCGAATCCTACGAATAGAAACCTGCAGGGGCTAAAGCCCAACATTTATTTTGTTGCCTTTACGGCACGACTGAAGTCGTGCCCTGACACTTCTTGCAATCCTGAATGCGCTTTTCCGCAGCCTGTAAAGCTCGCATTGATTCTCCTGGCTTTACACGGGGGTTAAAACCCCCGCCTCCCACCGGAGCGTGTCATACAGCGACTTGAAACTTTCGACGTTGTTTTCCACTACTTCTCATGAATCTTCACAACCCTCGCCTGTCCGCTCTCGGCCTAGACTCAACTGATATGGCCACTCTTCCCAACCTGGCATTCGACACCGGCTTGCCGGCCAATGTCGATGCCGAAAAAACCATTCTCGGCGCTATCCTGCTGGACAACGCCGCCCACGCCGAGGCCAAAGAAAAACTCAACGAAGACGACTTCTCGCTGGACTCGCACCGCCGCATCTTCCTGCGCATGACCGAGTTGATGGACGCGCAGCGGGCCGTGGACATTGTGACGCTGGCCGCCGAGCTGGACCGTTACAAGGAGCGCGACACCATCGGCGGCGTGGCCTACCTGGCTTCGCTGACCGAGGGATTGCCGCGCCGCCCGGTCATCGAAGAGTACATCCGTATCGTCAAGGACAAGAGCCTTCTGCGCAAGCTGATGCTGATCTGCTCGGCGGCCATCGCGCGCGCCGCCGACCAGGGCGAGACGGCTCTGGAAGTTCTGAACGCCGCCGAAACACAATTGATGGAGGTTAGCGAAAAAGGCCTCACCGGCGGCTTGCAGAGCCTTGTAAAAATCGTCGAGGGTTCCTTCGGGAGTATCGACAATTTGTACAAGCAGAGCCGCGAGGTCACCGGCCTGGCCACCGACTTCACGCAATTTGACGTGATGACCAGCGGCCTGCAAAAGGGCGAGTTGATCATCATCGCCGCGCGGCCCTCGATGGGCAAAACGGCGCTGGCCATCAACATCGCCCAGAACGCGGCCATCAACCACGCCGCCACGGTGGCCGTCTTCAGCCTGGAGATGAGCAAGGAATCGCTGCTGCGCCGCATGCTGGCCTCGCAAGCATGGGTGGACCAGCAGAAGCTGCAAAAGGGCTTTCTGGGCCGCGAGGACCACGAGAAGCTGACTAATGCGTTGAGTCAACTGGTCGATTCGCGCATTTTTATCGACGACACGGCCGGCATCTCACTGGCCGAAATGCGCGCCAAGGCGCGGCGGCTGAAGCAGAACGCCGGCGGACTCGACCTGGTGGTGGTGGATTATTTGCAGTTGATGTCGGCCACGCTGCCTTCCAACAACAAAAAGGGCTACGAGAACCGCACACAGGAGGTCTCTGCGATCTCCCGCGGCCTGAAAGCGCTGGCCAAGGAGCTGAACGTGCCGGTGGTGGCGCTCTCGCAACTCTCCCGCGCCGGCGTACAGCGCAAGGACGACCATCGCCCCATGCTCAGCGATCTGCGCGAGTCCGGCTCCATTGAGCAGGACGCCGACGTGGTCGCCTTCATCCATCGCGAGGCTTACTACAGCAAAGATAAAGAGGCTTTGAGCGAGGCCGAAAAAGCTAAGTCGGAGATCATCATCGAAAAGCAGCGTAACGGGCCGACGGGCACGGTTCACCTGAACTTCATCGCCCGTTTCACGCGGTTCGACAATCCCGAGTCGGAGCACGAGGTATGAGACTGTCTTATGGCTCATTCAGAATCAGGGCGATGCGGCCTACGATGAGTTCGCTGGGCAGCTCGCCGTGCTCCACTTCGAGCAGGTCCACGGGATAGGCGATGTTGTGCGGGCGCAGCACCAGCCGGTGGGCGACAAAGTCCACATAGCGCAACCACAGGCGCGAGCCGTGGCACACAGCGTAGAGGTTGGGCCGGTTGGGCCGGTAGGGTATCAGCGAGTTGTAGTGGCGGTCGATCAGCGTGAGGGCCTCGGGCAGAATCAGCGGCTCCATCGGCATGGCGTCGGCAGCCGAGATGCGGACGGCCACGAATCGCTGCCAGGCGCGGCGCTGGCTGGAGACGCGGGTGCGGATCGACTGCAACAGACCGGCGGGCAGGTGGAGCATGGTCTGCACGGTCGATGCCCGGATGAATGGCTCAAAGAGCGCCGCCGCATGGGAGACGACCGGAACCGCGCTGCCGCCTTCGCCGGCCAGCAAACCTTCGCTGGGGAAGATCGTGGGTAGAAGATCGCCAGCCGCCATGTGCTGCGCCGCCAGAATTCTATCCAGCGCCTCCAGCGAGAGCTGCCGCCGGCTGTGCAGGAAATTCGACAGATGCGATTGTCCAAAGCCGGTCTGGCGCGCCAGCAACGAGACGCTGACCGTCCCCCGCTGGATTCTGCGCAGTAGTTCCAGGCGGAGCCGCTCATGCATTTGGATAAAGTTCATCTGTGGATAATCCGCCACCAGCAATGGGAACGGACGGTTCCCATTTTCCTCCTGCAAATTTAAGGGGTCCGAGTGGCCTCTATTTTCAGCTCTTAACCAGAAAATAGATAGCGCGGAAGCAGAAAGCTGCTAGGGGAGATTGACGCAAGAGAACCATCTTTCTACATTATTTTTACTTAATCATGTAGTGGCCTGTGGGATTTTTTAGAAACTCTTCATTGCCGCAAGGCTGAATCGGACGAATTCTTGTTCTTTTCAGCGGACAATGAACAATTGCCGGGAGATACGAATCTTTTTCGGCCTTCTAATTCCCTCCCCAAAGCGCTCAGCAGAGGCGTTCGGGGATGGCCAAGACGATCTTCCGGGATCTGCGCGCTTTGAGCATGACAACCAACGAGAGAATTCGGGTAGCGATCCTCCATCAGGGCGCAAGAACTCTGAGAAGCTATGCCCGGTTTTTCCTGCCTCGAGGAGACAGAATGAGAGAACAAAGTCCTCGGGAGAGCACGGGAATATGGAGAATTCGTCATGGAATTGCGCGTGCATTTGAAGATTTGCGAAGGGTGCGGCTGTCTTTGGTACCGCGCCCAAACCCAAGGGAGCGTGTACTGCAGAAGTTGTGAGGAGAAGCTGAAGGACTTTCCCACACCGGAAAGCCGCAAACGGCGCGGACGCCCGGCGCGCAAGGCGCTGGTCAGGGTCTGGGCGGTGACGGCAACAACCGGAGGTGCGGAATGAGCGCAGCCCTTCAGTTGCCAATGCTTTGGGGAGTGAGCAGTCCACGACGGGCAGAGTACGAAGAGCGGGGGAGATGGGATGAGCCGGCGATTGCGCCAGCCGTAAAGCCGGCAGCAAAATCGCCTGCCACCGGGCCGCTGGTCAGCCTGGGCTTTTACAGGAAGCATACGGAGAGCCTGTTGCGGCGATACCTCTACGCCTCGATGCAAGTGGGAAGGGCGCCGAACATCCTGGGCGAACCAATCGCCCGGGGATGGTGCTCCAGCCGCCCGATCCGCACCTTTGAAGACGCGGTCATCTTCGTCCTTGATGTGGAGAAATGCCTGAACCAGCTGGGTTCACTCGACCGAATGCTGATCAGCCGCATTGTGCTTCAGGAGTACACCCAGGCCGAGACGGCTCAGATGCTGGGAATGTGCGTTCGCACCGTCAGCTACAAGCTACCCGCCGCCCTGGACCGGCTGACGGAAAAGCTGCTGAAATCCGGCCTGCTGGTTCTGCCGAACTAGACCGCTGGAAAGCCAACAGAACAAGGGGAGCGCGTACGGAAAACGCTCCCCTTCGCGATCTTGAAAAGTCTCCGGCGAACAGGCGGGAACACGCGCTAAAATCGACTTCTCAAGGGAGGAGATTGATCTTATGCGCTTGTGCTCACATTCCACTGCTTTGCTTGCTCTGCTAGCCTCCGCCATTTTGGCCGCTCAGCAGCCTGCACCAAAACCCACCACCGCGGCCGAAGCGCCCAACAGCGACACCAGCTACATCGATGCCCAGGGAACGGCGCACGTTACGCGGGTAGTCCCCGTTCCGACCGGACTCAGTATCCAGTCGCAGTATTTTCTACGCCACGCCATTCCAGACCAGGGACCGCCGGAGACGCTGGCCGAACGCCGCACGCGGACGGACGAGTATACGGCCGGCGCCCGGGCGCAATGGAGCCAGATCTGCCCCAACCAGCTTGTCGAGGACAAGATCGCCGGCGTTCCGGTGCGCATCATCACGCCTGACGGGATGCCCGAGGCCAATCGCGACAAAGTGCTGCTGAACCTGCACGGCGGCGGCTTCAACTCCGACTCCGGCTCCTATACCGAGTCGATTCCCATCGCCAGCTACGCCAAAATGAAGGTCGTCGCCGTGCTCTACCGGCTGGCTCCCGAGCATCCCTTTCCCGCCGCCGTGGATGACTCCGTCGCCGTCTACCAGGAGTTGCTGAAGAGCTACAAGCCGGAACACATCGTCATTTACGGCACCTCGGCGGGGGCGATTCTGACCGCCGAAGTGGCCGCCCGGCTCAAGCAACTGGGCTTGCCGCTGCCCGCGGCTCTGGGCATCTTCAGCGGCATGGGAGACTTTGCCCGCGACGGCGATTCGATCGCGCTCTATGGCTTGCGCGGGCTCTCTGGCCACCTTGACCCGCCCGGCGGAGGCCCGCACGACCCGTATTACGTTGCAACCACCGACCCCAGGGATCCGGTCCTCTCGCCCATCTACTCCGACCTGCGCGGCCTGCCGCCCACGCTCTTCATCACCAGCGGGCGCGACCTGCTGCTGAGCGGCACGGCCAACCTGCACCGCGCCTATCTGAATGCCGGCGTCGACGCCCGCCTGGTGGTCTACGACGCGCTGCCCCACGCCTTCTGGTATAGCCCATTGCTACCAGAAGGACTGGAAGCCAACAATCTGATGGCGGAGTTCTTTATGAAGCAACTGGGGAAGTAAGCGTGTGTTAGCTCTCAGGTTCCCGATGAGGGATATTGAGAGCTGAGAGGGGCCTCATAGTCTATAGTGTTGACGTGGGTCTTTTCCATGTGTCGTTGAGAGCGTGGAGTCCATATGCGTCAGCGTGTTGCAGGGCGAGACGGTTTCTCATGCACATGTCAGCGGTTTATTTTATTCAAGCGGGTGCATGATGATGCGTGACAGAGATGTGAGGGCCGAACTTCACCGGCAGCTTGACAGGGAGCATGGCGGCGATAGGAATACGCGCGTCTTAGATGAGTTGGGTCTACGTCATGGGACCCGAAGGGTCGACGTTGCAGTTGTGAACGGATCGCTTCATGGCTATGAGATCAAAAGCGATTCCGATACACTTGCGCGCCTTGCAGGCCAGGTCGAGGTCTACAGTGCTGTTCTTGATCTCGCTACGTTGGTCGTCGGAAAGCGGCTTGCAGTTGACGCACGTAAACATATTCCAAAATGGTGGGGAATCAAGATAGCTTCGGAGGAATCAGTAGGCAAAACTGTCCTCGTAGATTATCGCGCGCCGCGTCTTAACCGGCAGATAGACCCCATCGCTCTGGCGGAACTGCTTTGGAGGTCAGAAGCAGTTGAGCTGCTTTCGTACTTGGGAGCAACGCCGAAAATACTGCGTAGCCCCCGCGCGGTGCTCTACCAGGAACTGGTATCATCAATGCCGCTCACTCAGCTTCGCGAGGCAGTCCGAACGTGCCTCAAGATGCGTACAGGTTGGCGAGATCGTATACCACCTTTGTCAGATGCCTGTTTGTTGCAACCCACACCCATGTGCTGAGATTGCCCGTTTTTTCGGTACCCTTCGCACATTCATAGATGTACCTATCCGCGTCTGAAAAATCATTACCGCTGAAGAAGGGTTGCCGGATCAGCTCAGCGCACATATCGCGGTATTGTCCAAACCCATTGGTCCGCACATTACTACCAACCGCGATGTACCACTCATCGTCCTTGGTATACCTGAGCTTTGCCAGCGGCTTGATCATGCGCATATCAAGATTTGGGGGGTCTAGCGGTGCAGCGGCATAATCGCCAAAGGTCGGTATACGCGAATCCCGTCCGAGCGCACTCACAAAGGCCTTGTAGGCGAGCCAGTGGTACCGGGTCACAAAGCGCGACTCAAGGTCTGAAACTGACTTGGGATATGATGATCCAACGATCGTTAGCGTACGCCACCGATTCGGCGTAGGGATCATTTCATACATGATCATAAGATTTCTGACAAAGGCCCTTATCGGCACGTAGTCGGGTGTATCCAGATCCACTATCAGATCTGCATCCGTGATGCGAACTCCGACGGCAGAAAGGCAGTCATCAATCTCCGTTTCCATTGCATCCTTATCAAAATCGGGCCGTGTAATTCGAAGAGCTGCACCGTGCTGATCGGTCTGAACCACCTTGCTTACTGCACGCAGGAAGGGCTTGTCGCTCGAAAGGCTGACGACTGGAACCGCTGTCAAGCCTTCATCGCGGGTCTGTCCGAAGACGAAATCGACGGGATGCTGGCCAGCCAAGCGTTCCTTGGCCGGTACGTACTTTAGGTCGACGAAGCATTGACGCGACTGCCATTTGCTCCTGAGCCGGCGTCCGAAATCTCCTAGGTGAGACGACAGGCTTTCCCTATCCTCGCGTGCCTCAAAATCGTATCCAACCGGCGGAATTTCTAGGAGAGGGGTAATCCTGCCCTTTGCTTGGTCCGAAAGCCGGCTTAGCGCCTGATACTCTCCCATTTTCCACTTCAAAACTGGGACGTAGTGATTGTGCTGAAACATTTTATCCTCCATTATGGATATAAATCCATAATGTTGATATTTTCCATCGAAAATACATACATGTCAACGATAAAATACTATACAAGTGCCATATTTATAATATTATTCGTCACAAATGCAGAATTCACCATCTTTTCGCGTACTTGGCAAAGGGGTGGGAGACCACGAACCTCGACCCACCACCCGATGGCCGCCAGCCTTATTCAAGCTCGGTCACGGGCAAGGCCCTGAATCCATTCGGCAGCGGAAAGCTGTGGGGAGCGCGGCAGACGACCGCGCCCGAGTCCACCTGTGCTTTGCCGGCCGCATTGCGCACGTAGTTGAGGTTGACGGTGTCGCCGGCATTCGGCAGGAGGCCCAACCTTCCCGGATCATTCCGGCGTCGTTCCAAAAACAACTTTGAAAAAAGTGAAAAAAAGTTCTTGACATTCTATGCTCTATACAATAGAGTACTCCTTATAGAGGATTGCTCTGGTGGTTATCAGAAGCCGTCGAGGAGAATCGAAATGACTGCAAACGCTGAAGAGTTAGAACTGAAAGACAGGCTCAGCCTGATCGAAAGCATGATCGCCGAGGGCCGGCGCACCACAGAGAGCTGGGGCTGGACATTCGTCCTGTGGGGTGTGGCCTACTACGTCGCCATCGCCTGGGACATCCTGGGACACAATCCGTGGGCCTGGGTGATCACTATGACAATCGCCTGGCTGCTGATGATGGCTATTCTATGGCGCAAGGCGAAGCAGCAAACAGAGAAAAAACCCTCGACATGGGCGGGCCGGTCGATCTCTTCGATCTGGACCGCCTTGGGCATCTCGATGATGTTGCTATTTCCTGCCATGGGTTTCAGCGGCCGGTTCACACCGCAGACGTTTGTGGCGGTGGCAGGCGCAATGCTTGGAATGACCAATGCGGCCAGTAGCATGATTTTGAAGTGGAAGGCGCAGTTGGCCTGCGCGGTGGTTTGGTGGGTGGCGGGTGCGGTAGCCTGTTTTACCAACATCATGCAGTGTACGATTGTGTTTTTGGCCGCCATCTTCCTCTGCCAGATCGTCTTCGGCGTTTACGCGATAATTGGCGAGACGCGCCGGCGCAAGCAACAGGAGGCCGCCCATGCCTGAGCTGCCGGAGCTGAATCCTGTGATCCACGGGAAGCTGCGCCTGGCTCTGCTCTCGCTGCTGGTTGGAGTGGAAGAGGCGGAGTTTACCTGGCTGCGCGCGAAGACCGGCTCGACGGACGGCAACCTGGGCGCGCAACTTCTGAAACTGGAAGAGGCCGGCTACGTTTCTGTCGAAAAGAAGTTTGTCCAGCGCAAGCCGCAGAGCCTCTACCGTGTAACGGAAGCCGGCCGAGCGGCACTCACCGAGTATGTGCATGCGCTCCGGCAACTGCTCGGCGGAGCCATCGGCGCATAACCGTCAACGCTTCTCAAACTAACGCTGTTCAGATAAGGAGAAACGCCATGCAAAAGATTCAAACCGCAAATCAACTTCGTGGAAGGGCCACCGGCATGATCTTCTCCGCCGGCTTCGGAGCGCTGTGGCTTTTTCTTTCGCTTTATGCCCGGCAAATCCTCAATGCGGCCACTGTATCCGGCCTCGTGCTGGGTTTGACGATGCTGCTTCTGGCCGCCGTGTATCTCTTCCGGCTGGCTAAGCGCTGGCCGCGTGTGCCCGACGATCCGGCCGTGGGCCGCGCCTTTGCCTTGATCAATGCGATCCAGTGGATTGCCGTTGCTGTCGTGGCCTATTCGCTAACCAGGCTGAATATGACCGTCTACATTCCGTCAGCGATCACCGCCATCGTGGGGCTGCATATGTTTCCCTTGGGGCGAATCTTCCACTATCCGGCACACTATCGGGCGGGAGCCATCATGCTGGCCTGGGCCGTGGCCAGCGTCGTCTTCGTGCCCGTTGAAGAATTGCAAGGCATTGCGGCTTTCGGGACCGGAGTCATCCTGTGGATCAGCGCGGCGGTTACGCTGGTGTTAGCTCTACAAGCCGCACGGCAATCCGCTGAGATGCAAGCTTGCTAAGTCGCTGGCTTGCTGGATCAGCTAACTCCGCTATCCCCCTCGAGGCTCTTCCGCACCCGCTCCATGATACCCAGGTAATAAGCCAGATTGTGGATGGTGTTCAGCGTGCCGGAGAGTGCCTCGCCGGATTGCATCAGGTGGCGCAGGTAAGCGCGCGAGAAGCGCCGGCAGACGGGGCACGAGCAGGCCGGGTCGGGGGGGCCTTGATCTTCGGCGTAGCGCGCGCCCTTGATGTTCAGCCGCCCTTCGCTGGTGAAGAGCAGACCGTGGCGCGCCGCGCGCGTGGGCAGCACGCAGTCCATCATCTCCACGCCCACGCGGGCATACGCCTCAATCTCGTCCGGATAGCCGACGCCCATCAGGTAGCGCGGCTTATCGGCGGGCAGCAGTGGCAGCACCTCGGCGATCATCTCCATCGTCATCTCGCGCGGTTCGCCCACGCTCAGCCCGCCGATCGCATAGCCGTCGAAGTCCATCTCCACCAGGCGCTCGGCGCTCTCGCGGCGCAGGTCGCGATACATTCCGCCCTGGACGATGCCGAAGAGGCTCTGCGTTCGAACTTCGCTCCCAGGTCTCAAAATCGAGACCTGAGGCACCCCATCATTTGTTAATTCATTGAACCACGGAACTTCTTGGCAATGCGCCCGGAAGTGGTCGAGCGAGCGGCGCGCCCAGGCCATTGTCAGCCGCAGACTTTCTTGCGCACGGCCGCGCTCGGCGGGATATTCCGTGCATTCGTCGAAGGCCATGCAGATGTCCGCGCCCAGCGCGATTTGAACATCGATGGAATGTTCCGGAGTAAAGAAATGGCTGCTGCCGTCAAGATGCGAGCGAAAGCTCACACCCTCGTCGCTGACCTTGCGCAGCCCGCTCAGACTGAAGACCTGAAAGCCTCCTGAATCGGTCAGCAGCGCCCGCGGCCAGCTCATGAAGCGGTGTAGTCCGCCCATGCGCTCGATCGATTCGTGGCCCGGCCGCAGATAGAGGTGATATGTATTGGCGAGAATGATCTCCGCGCCGAGGGCTTCGAGTACCTCCTGCGAGACAGCCTTGACTGTCCCAGCCGTGCCCACCGGCATGAAGACCGGCGTTTCGACCGTCCGGTGAGGCAGATGCATCCGGCCACGCCGTCCGCCGGACGCGCTTGTCGCCAGTACGTTGAATTCAAGGCTCATCAGGCCGTCTTCCGTTGTGCTTCGGCAATGGCAACGGAGATGACATGAT
This sequence comes from Occallatibacter sp., assembly GCA_052147235.1. GTDB lineage: Bacteria > Acidobacteriota > Terriglobia > Terriglobales > Acidobacteriaceae > Telmatobacter. The sequence goes on from JBKQLG010000274.1 coordinate 16,313, forward strand.
CGTCGATGCCATGTTTACGCAGGCTCTCCGTGAGAACCTGAAACTGCGAACTCTCCAGCCGTGCCAGGTCTTTGCGCAGTCCCTGGCCGATGTAGGCGCGGATCAGCGGTTGATAGCCGCTGAAGCCGAGCGACGGAGCAATCTCTTTCAGGTCTTCGATCACGTCTTCGGGGATGCGAATGCTGATGACCGTCATCGGACGATCGGGCTTCAAACGCAGTTGAATTCTTTCAGTTGCAGTCTTCATAAGCTCTCCGTTCCTGCGCGGTTGCCGGACGCGCCGAGATGATGCGGATCAAGTCGCCCTCGCGCAGCAAATGAACGACAAAGAGAAGCGCCCAATCCCCGGTAAGGCCGATAGCCGCCTCACGAACTTCTCCTCCCGTGCTCGCGTCTTCAATGCGGATCAACGGATCGAAGAAGACCTGACAGGCCAATTCAAAGCTCACGCCATGCTTGCGGGCATTACCGGACGCCTTCTCCGAGTCCCATACAAAACGCTGACCGAGATAAAGAAAGTGAATATCCATCGACCTACATGTATATATATTGTATATCCGTTCGTCTGTCAAACGACCGTCATCGAAGTTATCCTTTTCTGGCTTTGGGAGCCTAGGAAATAATCTCTCCATCCGCACCGGTCTTACTTTTGATACGAATCACCGCATCGGACTCGGCTTGCGCGGCTTCGAACAAGCTGGCGAGAAGCTGCCCTACCTTCTTCGCGACTCCGGGAACGACGGCTTGCGGCGCAATCTCGTTCAACGGAATCATGACAAAAGTACGCTCCAACAGCCGGGGGTGAGGAATCTCCAGACCTAGCTCATGGATTTCAATGTCGCCGAAGAGCAGAATGTCCAGGTCCAGCGTGCGTGGGCCGTTCATGAAGCCCGCAGCCCGGTCACGGCCAAACTCCTGCTCGATGGCCAGCAACCTTTCCAGCAGCGTACGCGGCTCCTGCTCCGTCTCCAGCGCCACCACAGCATTCACAAACCGTGGCTGCTCGGCAAATCCCACCGGCGCGGTTGAGTATAGCGACGACCGGCGCGTTACCCGCCCCAGCGATTCCAGGCGCAAGGCCGCCGCTGCCAGAGTCGCCTCCGGCGCGCCAGCCCTGCTGGCCAGGTTCGCGCCCATCCCGATGTATGCGGTTTGCATTTACTTAGAGGTCATCCATAATTGGAGAATTTTTAGCGCCGCTCTCTCGACTTTCACCTACTGTCTCTGGCGGCTTGGAAGCCGCCAGTACAGCCGGTCTGGAGACCGGCGCTACAACTAGCAATTGGCTCCTACGCCGCCTGAACCTGCATGAAATCCAGCGCGCGGATCAGGTGGGCCTTCAAATCCCGGCGATGAACGACGGCGTCGAGGAAGCCCTTTTCCAGCAGGAACTCAGAGCGCTGAAAGCCCTCGGGCAGCTTCTGGCGAATCGTCTGTTCGATCACCCGCGGGCCGGCAAAGCCGATCATCGCGCCCGGCACGGCCAATCTCCTGGTAGTAGCCTTCGAGGGTTGCGGGCAGCCCGGCGTGAATCACCGTGCGAATGTCAGCCTTG
>JBKQLG010000275.1:0-9270 GCA_052147235.1 Occallatibacter sp.
TTCCAGCAGCATGGTGGTGTTGCCGGTGACCGTTTCGCCCATGGCCACCGCCCACTGGATAGGCGCGGCGCCGCGGTATTTCGGAAGCAAGGAAGCGTGCAGGTTGATGCAGCCCAGCTTCGGCAGCGCGAGCATCCAGGGGGGAATGAGGCGCCCGTAGGCGACGACGACGATGGCGTCGGGGGAGATGGCCTCGATTTGAGAGCGAAATTCGGGGTTGTTGCGAATCGTTTCCGGCTGCGCGACCGTGAGGCCTGCAGCCAGAGCGGCCAGCTTGACGGGCGGAGCGGTGAGTTCACGGGCGCGGCCCGCGGGGCGGTCGGGCTGGGAGACGACCAATGCGATTTTATGGTCCGCAGCAAGCAATGCCTTCAGAGTGGGCACGGCAAACTGCGGAGTCCCGCAGAAGACGAGTTTCATTGGACACCTGTAAACAGATGCCGGTTGAGGTTCGCGGCTTTCCACCCTAACCGCAAAAGAACGAAACACAGGTTCTTCGACTCCGCTGCGCTTCGCTCAGAATGACAGGCGAGAGTGGGGCATCCAGCATTTGTGCGATTTCCGTCCGGAGCCGTAATGAGTTTACCACTTGCCTTCGCGCTGCATCTTGCGAATCTTGCGCAGGGCCAGGTCGCGCTTGAGGGCGCTCATGCGGAAGATGAACAACATTCCGTCCACGTGGTCGATCTCATGCTGGAAGCAGCGCGAGAGTATGTCTTCGCCGTCCCTCTCGAACCACTTGCCCTTCTCGTCCTGGGCGCGGATGCGCACCTTGGCGTGGCGCACCACCTTCTCGCGGATCTCGGGGAAGCTCAGGCAGCCTTCCTCCTCGTACTGCTTGCCCTCGCTGAAGATGATCTCGGGGTTGATGAGCACCAGCTTGTCTTCAGGCACTTTGCCCACGCTCAGGTCGATAACCGTCAAGCGTTTCGACACGCCCACCTGCGGCGCGGCCAACCCGATGCCCTGTGAAGCATAGGTGGTTTCGAACATATCGGCGATCAGCTTGCGCAACTCATCGTTGAACTCGGTGATGGGTTCACCGGGCCGCGAGAGCACAGGATCGGGATATTTAACAATTTTAAGAATCATACGGCAGCTAGAATCTCCGTAACTGTTCGATGTATCCGTCAAAATTTCGTCGCAATTCCAGGGCCGAATCGCCGCCGAACTTCTCTTGCGCCACGCGTGCAATGGTCAGCGCCACCATCGCCTCGCCCACCACCCCAGCCGCCGGCACCACGCAAATGTCGCTGCGCTCGTAACTGGCGCTGGTCTTCTCGCGCGTATCAAAGCGTACTGACTCCAGCGGCTTGCGCAGCGTCGAAATAGGCTTCAGGTAGCCGCGCACCACAATATCCTCACCGTTTGAGACGCCGCCCTCGATGCCGCCGGCGTTGTTCTGCGGACGGGTGAAGCGCGTATGCTTGCCGGTCTCCTCCGCGGCATAATGAATCGGATCATGAACCACGGAACCAAAGCTCTGAGCCGCCACCATGCCTCGGCCAATCTCGACTGCCTTGACCGCCTGAATGCTCATCACCGCTCCCGAGAGCAGGCCGTCCAGCTTTTCATCCCAGTTTGCATAGCTTCCCAGGCCGGCGGGCGCGCCATGGACCACAACCTCGAAGACGCCGCCTACCGTGTCGCCGGTACGCGCGGCTTCCTCGACCTCTTCCTTCATGCGCGTCTCGGTCGCCCCATCCACGCAGCCCAGCACAACCTCATCGCGGGTGGCCAGAGCAGCAATCTCCTTCCACGCGGCGGCCCGCTCCAACTCTACACGGCCCACGCGGATCACATGGCTCGCCACTTCAATCCCCAGCGTCCGCAGCATCAGCTTAGTAAAGGCGCCGGCGGCCACGCGGCCCGTGGTCTCGCGCGCCGATGCCCGCTCCAGCACATAGCGGGCGTCGGGAAAGTTGTACTTCAGAGCCCCAGCCAGGTCCGCGTGGCCGGGGCGGGGCGAGGCCACCGCCTGATGCAGCGCGGGATCTCCGGCTTCAACCGGCAGCTTGGCCTCCCAGTTCTTCCAGTCGCGGTTGACGATTTCGATGGCAATCGGCGAGCCGATCGTCTTGCCGTGCCTCACGCCGCTCAGCACATGGGCCTTGTCGGTCTCAATCTTCATGCGCCCGCCGCGCCCGTAGCCCTGCTGACGCCGCCACAGCTCGCGGTTAACGAACTCCAGATCTACGGGTACGCCGGCCGGCAGCCCGGAGACCAGCGCAATAAGCGCCTCCCCATGCGACTCCCCGGCTGTTGAAAAACGAATCATAGCTTCTTTATTGTAACGGACCGGCTATTTCTTTCTTGCCGGTCCACGCATACCATGAACCGCATGAGTTGCTTTCGCTTCAATACCGAGCCCAAACCACTCCTTCGACGACTTCCCGCGTAACCAGGAGATCGTTTAGGAAGCGTCACCAACCCTACCGTCGTGTTGTACCTGTGCAAGCTTGGCGGTCACGATGGCCTCGGCGGCGGCGACAACCCCATCCAGCGTCAGGTGAGTCGAATCCAGCAAAACGGCGTCCGGAGCCGGTTTGAGTGGCGAATCGGCACGGTTGCGGTCGCGTTCATCACGGGCGCGCAGGTCGCGGATCACCTCTTCGGGCTGGATGGCCGGGGTAGGGCCGAGTTGATCAAAACGGCGCAGGCCGCGCACTTCGGGGGCGGCATCTAAAAAAATTTTGACTTCGGCGTGGGGAAAGACCACGGTGCCGATGTCGCGGCCCTCCATGACCACACCGCCCTCGGCACCCATCTGCTGCTGCAGGCGGACCATCCAGGCGCGAATGGCGGGCCATACGCTGACCTGCGAGGCGCCGTCAGTGACCGTTTGATTGCGGATCAGGCCGGTCACATCCTCGTCATCGAGCAGAACGCGATTCTCTTCCTCGCCGGGTTCCAGGCGGATCACGGTATCGGCGGCAAGGGCTTCCAGACGCTGACTATCCTGCAATGGGATATCCGCGCGGAGAGCCTTGAGAGCAAAGGCGCGATACATGGCCCCGGTTTCCAGGTTCAACAGTCCGAAATGCCGGGCCAGGTGGCGGGCGATGGTGCTCTTTCCCGCTCCGGCAGGGCCGTCGATGGCGATGATCATCTTGCGGACCGGAGGGAGAGAGCTAAAGGAGGAGGCACTCATCCGCGCTTCTTCGTTCCCTGCTTGGGCCGGGCGGTAAAGCCAAATCGCTTGCTGTTACCCGCCTTTGCGCCGGCGGCAAGTGCGGGCTTGCGGCTGCTGTTGCGCGCGGCGCTGGCGCCACGAACCGGGCTGCTGGCGCCGCGGGAGGTTTTGGAGGGCTTACCGGCAGGCTTGGAGCCGTTGGAGCGGATCTTGCGCTGTCCCCAGGCGGCTGCTGTAGAGTTGGCGGAGCGTGTTCCGGAGGCGCCGTTCGCCGGGCGAGCTGTCGGGCGGCCATTTCCGTTGGAGGGTTTGCCGTTGCCGGAAGCTGTGCCGGCATGAGCGCCGTTGCGCTTGCCGTTGGCGCCGGCGGCTGCCTTGGGACTCCAGCGAGCGGCGGAGGCCGACCGCGCGCCACTGGCTGGCCGCGCACCGACGGGCCGGGAGTTGGCGGCGGCGCGGCGTGCCGGACGGCTGGAGGAGGATTGCGCCGGTTTGCGATCGCGAGAGAGAGTAGCCGCACGGCTGAAGTGGGACCGGGCAGTAGCGGATTTCCCACTGGCGGCCGGCTTGCGGGTGGCCGCGGCGCGGGGCGTGTGAGCCTCGGTGGGCTTATGCGGGGCTGCCGGGGCTGAGGCGCTGGACAGACTTTGCTTGGCTGCCGCGGACTCCGGCAACTCCTCTTCATGGTCGTTGAAGCGCAGGTAGTACGCGGAGGAGGGGATCGACGAGCTCGCATAAACGGTGGGAGCGACCGCGAACTCCGGCAGTGTTCCGGCAACATAGAAGAGCGGCGCGTGCCCCAGTGAGATGGTGTGGACCTGGCGAGTGGCGACCAGGCCGCGCAGCACTTCACGCACCTTGCTGCGGGCGGTGAGCGGCGCCAGGAAGAGCTCGACCTCTTCCATGCCGGCGGCGATCACTGCTTGCAGGTAAATGGAGGCAAGAACCGAGATGGCGGTCACCTGCGAAGTGGAGGCGCCTTCGGCAATGGCTTTCTGGTAGCGCAGGCGGAGCAGTTGCCACTGAGCAGTTTGGCCGGGAGCGGAGACGACCGGAATGATGCGAAGCTGTTGCCAGAGCTCGGTGATGGCGCGCAGAACGGCGGCTTCGGTGACTTCCCTGCCCAGGGCGTGAGTGAGCTTGGAAAGAGTAGTGTCGCCTGCCTCCAGCAGCTTGTAAGCCTCTATGGCCAGTTGCGAAACCTGGCGCGAGCCGGTCAGTTGCGGCGTGCGGCGCCAGTCACGATCTCCGCGCAGGGCATAGACGTAGGGCAGAACCCAGCTTGCCACCACGAAATCAGGGGCCTCGCCGGGCAGACCCAGCAAGTTCAGGCGCACGGCCACGCCGTATGTCTCCAGACGCACCAGCAACTCTTCAGCCAAGGCAGCGGTTGCGCGATCAGGGGTGGCGTCGCGCTTGCCGGCGACAGCCTCAACAAACGACGGCGCGATGGAGGAGGAGTACTGCCTTCTGGGCAGGAAGAGACACAATCCGGTCTCCTCAATCCACGTCCGGGCGTCCTCAAGTGAGAGTGCCCCATGTCCGTCCAGGCGCATCCTTTCGGCGCGCGATGCTTCCAATTGTTCCGATGTCAAAGAAAAACCTCACTTCCAGGCTGGCGTTGGCGCCGGGCGACCCCGTCCCCTAAGAGGAGGGCTGCCACCTTCCAAGTACTTCAAATACGATGGAAGGCCCGCTGGATCTCCTTCCAAGAATACAGCAAAGCGATTGGACGTCCATGGGGGCAATTGGTTGGGTGGCTCGTTTTAGCCAGTTCCGATAGTAACCAATCCATGCGAGCCGAGTCAAGAGGCGTGTTCACCTTGATCGCTGAATGACAGGCAATGGAAGCGGCTATACGCGTCCTTAGAGCTGTAAGATCATGATTCTGCTTAGGTTCGTCTGAATCAGCGCTAGATTGCTCGATCACTTCGGCCAACATCCGCTCCAGAGCCGCTCCTTCCAGGCCAATCGGCGCGGCTTTCACTGCAAGTGTTTGAGGACCGAAGGGTTCTACCTCGAATCCGTTCCGTTCCAGCTCCTCGGCGATGCACGCAAAAGTAACCATCTGTGATGCCTTAAGTTCTACAAGCATGGGCATTAGTAACCTTTGGCGTTGCGCCTTTTCGACGATTCGATCCCGTAAAATTCTTTCAAATAGTATTCGTTCGTGTGCCACATGCTGGTCGATAATCCACAATCCGTCCTCGCCGGTAGCCAGAATGAACGAGTCGCGCAACTGCCCCAGTGGGCGCAGAGAGCCGAGGTGGTTGAGATTGGCGGCGGCCTGCTCGGCCTCGACCAGAGCCGTCTCCGCCGCCGGATTCCTTCGGGCTGCATCGCTGGGGCCTGGGGAGCAATCGCCGGCGGGCGGCAGGCTGGCCGGCTGGAAGAGCGCCGTCGCGGCCTCGCTCCAAGCTTTCAGGTCGTTCCCGTTCCATTCGCCGGGATTCACGCTCTGGGCGGCAAAGGGCAGATTGCCGGGAGCGGGCGTGGGCAATCGCGGCGTCAGCTCAAAGGCTGCGGCGTCTGCCCGGGCGGACTGCAATGCGGCCGGATCGGAGTCGGGCTCGGGCAATCGTGAATCGTTATCCGGCGCGCCGGGCAAGGGCGAGGCAGACGGGGGCATCAGCGAGGAACTGGCGGCGGGCGCGGAGTCCAGCGCGGCCAGAAAACCAGCGGCGGGCCGGGCTTTGATCAGCGCAGTGCGCAGGCTGTCGCGGACGAAGTCGTGCACCAGATTCTGCTGGCGAAAGCGGACCTCAGTCTTCGCCGGGTGGACATTCACATCCACCTCTTCGGGCGGAAGCTCCAGAAAGAGCAGAACCACGGGAAAGCTGGTGGGCGGAATCACATTGCGATAGGCCTCGGAGATGGCGTGCAGCAGCAGCCGGTCGCGTATCAGGCGCTTGTTGACGTAGATGTAGATGGAGTTCCGGTTGAGCTTTTGCAGTTCCGGCTTGGAGTAAAAGCCGGTCAGCCGCAGGACGCCGGGCGCGCGTGCGGGCTCGTCCGGATTCTTCTTCCACGGGGGCGGCTCTGGCAGCCCGGCGCGCTCCAGCGCGAGTTCCGCGGCCACCGGCAGCAGCAGGGCCAGCGTCTCCGGGCCGAAGATTTGATAAATCCGCTCGGCGGTGCGCGCCACCGGCGGCGCGGAGACGATGGTGTGCGTGGCGGAGAGCAGCTCGAAATGCTTCTCCGGGTGGGCCAGGGCGTAGTGAGTCACAAGCGCCGTCACATGGGCCAGTTCGGTGGATTCGGCGCGGAGAAATTTGCGGCGGGCCGGAGTGTTGAAGAAGAGATCGGCGACGGCGATCGTGGTGCCGCGAGGCAGGGCCGCGTCATCGACGTGGAGGATTTTTCCTCCTGCTATCTCTAACCGGGTTCCGGCAGATTCGCCGTCCGCGAAGGACCCTGTGGAAGTCTCTAGCGTGACGCGAGCCACCGAAGCGATGGAGGGCAGTGCCTCGCCGCGAAAACCCAGTGTGGAAATAGACAGCAGGTCGTCGGCGGTTCTCAGCTTGGAGGTGGCGTGGCGCTCGAAGGCCAGCAGCGCGTCGTCGCGATTCATGCCCTGGCCGTCGTCGGTGATGCGGATAAGCCTGCGCCCGCCCGCTTCGACCTCGATGCGGATGCGATTGGCGCCGGCGTCCAGAGCGTTTTCCAGCAGCTCTTTGACGACCGAGGCAGGTCGGTCCACCACCTCGCCGGCGGCGATCTGGTTGGCAACCTGGTCGGGAAGTACGCGGATGCGGCCCATCTTGTCTTAGGGTAACGCAGGCAAGCGCGCATCCCGTCTCCTCTATAATCGGATGCTATGGTCGGCGACCTGACTTTCGGTGGAAAACGCGAGCTGCTGGCGCGCGGATTGCTCTGGAGCGGCGCTTCATTCCTGTTTTCGCAGCTTCCGGCGCGAGATTCGCTGCTGGTCTTGAACTATCATCGCATCGGCAATGCCGAGGACGATCTCTTCGACCCGGGAGTTTTCTCGGCGACCGCGGAAGAGTTCGACAATCAAATCGCCTACCTGAAGCGCCGCCTTTCGCTGGTAACTCTTGAAGAAGCTTTGGCCTTCATCGATGGAACGGATAAAGAGAAGACTCGCCGCTGCCGCGTGCTGATCACCTTCGACGACGGCTATCTGGATAATTACGAGATCGCCTATCCCATCCTCCGCTCGCACGGCGCTCAAGGCGTTTTCTTTCTTGCCACTGGCATGGTAGGTTCCTGTGAAATTCCCTGGTGGGATCGCATTGCCTACCTGGTCAAGACCGCGCGAAGGCGCAGGTTCTCTCTCAGTTATCCGGTCGAGTTATCCATTGATATCGACAAGAACGGTTTGACAAAGAGCCTGAATACTATCTTAAAGTCATATAAGCAGCCGAATAACTCCGACCCCGCGCGCTTCATGCGGGAGTTAGCTGAAGCGGCCAAGGGAGAAGACCCGCCCGAAGTTTTGCGCCGTTTTTTGAATTGGGAAGAGGCGCGAGAAATGGCGGGCGGCGGGATGGAGATTGGCTCCCATACGCATACGCATCAAGTACTCAGCCAATTGGAACCGGAGAGGCAGCGTCAGGAGTTAGCTGGATCCCGAACATTAATCATGAATAGGCTGGGTATTGAAGCGCGGGTACTCGCATATCCGGTCGGTCACAAAGTTAGCTTCACGGATCAAACTAGAAGCATCGCGCAAGAGTCAGGATACAGGTGCGCCTTCTCACATCATGGCGGCGTAAACATACGAGGGAAGATCTCTCCATACGATTTAAAGAGAACTAAAATAGTCCGTCATAGCAGCCAGTGCTTCGAGATTCAAACGGTGATCTGCCGGTTCACGGGCAGGTTTTGGCCTTGATAGCCGCCATTGTGGCTGAATTCGGAGATTGCAGCCGAAGCCATCAGTGCGCTGCTCCCTGCGGATGGACGCAGAATCCAATATATAAATTGTGTCAAACCAAGAAATATTGCTATGGTTCCGTAGCATATGATTGTGCTTGAACCGGGAATATCAAGTCGCCAACTTCTTCTGGATGGTTCAACTTAACCGTCTCAAGGAAGTAGCTTGCGCAGAAGATCAAATGTCTGATCAAGCTTGGACATAAGCAGACTCTCATCGCTGAGATAGGAAGGCAGTCTTGCCACACGTTGCAGTTGCTCGGCCGCGCGGCGAGTTCGGGCTTCGTCCTGCGCCTTCTTAAATCTCCTAAATGCGGCCGAGTTAATGATATGCTTCGGAATAGAGTAAGTGAGTTGCATCATACGCCGTCTCCACAGGGGCCAATACTTCCAGGACTTAAGCCGGATAATGCGCTTGTATTGCTTGATCGCATTGGCCGGAGTTCGATCCATAAGTATAAATTTGGGTCCGCAACAGTAAAGTGATTGATTATGCACGAATTCCAAAAAGGTAGACGCAGGCAAAATAACGGGATGATAAGGAAGGTTCAGGCTCATCGTCCAGTCAAGCCATTTGAAGGTGTTGCTTTGAGGCGAAATCGCGACTGGTATCCAGGGAACACGGAGCGCATCCGCTACAATAGCGGCGTGCATGGCGTCAGCGATTACGAGCCTTGCCTTACGGATACGCTGAACAGTCACCCCACTATCAGCGAAAGGATCGAGAAATTCAACTCCGGCCAGTTCGCATACCCGCCTCCAGTTTCCGTCAGTCAGCGTTTCATAATGAGGCATAAAGACAATGCCGTCCCGTTGCGCCGCGGGCAACGGCTCATATTCAGGAAGGAGGCGCAACAATGCCGCGCCGTCTATAATTGCCTTTTCGGGCGGCAAATTGAGTGCCGCGGCTGTCAACGGACCGCGAACCGACAGTATCTCCCATTTTGGTCCGCCGAAGTCCAAAGGTGGCGCGTCGTAGCCCACTCCGCTTCCAAGTACGATGTATCTCTCAGCGTTTGGAATCAAACCTCGAGAGATAACCGTGCCGATTCCGAGCATAATGCTTCCATCCTCAATATTCAGAGGGAAGCCGAGAATCCTGCTCCACAGCCATCGATTCAAGTCATCGCCAAAATTGCTCACCTGAGCATGCTTATGATCTGAAGTCAGCTCAGGCGTTGACGGAGCAACCGGTGTGGGTGAAGGTTGGTTATCAACTGACGTATTTTCCGTACGATCGA
>JBKQLG010000276.1:0-34059 GCA_052147235.1 Occallatibacter sp.
AGCATCAGTTCAATCCCGATCAGCACAAGAATGGCGTTGCGCCGCGTGAGCGCTCCGGCCAGACCGATCGAGAATAACAAAGCTGCAACCAGCAGGTAACTCGCCAGCGGCGTCATTTCTGTCCCTCTCCCTCTTTCTCATGCATGGCCACGATCACTGCGCCAATCATTGCGGCGGTCAATAGCACAGCTACAATCTCCAGCGGTAAAACATACCGGCCCACCAACGCATTGCCGATCTGCAAAACAGTTACTGCCGGCACGGCTGTCTCGTGCGGAAAAACTCGCGCGCTGCCTATCACCGCCCAGCCCATCACCGCAAAGACTCCCGCCGCAATCACTAAGCCCACCAGCCACGTTTTGCTAAAAACTCCATCCCTGGGCGTCTCTGAGCCTCGCGTCAGCAGAATCGCAAAGACCACCAGGATAGCAACCGCGCCTATATAAACCAGAATCTGCGCGAATCCGGCAAACTGCGCGTCCAGACTCAGAAAGAGCAGCGCCAATCCGGCAAAAGCCACCGTAAGCGCCAGCGCGCAATGCACAGTGTTCTTCAGCAGCACGGCAGCCAGGCCGCCAGCCACCGTGAGTGCCGCAAGGATATAAAAAACATAACTCATCGCGCGCACTTCCTTTCACTGGCCCGGTAAGATTTACTCCGCATAGCGATAACTCCTCGGCCCAATCTTCCCTCTGTGCAGCTCGCCCCAACCCATTGCCGCATAAACCCCCATCAGAATGACGGAACAGATCACCCAGCGCAGCCAGCCTTGTCCCAGAAAACGCCACAGTGCGGCGACGATCAGATTCAACAGGCACATGGGCAAGACAAACTTCCAGGCAAAGTTCATTAACTGGTCCTGCCTCAGCCGCGGCAAGGTTCCACGCATCCAGATAAAGACAAAGATCGACATCATCAACTTGGAGAAGAACCAGATCCACGACGGAATCCAGGTCAAGAAAGAAAACGGCGCAGACCATCCGCCCAGAAAGAGCGTAGTGCCCAGGCCGGAGATAGAAAACATCGCCAGGTACTCGCCTAAAAAGAAAAGCGCAAACTTGAAGCCCGAATACTCAGTGTGATAGCCGGCCACTAACTCCGACTCGCCTTCGGGCAGGTCAAAGGGCGAGCGGTTGGTCTCCGCTGTGGTTGCGATGGCGTACATCACAAAGCCCGCAAAGCCCCAGGGCGTGAAGATGAACCAGTGCGGCAATCCCCAGGTGAAACCGCTCTGCGCCGCTACGATTTTGGTGAGCGAAAGCGAGCCGGTCATCATCACTACCACCACGCTCGACAGCAGCAGCGGCACCTCGTAACTGATCATCTGCGCCACCGCGCGCATAGCGCCCAGCAGCGAATACTTATTGCGGCTCGACCATCCGGCCATGAAGACCGATAACTCCGTGGACGCGCCCATGGCGAAGTAAAACAGCAGCCCGGCATCCATATCAACTAGAACCATGTTACGGCCCATCGGCAGCACCGCGAAGCCCATAAAGACGGCCACTACCAGCAACACCGGCGCCAGAAAATGCACCGCCGCGTCGGCGCTCAGCGGAACAATGTCTTCCTTGGTCAGCGACTTTATGGCATCAGCGATCGGCTGCAAAAGGCCGAACGGGCCCACGCGGTTCGGGCCGAGCCGGTTCTGGATGCGCGCCACTCCTTTGCGCTCGAAGACTGTGGTCAACGCGAACAACGCAGGAAAGAGGCAGACTATGGCCACCACGCTGAGCAGCACGCCAATCACTGACTGCCAGGCCACGGGCAGAAAGCTCACCAGCCAGTGACGGAGAAGAACGAAGATCTGATCCAAGGTGTCGATCATCGTCTACGCTCCCTCTCCGGCGATGGCCGCGGCCTTGGCGACCGCTGCGTCGGCCGCGCTCCTGGCCTTGGCGTCGGCCTTGAGCTTCTCCGAGGCCAGCCGTGCATCCACAGCGGCCGCTTCGGTTGCATGAATCCGGTGATAATACTCGTTTGACTTAGCCAGTTGCTTGCGGTCGAGCATCAGCCCTCCAAAACGGTCCGCCGTTGCCAGCTCAAACTCGGTATCCATTTTGATAGCTTCAAAGGGGCAAACCTCGACGCAGATCTGGCAGCTCATACAAACCGAAATATCAATGTCGAATTTGGCCGGAAAAAACTGCGGTTTGCCAAGCGCATCCGGCTTTTTGTCCTTGCTCTTCTCAATAAAAATACACTTTGGCGGGCATTCTTTTTCGCAGATCTGGCAGGCCACGCAGCGCAATCCGGCCTGCCAATCCGCGCCGTCATACACCAGGAAGGGGAAGACACGCGCCGCCTCGATGGGAGCGGTTCGATCCTCTGGATACTCGACGGTTGTCAGCCGCTCGGCAGAGTGATAGCTGCCGAAGAAGTTCTTCGCCGTCTCCGCCATGCCCTTCAGTATGCCCTCACCTAACACCCACAGCCCTCCATCTCACACGCTGCCTGACGCGCATCCAGCACGAAGATTCCCGCCCGCGCTCCCGGTTCATTCACCGTGAAGTTATCCCTTCACTGCGTTGCCGTCCAATCATCCGATGCCGTAGCGGAGTTGCTTCCACTGCCGTCATCTAACCTGACCTCGGTAAATGTGAATGTCGCCTTCACCAGCGCCGCCGGAAGATTTGCTCCCGCGGAGCTCGCGCTTGCCGGGTCTCTCCAGATCATGGTCAAGGCAGTCGGAGTCACCTGGCTGAAGATCCAGGTTAATGTAAACGCGCCACCAGTGGCGCTCGCATCTACCTTCTCGACCAATGTGCAGGAACTATAGTGATCGGCTTTGATAATCTGCGAATACAAGGTCGCATAGGCCTTGCTCGCCGCGAACTCGATCGTCAAAATGGAGGTTGTGGCCTTCCCGGAAGCAGCACCCATCTTCCCATCGGTCGAGGTCGCGGCGCTGCGGGAGAATGGCAGGCTGAAGGAATCCAGCTTCAAACCCAGCGTCGGTCCCACACAGGTGAAGTTATAGTTGCCGCTTTCGTTCGGGTTTGCGATGACTTTGTTTTTGTTGTTACCGGCATAGGCGCTCAGGCTGCCCATCAGAGCGGCAGCCGCGACAACCACTACGAGTACTCGACGAATCCTCATGTGACCTCTCCTTTTCATTCTGTCATCTCCGCTTGCGCGGGCTTGCTTCGGATGCTCCAGGAAAAGCCATTGGGGCCTGACGCATCCCGTATGAAGCCGTCAACGAATATGCACTCGTGCCAAATTCCCTATTCCCTGCCTTATCGGTCCACTTCTCCCAGCACAATATCCACACTGCCAAAGATCAGCACCACATCGGCCACGTTGACGCCCAGGCACATATCTTCCAGAATCGTCAGGTTAATCAAGCTCGGCGGGCGCACCCGGTAGCGATAGGGGTTCGGTCCACCGTTACTGATCAGATAAAAGCCCAGTTCGCCTTTGGGCGATTCGATCCGCCCGTAGGCCTCGCCCGGCTTGGGACGGAAGCCGCGAATCTTGGCCGTGGGGCTCATCACCGGCCCCGAGGGAATCTCTTTCAGCGCTTGTTCAAGAATCTTGATCGACTCTCTCATCTCAAGCAAGCGAATCATGAAGCGGTCGTAGACATCCCCATGATCGCCCAGCGGCACGCGGAAGTTGAAGCGGTTATAAATTCCGTAGCCGTCCACCTTGCGAATGTCGTAGTTCACGCCCGAGGCGCGCAGCATCGGCCCGGTGACTCCGGCGTTCACCGCCAGCTCAGGCCGCAGCACGCCCACGCCCTGCGTGCGCGCCATTAGAATCTCATTGGTTGCCAGAAACCGTTCATACTCGTCCACAAATCCGGCGAGGCCCGCGACCACCTTGCGCGTTCTGTCGAGCCACGCCGACGACGCATCCACGCGGCAGCCGCCGAAGCGCATATAGTTGACCATCATGCGCGCCCCGGTCAGTTCCTCGAAGAGATCGAGAATCTTTTCGCGTTCGCGGAAGGCGTACATCAGCGGCGTGCCGCTGGCGCCCATCTCCTGAATCAAAAATCCGATCGACGAGGCGTGGTTCTGGAAGCGCGTCAGCTCGCCCAGGATCACCCGCAGGTACTCGGCGCGCTCGGGAACCTCCTGGCCGGTCAGCTTCTCCACGGCCAGCGCATAGGCCCAGTTGTTGGTGATCGGGCAGATGTAATCCAGCCGGTCGGTGTAGGGCATGGAGGCCAGATAGCTCTGCCCCTCGGCAATCTTCTCGTGGTTGCGGTGCAGGTAGCCGAAGACCGGACGCAGCCGCACCACCCGCTCGCCGTCCAGAGCTACATCCATGCGGAAGACGCCGTGGGTCGAGGGATGGTGCGGCCCCATCGCCACTTCCAGCAGCTCGCCCTCGCTATCCGGCCCGATCATCACCGCCGGGCGGTTCCAACCCTTCGGCTTCGGATTCAGAAGCTCTCCCGCGACACTCATGCGCCGGCCTCCGCTCCCGGATGGCCGGCAGCCGCAGCCTGATGCTCCGCCGCCCGCTTCAGCACCTCGTCGTGCGCCGTCGGTTCATACTCGAAGTCGTCCGGCTCGCGGTAATCTCGCCGCATCGGATGATCCTTGAAGCCCTCCCACATCAGCAGCCGCCGCAGGTCCGGGTGACCCGTAAATACGATGCCGTAGAGATCGAAGATCTCCCGCTCCTGAAACTCCGCCGACCGCCAGATCGGCGTCAAGGAAGGCAATGCGACTTGATCGGTGCGGTTTACGGTCTTCATGCGGATCACCACCGGCCCGTACATCTTCTCAACGGAATAAAGGTGATAGACGGCTTCCAGAGATTCCGGCCAATCCACGCCGGTCCCGTTCGACAGATAATCGAGCTTCAGTTCCGCGTCATCGCGCAGGTATTTCGCTACAGCCAGCGCGGATTCCGGCGCGAGGCGCAGCGAGTGCTGCCCACTGGGGCTGGGGTTCAAGACAATCTCTACCCCCGCGCCCGGAATGGCCGCCTCAATCGCCGCTTTGATCTCTTCTATTGTTTTCAAACCAGTACCTTCAAAGCTGTCATCTAGTCCCTGTTGTTGATCACCGGCACCGGCCACACACCTTTGTTCGACGCCGGCTCCAGGTCGTGCTCTCCAAAGACGGGCACGGGGAATTCGCCCTGCTGCTCCGCGTCTAGAAAGCGCGGTCGGTCCTCGCCGGTTAATGGCTGGCCATCAATCTTCTTCTGCAACGTCATGAAGGCCTGAATCAGCGCCTCCGGCCGCGGCGGGCAGCCGGGAATATGTACATCCACGGGAATATAGCGGTCGATCCCCTTGAGCACGTTGTAGCCTTGCTTGAAGGGCCCGCCGCTGATCGCGCAGGCTCCCATTGCAATCACGTAGCGCGGCTCGGCCATCTGGTTGTAGAGCCGCACCACCTGCGGGGCCATCTTTTTCGTCACCGTGCCGGAGACGATCATCAGGTCGGCCTGGCGGGGCGACGGGCGGAAGATCTCGGCCCCGAAGCGCGCCAGATCGTAGCGCGCCATGGTGGTGGCGATCATCTCGATCGCGCAGCAGGCCAAGCCAAACTGCATCGGCCAGATCGAGTTCCGCCGCCCCCAGTTGTACAGCTCCGAGAGGTTCGTCACGAAGATCCCCTGCTTGCCCAGTTCGATCTTTAAGCTCTCGTCCATCGCTTTGCTCCAGTTCTCAGTTCCCAGTTCTCAGTTCCCAGTTCTCAGTTCTCAGTTCTCCGCTGTCAGCACCACCTCTATCGGGTGCCCCAGGTCTCGATTTTGAGACCTGGAAAACTGACAACTGAGAACTGACGACGGAGAACTAACACGTCATCAGTTCTCAGCACGCCATTGGCCCAGGCCCACGCCAGCCCCTCCACCAGCAGCAGCACAAAGACCAGCATCGCCCCGCAAGCCGCCACGCCCAGCCCGCTGAAGGCCACCGCAAAGGGCAGCAGAAAGACCGCCTCCACATCGAAGATCAGAAAGATAATTGCATACAGGTAATAGCCGGAGTGGAACTGCATCCAGGCATCGCCCCTGGACTCCAGACCGCACTCGTAGATGGAGTTCTTCACGGCGTTCGGCTTGGAAGGCGAAAAGACCTTGGCCCAGAGCCACGCCAGCCCCAGTGGAGCCAGCCCAAAGCCCAGCGCCGCCAGGAACAGAACTGCCAGTGAAAAATAGGGGTTCGAGGCCATCGGCAAAAACAATATCCTTCTACTTCAAATTACCAGTTCAAGGGCGGTTTTGGCGAAAGATGCGCCTGCATGCCAGGGCCGGCACCGATCAATGTCCATGAATTGCTCATGCAAAACGGTGCAGACAGCCGACATTTGTACAATTCCTCTCATGGCCGACCTCGTCTCCCTCGAAACCATTCGCGCCGCAGCCGCACGCATCGCGCAGATCGCCGTGAAGACCCCGCTGGTCGAAGCCGCCTTTCCCGGCCTCTCCGGCCACGGAACCGGCAAGCGAATCTGGCTCAAAGCAGAGAGCCTCCAGCCCATCGGCGCATTCAAAATACGCGGCGCGGCCAACAAAATTCTCCAGCTTACTCCCGGCGAGATCGCCCGCGGCGTCATCACCTATTCGAGCGGCAACCACGCCCAGGCCGTGGCCTTTGTGGCGCGCGATGTTGGAGCTAAGGCTGTCATCGTGATGCCCTCGAACGCGCCCGCCATCAAGCGTGCGGCGACGCTGGCGCTGGGTGCGGAGGTCGTCGATGTAGGCCTGGCTTCGAGCGAGAGGCTGGCCGTGGCCGAGCAGCTTGTCCGCGAGCACGGGTACGTCGTCGTGCCGCCCTATGATGACGGGCAGATCATCGCCGGCCAAGCCACCTGCGGCATGGAGATCGTCGAAGCTCTTCCCGATGTGGACCTGGTGCTGACGCCGGTCTCCGGCGGTGGCTTGTTGAGCGGTGTGGCCGCCGCGGTGAAGCAGTTGCGGCCGCAGGCAAAGGTCTTCGGCATAGAGCCGGAGCTGGCCGGCGACACGGCGGAGAGCTTTCGCACTGGCTCTATCGTCACGTGGCCCGCCGAGCTGGTCAGCCGCACCCTCTGCGACGGCCTGCGCACGCAGAGCGTGGGTGTGCGCAACTTTGCCCACATCCAGGCCTTTGTGGACGGCATCCTGACCGTCACCGAGGTTGAGATTCGCGCCGCCATGCGGGCGATTGTAGCCGCCACTCGCCTGGTTCCCGAACCCAGCGGAGCGGTGGCTGTTGCGGCGCTGCTCTTCCATGCGGGGGAGTTGCCCGTCTATAAAAAAGCCGTGGCTGTGGTGAGCGGCGGCAACATCGCGCCAGAACTGCTCGCCGAGGTACTTACCGAAGCCTGAAGTTCATCGATAGACTTCTCGCCGATTGCCGATCTGCAAGACCAGAACCGTTAGCACCGCGTCCTGAATATCGCAAAAGACGCGAAAATCACCCACTCGATAGCGCCACAGATCGCCCAAAGTTCCTTTCAGCGCCTTGCCCAATCCGCGCGGATCATCGCTCGGAGCAACGCGCTCATCCATGAAATCGACGATGCGCCGTGCTGCTGCTTTGTCCAGTTTTCGTAGTTGCTTCTTCGCGGTCTCCGCGTACTCAATCGCCCAGGCCAAGGTCTTTCCTCACCGAAGCCGAAGAATACACCCGCTCCTGCCCCTTGCGTACGCGCGCCAGCGTCTCGGCGGCCAAATAATAATCCTCCATCTCACGGATGCCGCCTTCAATGATCTCCCGCAGATAGAAAGCCTTGGTGCGGCCCGTCCTCAAAGCCAACTGATCCAGACGGTTCGCGATTTCCGGTGCAAGCCTGATCGAAGTAGCCACCTTCACCTCCCGTGCGAATACATGTATTCATTGTATCACTCCGCCCAGTTGCTCACCCACAACACACCGTAACGTCCTTCGGCTATGATTCTCTCTGTGAAGAAGCCCTGCATCCCCGCTCCCCGAAGCCTTGCGCTTGCTATTACCCTGGCCTGCGCCGCGCTGACCACCCATGCCGGCAAGCCGCCGCAACTGGAAAAGCCGATGGCCGGCCCGCGCGCCACGCCGCTGCGAGTCACCTGGCTTTACATCTCGCCTGACACCAGCTCGCAGAAGGTGGACCGCGTGCAGATTGGACGCGAGATGGTGGTCGCCGAGCACAGCGGCTCCTGGCTGCGCGTCTACGCCAACACCGACATTCAGGAAGCGCGCCAGAAAGACGCCCCCGAATTCGGCCGCGACGAGGTGCCTCCGCCCATCTCCGGCTGGATGGAGGCCAAAGGTGTGGTCATCGAAACAACGCCCAACGGCGACCAGGTGCTGATGGGCGAGGCGGCCAATCAGGAGTCGCTGGCCAGTGACCCGCGCGGCCCGGTGAACGCAGCGCAGAGCGCGCGTCTGCTCTACCGACGCCTAGTGGAGATGTTTCCCAAATCGCCGCTCGCCCCAGAGGCAGCATGGCGAGCAGCGGACATTCTCTGGCAGTTGCAGAAGGCCGACGCTTCCTCGCGCCCCTCGGCCAGGGAGCGCGATCCCTATATGCGCGACCAGATGGACGAGGACGAGCTGCGCAAGGTCATCAAGCTCTATCCCCATACCCGCCCAGCCGATCTGGCCGCCTTCGAACTGATCGAGAACAAGCTCTGCGGCGACTGGCAGGGCTCGCCCAAATGCCCGGATAAAGAATCGGAGATCTACGAGAAGTACGCGGCCGAATATCCTGACAGCCCAAAGACCGCGCAGGCTCTCTATCAGGCCGTATACCGCCAGGCCGTTCTCACCGATATGTTTGCCGCCGACGGCAGCGACAAGAAGAGCGACGCCGCTCACGCGCACGCCCGCGAACTGGCCGCAAGGTTAAAAGACAAGTTCCCTCAGACGGATTTTGCCGTTCGAGCCGCCGCGCTCGTGTTCAAATTGGATGAAGGCATTCCCGTCTACGGCATCGACCGGGAGTGACCGGCAACCTGGAGGCTACTTGAACCCATACATTCAGTCCGTTTTACTGGGCATTGTGGAAGGCTTGACCGAATTTCTCCCCGTCAGCTCGACGGCGCACCTGCGCATCACCGAAGCTTTGATGAAGATTCCGCTGGATGACGCCTATTGGAAGATGTATACCATCGTGATTCAACTGGGCGCGATTCTGGCGCTGCTGCTGCTCTTCCTGAGTCGCATCGTGGGTTTCATGCGCACCTTTCCCAAGGGCGAAAATGGCGACCGCACATGGCTGAACCATCCCATCTCTATGACGCTGATCGCATTTGCCTTCACCTCCGCGCCCGCGCTGTTGTTGCACAAGTGGAGCGAGAAGAACCTGGGCAGCCTGAAGGCGATTGCGTTGGCGCTGCTGATCGGCGGTATCGTGATGTGGATCGTCGATGTATGGAGCGACCGCCGCGAAGCCGGCACGACTCACGTGGAGGAGATGACCCTGCCCCAGGCCATCTGGATCGGACTCTGCCAGACGCTCTCGGCGATCTTCCCCGGCACCTCGCGCTCCATGTCCACCATCGCCGCCGGCCAGGTCGCAGGCATGGACCGGCCCGCTGCCCTTGAATTCAGCTTCCTGCTCTCCATTCCCACCATGATCGCCGCGACGATCTGGGACCTGAAGAAGGAAGTCTTCCCCAGCGGCGGCGGCGCGGCACACGTTGTGATGACCACCGATAATTGGATCGTGCTCATTATCGGCTTCGTGGTTTCGTTCATCGTGGCCCTGGGCGTGGTGGAGTGGTTCCTCCACTGGGTGCGCAAGCACGGGTTTACGATATTCGCCATCTACCGCATCATCCTCGGCGCGGCGCTGCTGATCTGGGGGGCGAAGTATCTCGGAAGCTGAGCCCGCGCGGGGGTCCACACCAAGGTTCCTCCCGCCCACTTTTGCACAAAAGCCAGCCTTCCAACGCAGATAATGAAGACTGCTCTGGGAGTCTTTGTCCGCTCCATCCTCTCGCTCGCGGCAGCTTTCCAGAGTAGCCAGCGAGATGGAGCGCCACCGCCATGAAACCGATTCGCATTGTTTTAGCGCCGACACGCAGCCGTCCCCTCAACATCTTTCTGGGGCTGGTGCTGGTACTGGCCGCGCTACTCGTACTGCTTTCGCTGGCCACGTACCAGCCCACTGACCCATCGCTGAATACCGCCTCGGGAGAGATTGGCCCCCACGCCGTCCGCAATTGGATTGGCCTCTTCGGCGCCTATCTTAGCGACCTGCTGCTGCAAGCCGTCGGCATCACCGCCTTCTTCCTGCCCCTGTGGCTGGGCGGGCTGGGCTGGACCTGGATGCGTTCGCGTCCCGGCGGGCTGGCGTGGCTGCGATGGTTGGGCACCGTGCTGGCGCTCGCCTTTCTACCTGCCGTCCTCGGTCTGCTGCCCTGGCGCTGGTTGTGGCTTCATGCGCTGCCGGTCGAGGGCGTGGTGGGCAAGCTGATGGCCGGCTGGCTCGTGACCTATTTGAACATCCAGGGCGCGTGGCTGGTGGCCGACGTGCTGGCCGCCGCGGGCCTCTGGTTTGCCTCGGCCGTCAGCTTCGAGGCCATCTTCGAGAGCCTTCAGGCCCGCTGGCTCAATCTCGCCTTGCTGCACGACCGCTGGCGCAACTGGCGCGAGCAGCGCGCAGAACTCAAGGAAGAGCGCCTTGCCGAGCGCGAGCTGGAAAAACCATCCCCGCAGCAGGTTCCCGACGCGGATTCGGAGGACGGTCAGGCGCCGCTCGACGTTCGTCCCGGTCTCTTTGCCCGACTCTTCCATCGCCGGCGCGCGCCCGAAATCGACCCGCAAGACATTCCCGCCTATCAGCGCGCCATCCAACCGACTGCGGACGAAGCCCCGAACCCCGCCCCAGCGCGCAGCATCTGGGAGCGCAGCGCGGCTGCCCCGGCTCCGGCGCCCTCCGAATCGACCCCCGCCGCCATCCCCATCACGGCTCATGCGGAAGCGGCGCACTTCGCCCCCGCGCCGCCACAGCCCATCCCTGCCCATCCCGCGCCCGCGCACTTTGAGCCAACCGCCCCCCGCTTCACCTTTGAGCCGGCCCCTGCCCCGCACGCCGATCCAATCGCCATTCACGAACGCGCCGACGCCGATCTGCACACCTCGACCGTCAAGCCCAAGAGCGTCAGCGGCTTCAAGCTGCCGCCCAGCACGCTGCTCAACCCCGGCGACGGTCCGCAGACCGTCCGCGAGGACGAACTGCGCGACGAAGCCCGCGTGCTGGTGGAAAAATGCGCCGAGTTCGATGTGCGCGGCCAGGTGGTCCAGATCAACCCCGGGCCGATGGTCACGACGTATGAGTTCAAGCCCGAAGCCGGCGTCAAGTACTCGCGCGTCACCGGCCTCGCCGACGATCTCTGCCTGGCGATGCGCGCTGAAAGCATCCTCATCGAGCGCATGGCCGGCAAGAACACCGTCGGCATCAAGGTGCCCAACCATCGCCGCGAGACCATCCATCTGCGCGACTGCCTGGAGTCGGAAGACTTCAACAAAGCCAAATCCCGCCTCACCATCGCCATGGGCAAGGACATCAACGGCCGCATCCGCACCGCCGATCTGGCCGCCATGCCTCACGTGCTCATCGCCGGCAGCACAGGCAGCGGCAAATCTGTCGCCATCAACGCGATGATTATGAGTTTGCTCTACCGCACCACTCCGGCGCAGGTCCGCCTCATTCTTGTCGATCCCAAGCGCGTAGAGCTGGGCATGTACGAAGGCGTGCCGCACCTCTTCACGCCCATCATCACGGAGCCGAAGCTCGCCGCCAACGCGCTCAGGAACGCCGTCCGCGAGATGGAGCGCCGCCTCAAGCTGCTGGCCTCGCGCAGCGTGCGCAACATCGACCAGTACAACAAGCTCTTCGAGGGCGTCATGCCCTCGCTCTTCTCCGACGCCGAAGACGAAGAGCCGTTGCCCTACATCGTCATCATCATCGACGAACTGGCCGACCTGATGATGCTGGACCGCGCCAACGTCGAGGAGTCGATCACCCGCCTCGCGCAGATGGCCCGCGCCGTCGGCATTCACCTCATCCTGGCCACGCAACGCCCCTCGGTGGACGTGATCACAGGACTCATTAAGGCCAACATCTCCTCCCGCATCAGCTTCCGCTTGGCCACCAAGGTCGATTCGCGAACCATCCTCGACACCAACGGGGCGGAAGCTCTGCTGGGTCGAGGCGATATGCTCTTCCTGCCGCCCGGAACCAGCCGCCTGATGCGCCTCCACGCGCCGCTCGTCACCGAAATGGAGACCGCCGCGGTCGTAGGCTTCTGGAAGGCGCAGGGACAGGCCGAGTACGTCGAAGGCTTCCTCGAATCGCCCAAGGACGAGCGCGCCAGCGTCGACGGCTCCAACCCCGACCCCGACGAAAACGATCCGCTCTTCAACGACGCGGTGCAATTAGTCTTCGAATTCGGCAAGGCTTCGACCTCGCTGCTCCAGCGCCGCCTGAGGATCGGCTACGGCCGCGCCGCGCATCTGATCGACTTGATGGAGCGCGACGGATTAGTAGGCCCCGCCGACGGCTCCCGTCCCCGTGAACTGCTCAAAGCCCCTAACTGGCTGCACGAGGTTGCCTCCACTGCCATCGAGTAACTCGCGCATGTTGCCTGTTGGTATAAAGTGGATTTCCAGCTAGGCTCAAGGTTGCCGGTCGCTCTAAGAACAGGTAGCGCCGGCCTCCTGGCCGGCTGTCGCGTGGACCTCCCGGTCCACGCCGTATACGCCAATAGGAAGAATGCTCTCGATGTGTAGTTTCAGCGCACGCTTTTCGTGTGCATCGATAGCATCAGGCCGTGCGGGCCAGCGTGAGGACGGTGATGTCATCTTGCTGGCCGTAGGCTTTGGCGGTGTCGGCGATTTCGCGCGCCGATTTGAGCGTGAGCTGAGCCAGCCGTTCGAAGCCCAGCAGCGCGCCGGTTGAAGAGCGGGCCTCGACCACGCCGTCCGAGAGCAGCACAATCTTTTGATCCGCGGAGAGGCTGCCTGTGACAGATGCGTAGTGCTGATCGGGTGCGATACCTAGTGGCAGGGACGACGGGGTTGGCACTTCGCGGCCGTCAATGTAAGGCGTGATGTGGCCGGCGTTGGCCAGGGTGTAGCGTCCATCGGGCTCGACCTGAACACAGCAGGCTGTGGTGAAGCCGGATTCGCCTTGCGTGAACAAGGCCTCATTGAGATTGTGCAGCACAGCGGCCGGCTCCCGGCAGTCTTCGCGGCGCAGCACTCCAAGGATCATGGCCACGCGCATGGCCGCCAGCAGGCCCTTACCGGAGACGTCGCCGACGATGGCAAGGAGGCCTCCATTGGGCAACGATGCGACGAGAAAGAAGTCGCCGCCCACCTCGCTCGCCGGATAGTAGATCGTCTCGACATGGAAGCCTGGCGTGGGTTGTGCGGAGCGGGCCAGCAGAAGCTCCTGGGTGCTGCGGGCGGCTTCCAGTTCGGCGGCCACACGGTTGCGCTCGCGGGCGATGCGCACCGTGCGCTGCACCAGGAAGATCAGAATGAAGATGTCGAAAAAGAAGTCGCCGACCGAGTAAAAACTGATCTGATAGCTCCCTAGGGGAATGTTAAAGGGAAGATAGGCAAGCAGCGCGTACAGATGCGCGTAATGGGCCAGATTGCGGAGGAAATACCAATAATCGGCCAGGGCGCTGATGAGAATTGCACCAAGCAGCAGGCCGGCCTCACGGTTACCCTTTAGCCGGCCCCTGATCAGCAGTACAGGCAGAACAATTTTCATCACCAGGATAGGTACGAAAAAGACCGAATTGAGCGTGTTCGAAATGATTCCCAGGGTGTGCAGCGGAGTCAACAGGAAAACCAGCGAACAAACCACTTCCATCGCCAGCAGCCAGCGTGTGCGCGGCAGATGCAGCACCAGCCGCACAAACTCGATGAGCGCAATGGTCAGCACGCCCACCATAACATACTCCATAACGTCGACAGGAAAGGAGAACGTAGCTACATGGAGCCAAAGTTGTAGAGCTTCCATCACACTGTCGGCGAGCAGATAGATACCTATTGCCAGATACTCTTGCTGGCTTTGCAGCGCAAAATAGAGCGCGAACGAGATCACGCCGGCAAGCAGGGACAGGATGGACAGCAGCAGCTCCGGTCCGCCCAGGTGGGCTGCCACATAGCTGGTGATCAGCGGCGCCGACTCCCGGCTGAGGAGATAGACGGATTCGGAACTGAGAGGCGTGCTGGCGCCGTGGTCTCCGCTCGATCCCCAGTTGACAGCGCAGCGGATGGCCAGGACAAGATCGCCTCGCTCTCCAATCTGATGATCGGGAACGGCATAGGAGACCAGAGATTCCTGTTCAGAAAGCAGCCGCTCCTTCATCTTGCCGCTGCCTCCGAGGCGGACGCCGTTGGCATAGACCTCGAAATTGCCGGCGATGTACATGGTCCCAACCGTCAGGTTGCGCGTGCCGGGGCGCAGATGGACGTGAATCCGGTACCAGGCAAAGTGGAGATCGCGATAACCGTAGTAGGTCAGCGGCTTTTCGGTGGAGACAGTCTTCCAGCTGCTGTCGTCGTAGACGGGCGAGGCCCAGGCCGGGTCGTCGCCGGGCGTGAAGAGCCAGTTGGGGCCGAGAGCGACGATGTCGCCGAACTGGGTAGCGTCCACGTTGCGGGGATTGGCGCTGCCCGGATCGGGCGCGGCAGCCTGGGCGAGCGCAAACGGCGCACAGCCTACGAGCGGCAGAAAAACGAATGCCCTGAAAATGCGGAAAATCATCCAGATAACTATATCGCAAGGACGCTGCAATCGGCTGGAACGGTTACGAAAGGTGATCTGTTCACCGTCGACTCTTCTGCCTCCAGTTTTAACCATCAATATGTGATGCCCATCACCATATACAAGCCCCCAGCGATGAAACCATAGCTTCACAGGCGATCAGACGCATTCTTTGCCCATTCATTCCTCGTTTTAATTCATGGAGGTTGCTAGTGAAACTTGACCCGTCTGCATTCGTCGCCGATCCGGATTTGATCCAGACACTCGAAAAAGGGTCCAAACCCATCTCCTGCGGCGGAGATCGCGTTCTCTTCCGCCAGGGAGAGATCCCTGCCGGCCTCTACATTCTCAACCGGGGCGAGCTCACCCTTACCATGACCTCACCCAGCGGCGCGCAGGTGATGCAAATGCAGGCCGTCGCCGGCTCGCTGCTCGGTCTGCCAGGCCTGATCAGCGGCGAACCCTACACGCTCACTGCCGTAGCCCGTACCGGCGCATGCCTCAGTTTCGTCACCCGCGACGACTTCATCAGCCTGATGCAAACCAACCCGCCGATGGCGCTCAAGATGCTTGAGGTTCTGGCCGCCGAGGTCCGTACCGCCCGGCACGCTTTGTCCAGCCGCTAAGGCTATCGGGACCGCGAAATACCGCCGGAGCTTTACCCCATCCGGCAAGCGCGCACTCCTGAAAACCACCGCCTCCAGCCGCCTCCACCTGCTAAACTCTCTCTCGTTATGGTCCTCGCAATTCTGCTCATCGTCGCCGCCGCTTACCTGCTCGGCTCCATTCCCACCGGCTACCTGCTTGTCCGCCTCTTTCGCCATCAGGACATCCGCCAGACGGGCAGCGGCAACATCGGCGCCACCAATGTTTTACGTTCCGGCGGCAAGGGCCTGGGCGCGGCTACCTTCCTGCTCGATATGCTCAAGGGCTGCTCCGCCGTCTGGCTGGGCGCATTCCTCGGCGGCCTGCTGCTGCCCCAGAGTTCGATCTACAACGCCGAAGCTCTGGCAGCGCTGATTGCCGTCCTTGGCCACGTCTTCCCGGTCTGGCTACGCTTCCACGGCGGCAAGGGCGTGGCTACCGGCTTCGGCGTCTTCCTGGCCGCCACGCCCCTCGCCGCTCTGGCCGCCATCTCGGTTTTCTTTCTGGTCCTCGCGATCAGCCGCTACGTCTCACTGGCCTCCATCCTCGGCGCGGCCAGCTTTCCCTTATTTGTAAATTTCCTGTTCCGCGTCGACCGCCCCCCGTTCTTCATCGCGGTGGAGATCGCCGTCGCCCTGCTCATTATCGTCAAACATCACCAAAACATCCGCCGCCTGATCGCCGGCACGGAATCCCGCCTGGGAGAGAAGAAGCCCGCATGAGCCGCATCATCGTCTTAGGTTCCGGCGCATGGGGAACCGCCATCGCCCTTTCGCTTCACCGCCGCGGCGGACACCAGCTCTCGCTCTGGGCGCACAGCCCGGAGTTCGCCCAGGAGATCATCGCCGACGGCGAAAACAAGCTCTTCCTACCCGGCTTTCCCCTCCCGCCCGAGATCGCCATCACCGGCGACAACGCGGCCGTTGCCAATGCCAAAATCGTCGTCTCCGTCGTTCCCTCGGAGTTTCTCCGCTCCACCTTCGCCCGCGTTGGACCTCATCTCCACCCCGGCCAAATCATCGTTAGCGCCACCAAGGGCGTCGAAGACCACACCTATCTGCGCATGACCCAGGTCATCGCCGCCAGCCTGGCTGAATTAGGCCTTACCCTCTCCATCGGCGCCTTCAGTGGCCCCAGCTTCGCGCTGGAAGTCGCACAGGGCCAGCCTACCGCCCTCACCGTCGCCTTCCACGACCCCGCCATCGCCACCCGTATCCAGGCCGAATTCTCCTCGGAGACCCTCCGCCTCTACACGTCTACGGATCTGATTGGCGTAGAACTCGGCGGCGCGCTCAAGAACGTGATCGCCATCGCCGCCGGAGTCGCTGCCGGAGTCGGCCTCGGCTATAACTCCGCCGCAGCGTTAATGACCCGCGGCATCGCCGAGATCACTCGCCTCGCCGTAGCCTGCGGCGGCCGCCGCGAGACTCTTGCCGGCCTCTCCGGCGTCGGCGACCTGGTCCTCACCTGCACCGGCTCACTCAGCCGCAACCGCACCGTGGGCCAGGAGTTGGGCCGAGGCGGCAAACTCACCGAAATCCTCGCCGGCCTGGGCGGAAAAGTGGCCGAAGGAGTTTCGACCACCCGCGCCGCATTAGGCCTTGCCCGTCAGCACGGAATAGAAATGCCCATCGCCGAGCAGATGGAGCTGATCCTCAACGAAGGCAAGGACCCTCGCGAAGCGATCAAAGCCCTGATGCTTCGTCCCGGCAAGGACGAGCACTAAGGACAATCATTCAGGTGAAGCATTGCTACTCGTGCATATCCATAATTGTCATCCTGAGCGAGGCGCACCGAAGCCGAAGGATCTGCTATTGCTTTTCAGCGCTTTAACAGGACGCAATTTTCGGCTTCGCTCAAGTCCAAACCACAGGCAATCATGAGACCCATGGTACTCGCTCAACGTCGCCGGGCCAGCGAGGAATCTTTGTCCGATTCGCGTAAAGGCCCTGATATTTGCAGGTATTCAGAATCACGAGGTCAAGATACCATTTCCCGAGCAGATATGCCTCATAATACGGGTATCTCTTTTCCTGTGTTCCTTTTTTCTTGGGAGGATGAACGAGTCGATTCCTAATCTCAACAAATGCTTGCGGTCCATCATTCCAATTGAATTCTCTTGCGGTCTTTTGCAGATCA
The DNA here is from genome assembly GCA_052147235.1 of Occallatibacter sp. Taxonomy (GTDB): domain Bacteria; phylum Acidobacteriota; class Terriglobia; order Terriglobales; family Acidobacteriaceae; genus Telmatobacter. The sequence continues at coordinate 17,451 of JBKQLG010000276.1, forward strand.
GACAGCTGTGGTGGGATTTCGAGTGGAATCAAACAGGCGGATGCAAGCAGCCTCAATTGATCCGCAGCCGGAAGTTTTGAAAAGCCATCCTCGGAAAGAGACCTCCTATCTATAACGAGGAGTTGCCAGGCTAATCGCTCTAGGATTGTTTGAAGGAGTATACATCCGCCATCTGGTCCGACAAAGGTCGTTTCGGAACGGTGATTCCAGTAGATCGCGTGCACAATAGCTTCGCGCCACTCTCGATCCTTCATCCGTTCGACGAAAAGCGGATACAGTTCGACCATACAGTCCCCATTACACTCATCAAGCCAATTCGTCCCTCGATGCCAAGGACTGACCTGACGTATACCCCACTCCTCCATTGCAACAACCCCTTCTTCGTCGATTCCGTAAGTAAGCGCTGTCGAGACCCAAAATCCATGACAAAAAGACAGGAATTCGCATAATAGATTGAGTTCTTCGCGGGCTTCAATCGCAGAAAACGAGGAACCGTCCTTCTTCTTTAACTCTATTTGATGGGTGAAAAAGTATTCCCCATTTTGGATTTCTGGAGGATATTCAAGAATAAGTTCGAGGGCAGGTGTAAAGTCGATAGTCCATACGGTATCTGTCAAAGTGAATTGGCGCGCGACAAGCGGCCTTTTGTGTCCATAATGTCCTAGATTGATAACTCCGGCAGTCACGCGGACAAGAGGCCGGGATTGGTCCACGAAAACGTAGGCCCGCTTTGGCATGAGCTTTATCTTGAACCCTCCATTCGAGTCTCGTGGCGTAGAGTTTACAAAGCACTCGATAGGCTCTCGGATAAATGGACTTGAAACGAAAAACGAGTCATCGAATCCACAGTTTGAAAAACTCGCTGCAACAGACTCGAGAGATTCAATGACAATTACGTCAGTGGGGCGTAAATCAAAGGAGACGCGGCAGAGATAGTCCCCAGAACATCGGCCACACTCCAAGTGCAGGATACACTCCGCTAAAGTCAACCCATCAGACTTAACAGCAATTTTCATGGATTCAAGAATACAAGCTGAGCCGCCTACTCCGCAGCAAACGCCCAAAATCGGTAACCATTCAGTTCCCGGCAACTCCACATTGCCAGGTTCCATGCGATCAGTCTCTCTTATATACAAGGAACCAGAAAGACGTTCCTACCCCGGCCATGCTCATCCTATTCCCTTAACTTTGACCTCTAATCCCCGCCGCGATGCTCTAAACTCAAAGCTGGACTCATTAGATGATGAAGCTCTTCGGTGGCAGAAAAGACACCCAGAATACCGCGCCCGACACCGGCCCGGAGGCGAGCGCCAGCCTCTTCAGCCGCATGAAGCAGGCCGTCGCGCGCACTCGCGATTCGCTTTCCACGAAGATCGAGACGCTCGTCGCACTGACCCGCACGGTCGATGAATCCACCTTGGAAAGCCTTGAATCGGCGCTGCTTACTAGTGATCTTGGCGTGCAGACCACTACCGCCATCCTCGAAGCCCTGCGCGACCGCGCCCGCCGCCAGACGATCAAGGGCGGCGACGAACTCCGCGCCCTGCTCAAGGCCCAGATCCGCGCCATACTCGAAGCTCCCATCGCCAACAAATCCAGCGTCTTGCCGCCGACCGACGGCCCCAACGTCATCTTTCTGGTGGGCGTCAACGGCACCGGCAAAACCACCTCCGCAGGCAAGCTCGCCGCCTGGTATCGCGCCCAGGGGCACTCCGTGCTTTTGTGCGCCGCGGATACCTTTCGAGCCGCGGCTATCGAGCAGTTGGAAATCTGGGCCGCGCGCTCCGGCGTGGAGATGATCAAGACCCGCCACGGCGGCGACCCGGCGGCCGTGCTCTACGATGCGGCCTCGGCAGCCAAAGCCCGCAATATCAATGAGTTGATCGTGGACACCGCCGGGCGTCTGCACACCAAGACCGGCCTGATGGACGAGTTGGACAAGATGCGCCGGACGGCGGCGAAGCTGATCCCCGGCGCTCCGCACGAGGTGCTGCTGGTGATGGACGCGACGACAGGCCAGAACGGTCTCAACCAGGCTAGGCAATTCATGCAATCGGCGGGGGTTACCGGCATCATCCTGACCAAGCTCGACGGCACGGCCAAAGGCGGCATCGCCGTCGCCATCGCCCAGGAACTCAACCTACCCGTCCTCTACGCCGGCGTAGGCGAGCAGATGACCGACCTGCTGGAGTTTTCCCCGGAAGCGTTTGTCGATTCGCTGCTGGACCGAAATCAATCGTGAGCTAAAGGCTACCGATTTTCGCAGAGTGTGAAGCTAAATGCAGCCGGTTTACCCCCAAAATGAACAGCTATTGGTCTCCGGTTTCGGAGAAAGTGGTGATCTGTAGCTGTCCGGTTTTGCCTGAAATGGTGCGAGATAGCTCACCAGTTTGGGGTGGAATGGTTGTGATGACGTCATCCTGTCAGGGGTCAGAGATCAGAGATTAGGGGTCGGAGATCAGAGGTCAGGGAACAGAATGACGCTGGCCGGGGTGAGGCTGTTTCCGGGTTTCGGAGGCGAGAGGCTCGAACCGGAGGGAGGCGGGGGTTTCAACTCCCGCAAACCTCCATCCGGCGGATTTTGGAAATCAATCCACGCGGCGAAGCCGCGCTCAAACCCCTGCCCTTGAAACCTGTTAGTTCGACCCTCCAGCCAACGCCCCAATAACTGTTGGCCGCGAAGATGATTTCCGACATGCCGACTTGGCGGGACCTATCCCCGGTCAGCGTCTCCGCCGGTAGAGCAGAATCAGTTCGAATTCGAAGAGTGAACTTCGCGGTGGGGTCGGAAGGCCGAAACGAAGGCCGGCCGCCTGGCAGGCAGAGACAAGAATCGTATATACTTCAGACGACTGGAGGTGCCGACGAATGGCGCTGACCGAGATAGGCCAAACCCTTGAGAAGTGGTCGCCGAGCGACAAGGCGGAGTTGAAAGAAGACATTGGAAAGCTGATCAAGATCGCGTCAGAGACTTTGCGGAGCGTGCTGGAGCAAATCGGGAGAACATATCCCGCGTGTAATACAAATGAAATGGCAGCGATCGCGGCGGAACAGAGCGGCGAGGCGAGTGCCGAAGACTGGAGCGACGCCGTCTCGGCTTGGGCCTACCTATGGTCAAATATGGAGAACGACGCCCCACAGGCTGTCTCAGGCGACCTAGTTTCGCTCGGGCTCATCCCAGAAAGTGCGTTGGGGTTGATCACGGACATCCTAAGTATCGCTGCGCAGCATAGGGAAACGGCCCTGGTAGTGTCCCGATATATCAGAGTCGGCGCGCCACTGTTCGTGCGAATCAGTGGGGTGGTGGACATTCGGTGTCGTTTTCACGAGAAAGAGCAGGAGTTCAGGCTAGGAAAACTGCCCGAGAAATTAATTGACACTCATCCGGTGATCATGGCAAATATCGTGCTGAACAATCAGGATGACAAAGAGCGGACATTCTCCTTCCTAATGGATGAAAATGACCTAAATGCCATGAAACGGTTCCTCAGGAACATGGGGAAGGAGCTTGAATTGAGCAAGGCGTTTCTCAAGCGCGGAGGCGACACCGTAAATGATTGAAGAAATATATCACGAACGCAGTAGCGCGACCAGTACCCTCAGAGGCGAGGCCGCGGAGTACCTTCATCTCAGAAAGCCGGTTCAGGGCCGGCGGCCCATCGCATCTAGGCGAACCCGTGATATTCGATACGCCCCCAAAGGGGCCGAGGACTATTCGGCCATCAAGGCCACATTCGCCGCTGTCCAAGAACTAAAATCGGAGATTCGCAGCCAGCACGACCAAACGAGGGCAGTACTCAATAATCAGCACGAACAGGTCACTGGCAGAGTTGAAGCAAGCCGCCGAGACATACTGAATGCGATCAAGGCGTCGCCTGCCGAATGTTTGAAGCTGTTTTGCGAGTTTGGCTCATTGTTTTTACTATTCGCGCTGGCTCTGCGCCTCGGACTGGGGATCGATCTGGTTAACCCCGCGTTTTCCGTATTCATGCTGTTTGCCTTAGCCCTCTATTGGGGCATGGCACAGTTAAAGCAGAGAAATCAGAAGCGAGATACGAAGCTCTCATGAATCTATGGGTCCAGCTATTCTTCGTTATTGGCCTCGAAGCTGGCCTCTTGCTCATCGCCGCGTTCATCGTCGAGCGAACGTTCAAAGCCGCGCTCGAAGGGGTAAAACTTGCGCTGAAGTCGGAGCATAAGACGAGCCCCGGAAGGCTGAACCTTTTTGGGGTCCTCCTCTTCACGTTCGCGATGATTTTCTCTGATTTGCATAACTGGGTAGCGGACGCCCTCAGCGCCCAAAAGCCAGCTCCGTCGGATCTTAGGGTGATCGCCCCACTTGCCCTATTCGGGTTGCTATTTATCGGGTCCCTCATCTTTGTCCTGCTCATGGAACGGCAGACGCCACCCAAGCCCTAAGCGACCTCTTGAGGGTGACGCGCGGAGAATTACCAGCCCCATGCGCTTCCGGCAGGCCCCGGTGTCCTCCGCGGGCTTGTCGCGGCGAAGCCTCGGCGTGCCCCTTTTGGGGTTACTCCCTGCAAACGCCCTTCCGTCCAGGCAGAAATCAACCCCCGAATCACCGGGAAGCTGCTGGGCGCCTCAACCTCGTTTGGCCTTCTGAGCGAAGCGCATCCGAGAAGATCAACGAAAGGCCCGTGGCTCAAGCCTCTTAGGTAGTACGCCTGCTTTCAGGAGCCTGAAGGCTCCTGCTCCCTCCGTCCCTCAGGGGCTGAAGCCCGTGCTCATATTTTGGCTGGTTGGCGGCGTCGGGGTTAAAACCTCGACCTACCAGTCATGCCCTGATACAAAGCGGCGGGTTGGGGTTCGTGGTATCCCAGGTCTCAAAAGCGAGATCTCCACCCCACGGACGAAGACCTATCCGTGGGGACCCCGGACCTGGGCCACCTGCCCGCTCATCGCGATAAGACTGCGATGAACGGGGCACAGCTTTTCAAGGTTCAGGATGATCCTTCGGGACTGATGAACGGACTACCCGCCTTGGATCGGGAAATCTATTCTACGGTTTTGACAAAGGCAGCGGGTTAGCGCGTCGCTCACGCGGCGGTAGCGAGTTAGCGAGTTAGCAGGCTTCGCAGGCGCAGTCGCTTTATTTTGTTTGTCTTACGGAATTGAACGCGCCAAAGCTTGCCCTGATCGTTTACTCTCAAAAATGTCCCTGCCCCATGACGACAGCCGCCGCCCAAGCCCGCTACCCGCTGACCCAGGGCGTGAACCCGTGGCTGGTGACCGTCTCGGTGATGCTGCCGACCTTCATGGAGGTGCTGGACACCGCCATTGCCTCCGTCGCGTTGCCGTATATTGCCGGCTCGCTGTCGGCGTCGAACTCCGAGGCTACCTGGGTGCTGACCAGCTACCTGGTGGCCAACGCGGTGATTCTGCCGGCGTCGAACTGGTTTGCGCGGCGCTGGGGACGCAAGCGCTTCCTGCTGATCTGCGTGACCATCTTTACCGTCGCGTCGTTTTTCTGCGGCGCTGCGCCCTCGCTGGGCGTGATTCTGCTGGCGCGCGTGATGCAGGGGGCGGGCGGAGGGGCGCTGCAACCGCTCTCGCAGGCAATTTTGCTGGAGAGCTTTCCCATCCAGAAGCGCTCGATGTCGATGGCCGCATATGGCCTGGGGATTGTGATGGCGCCGGTGATTGGGCCGACGCTGGGCGGCTGGCTGACCGATACCTTCAGTTGGCGCTACGCCTTCTACATCAACATTCCCGTGGGGATACTGGCGGTGATCCTGATCAGCCGCTTTGTGCACGACCCGCCGTATATCAAGAACGCCAAGGTGGGCGCCTTCGACAATATCGGCTTCGGGCTGCTGATGGTATGGACCGGCAGCCTGCAAATCGTGCTCGACAAGGGCCAGGAGGACGACTGGTTCGGCGCCGCCTGGGTGCGCTGGACGGTGGCCGCGCTGGCGACTTCGCTGGTGCTGTGGATCTGGCACTCGTGGACGCATCCCAAGGGCTTGCTCGATCTGCACGTGCTGAAGGACCGCAACTTCAGGACCGGCTGCATCCTCATCACCATGCTGGGCATGTGCATCTATATCACCATCGCCATCCTGCCGCTCTTTTATCAGGAAATACTTGGTTACACAGCTTTTACCGCAGGGCTGGTGGTCTTCCCGCGCGGCGTTGGATCGTTCGTCGGCTCGCCGATTATTGGCATTCTGGGCTCGCGCATCGACAATCGCAAGCTGCTGACGGCCGGCTTTCTGGGCTTTGCGGTCTGCTCGCTGATCTTCAGCATGATTAACCTGGACATCGGCCCCTACACGCTACTGATTCCGATTACGCTGACGGGATTTGCGCTGAGCTTTGTCTTTGTTCCTATGGCCACGATGATGATGGCCACCATTCCCAACAAGGAGATGGGCAACGCCACCGGCCTGTCGAATATGCTGCGCAATATCGGCGGGTCGATTGGGATTTCGATGGCGACGACGGCGCTGATTCGCAGAGCCGCGATGCATCAGAACGAGCTGGGCGCGCAGCTTGGCTCGTCGAATATGGTCTTGCAGCAGAAGTCGGCGCTGATCGCGGCTTACGTGGGCCACCAGCTTGGCCCAGCGCAGGGCCGCCCCGGCTCGCTGGGCCTGATCTACGGGCTGATGGAGCAGCAATCGGCGCTGATGGCGTATGTGGATATCTTCCGCTGGACGGCAGTGCTGGCGTTCATCTGCGCGGGGGCCGCATGGATGTTCAAGAAGCCGGTGAAGCATCCGCCGCTGCCACCGGGGATGCATTGAGGAAGCATGGATCGATCCGGGCGCAATGTGTGGCCTTCCAGGTTCACTTTTTTGCAAAAGATGAAACGCGAATCCTATGCATCGAGATGCAGTAAAACTTGCATATTTTTGGCCAAGGATGCGGTAAAAACGCCGCGTGAAGGTTTTTTTGGCGGATTAATGGGTGCTTCAATGCTTGTCATTCTGAACGGAGCGTAAGCGCGGCTTGGCCGTGAGGATTGATTTCCAAAATCCGGTGGATGGAGGTTTGCGGGAGTTGAAAGCCCCGCCTCCCACCGTATCGAGCGTCTCGCCTCCGAAACCTGGAAACGGCCTCGCCCCGGCCAGGGGCATCCTGTTCGCTAGGAAGAAACAAACGTGGACCGGGAGGTCCGCACTACAGCCGGCCGGGAGGCCGGCGCTACAGTTTCATGGACTGCGGTTCGGCAACACCAGTGGGCAACTGACCCCTGTTCCCTGCCTCCTGTAGCATTTATCTATGGTTGCGGGCGTTTCGTGGGTTTGGTGGCTGGGGTTTCACGCGGTGGTGGCGGCGCTGCTGGTGGCCGACTCGCTTCTGCCCGGCCATCGCCGAGCGACGCGGCATCCGCAGGCCTTTGCATGGCTCTGGACCGGCTTTCTGATTGCCGCCGCGAGCGGCTTTGCGGCGTGGATCGCCGTTGCGAAGGGTCATCAGCCGGCGCTGGAGTTCGTGGCCGGCTACGCCATTGAAACCTCGCTCAGCGTGGACAATCTTTTTATATTTCTAGTTCTTTTTCAGGGCTTCCGCATCAGTCCGGCGCGCCAGCACACGGCCCTTTTATGGGGTGTGGCCGGGGCGGTGGTGCTGCGGGCGCTGTTTATCGCCGCGGGCATCACGCTGCTGCGGCGCTACGACTGGATTACCTGGATTTTCGGCCTGATTCTGCTCTATGCGGCTTGGCGGCTGATCCGCGGCGGCTCGGCGAAGGCGGCGATTCCCGATTGGATTCGCAGGCTGCAACCGGCCAAGGGGTCGCTGTTGCCGGTGATTCTGGCCGTCGAGTTCACCGATGTTCTCTTTGCGATGGATTCGATCCCCGCCGTGCTGGCCGTCAGCCACAATCCCTTCGTGGTGTACACCTCGAATATCGCCGCCATCCTCGGCCTGCGCTCGCTTTACTTTGCGCTGGCCTCGCTGCTGGACCGCTTGCGCTATCTGCACTACGGGCTGGGCGCGCTGCTGGCCTTTGTGGCGCTGAAGATGCTTGGGGCGCGCTGGATCGAGGTGCCGATCACGCTCTCACTGGCGGTGATGGGCGCGATTCTGACGGTCTGCGCGGTGGTGTCGGTCATTGCAGGGACTAGGGACTTAGGGACTAGGGACTAGGGACTAGGGCGGGTTTAGGTTCGTGGTTTCCCACCCATCGCAACGTACGCGATGGATGGGGCACCCAGACTTTACACCATCAATGAAAATACTCAAGAGCCTTCCTCATTGACCGGGGATCTCCAGCATGAGGTTGGCGGTGGAGCCGGGGGAGAGTGTGACTTGCTGGCCGGGGGTGGGCAGAGCGGCGAGGACCGCCGGGTTGCGATACTCCAGGCGCACGGGGCGGTCGAAGACGTAGACGTGATAACTGCCGGGGGTGAGGCCATCGACGTTGAGGGTTGCGCCGGAGGAGGGATGCACGGTCATCGGCGGAATGTCGGCGGTAGTGTCGAAGTCGGGAACGACGTAGACGGTGTAGAAGGGCTCGTCGCCGGGCAGGAAGGCGGCCAGCATGGGCGGCAGCGTCAGGGCCAGCCTGGCGCAATCGTCGCGCAGGGTCAGCTCCATCGGCGGCGGCGAAGCGCCCAGGGGCACGTTGAGCGGCTCGCGGGCCAGGTTGACGCCTCCCGCCGAAAAAGAATCCACGCACAGGCTGCGGTCGTTGAGCTGCGTACTGATCCAATGCGGGCCGGGACCTACGCCATTCATCTCTAGCAAGTCTGGCCCGGTGTCAACCGCGGTGATGTCATCGCCGCTGCCGTTGAGAGGTACCAGATCGGCATCGGTGGCCCTCACCGTGACCAGTTTTTGCAACCCCTGGCTTGCATTGGCGCTAGACTGGACCGGCTGGGCATTGGTTCGCATGGCGCGCAGGTGAATCGGCCAGCCCGGTGTGGCAATCAGCGGAATGCGCAGATTGGAAACTGTGTGGCCGTCCACGGAAAGCTCTGTAAAGCCAATGAATGATTCCTGTGCCTGACTTAAACCTCCCGGGCCGACTGGTGGATCGGGCCCGCTTGATTTTCTGATTATCGCAATCGCTAGAAGCGTGTACGTTCCATTTGGAAGGATGGCCTGGACGGAGTGCGTCGCTTGATCGAGCGGTACTGAGTAATCCAGTTGGCGATCTGCCGTATCCAGCACCGCGGCGGCAAGAACCGGCCCAGACGAGAAGAAGTCCTGTTCAAGCCCCTTGCCTTCGAAGGGCTTGCCGTTGGGCAGAATCGGCGTTGCAGTGACGGTGTAGAACGGCTCCAGCGGCAACAGCAGGTTGGCTTCAGATTGCTGGCCGGCCGCGAGGCGGATGCGCGCGGCTCCGGAGAACTCCCGCGCCTCGGGATAGAAGATGGTCGGGTAGCCATTGCGAACGACCTTGGCTCCAGCCGCAACCGCAGTTGCCGCCGGTTCGCTCTCCAGGGTGGGCTTGGTAAAGAGCGCGTAGACCCCGGCGGGCAGTCCGGCAAAGCGATAAGCACCATCGCCATTTGTTTTGGTGACGCCGTTCTGCGCCCATACGGCGCGGCCGTTGCTCACCACCTGCTTGAGCAGCGTCAACTCAATGCCCTGCGCGGGGTCGCCGGTGGAAAGCTCGATGCGGCCGTGAATCGCCGAGGTGGGCGTCAGCGCGAAAGCCAGATCCGGCATTTCTGCCGCCACCAGCACGCTGTGCGCCGGGCCGTCGCCCTGATAGCCCACGTCCTCGGTGGCATAAGGGCGGTCGTTGAAGCCGGGCTTGCGGACGCGGATGATGTGCGGGCCGACGGGAACGCCGGGAAGCTCGAAGCGGCCTTCGCCATCGGTCAGCGCACCGATCGCGGAGTCGCCCTCGATGAGCACCAGCGCCCTGGGCAGCGGCTCGCCGGTGACGGCGTTGCGCACCACGCCATGCACGAGCGTCAGCACGGATGCGGGGACATTCTGCGCATCAGGCTGCAGTTGCTGGGCCGGGGCCAGGGATGCAGCCAGCAGAAGCGCGGCGCAGAGGGTCAGCATCGCCAGCCGCCAAGGGCTTGGCCGTGTGGCGAGCTTGCCGTCCGCGCGTTCATCCATTGAGCGAGGGTCCACGCATTATTGTGACGGATTCCGGCGGCGAAGGGAATCGGGGCTGGGTGAAATCCACAAGAATGAGAAGACTTGGAGGACTGTGCCTTGCGTTCAGAGGTTCATCGTTTCCTAGAATTCAGAATCGAGAGCTGGGCCACCCAGCGGTGGGTGCAGGTCTGGAGACCTGCACGACAGCCGCTCTGGAGAGCGGCGCTACAGATTGCGCTATTTACGGATAAGAACTTAGGAGAGTTGCAGCCTTCGGTTTAGAGATTCATCGTTTCCCCGGTCTCAGAATCGAGACCGGGGCCACCCAAAGTTATAGTTGGTCATGCTTGGGCCACCCGGAGCTACAGCCGCTTGATGAATGCCTGCGCTTCTTTCAGTTGCGGGAAGAGCTTCTCTTCGGCCTGGAAGGCGCGCGAATGGACGCACCGCCGCAGGCCGCGCCGCGTGACCGGGTGCTTCAGGTGCAGCATCTCGTGGTAGAGCAGGTATTCGATGGCATAGCGCGGGCTGGACGGCCGATCGAAGACGCGGCTGACCACGATGGTGTTGTGGGCGGCGTCGTAGTGGCCCAGCGCGCGCTTGGCCACACTCTCGCTCCAGGTCAGCTCGGGCCGGCCCAGAAGGCCGCCGAAGAAGCGCGCGTTCAGCGAGTCAAAAATCTCTTCGAGATGGTAATAGCGGCCTTCGGGGCCGAAGAAGCGCTTGCTGCCGCGAGCGCCGCGAATCAGTTCGGTCTGGCGGGTGACGGCGGCGCTCATGTAAAACCGCTTGTAGCGCAGTTCTTGCGTGGGGTCGAGTTTTTTCTTGTCGTAAAGTTTGGCCAGCAGAATATGCGCGATGGCGTGAATCACCGGCTCGGGCGCGCCTTCAAGCAGGTCGGAAAGGCTGACCTGAATCTCCCCCGCGCGCAGGCGAATCCGGGTATTCAGCGAGGTAAAGCGGCGGAAACGGAGCACGATGGAGGGCATCGGCGCCCTGGGGCGCAACGCCCGGTACTCCTCCTGAAAGATGGGAACAAAATCAGCGGCCACTAAGAACAGCTTACAGCTTTCAGCCTTCAGCTATCAGCTCCTTGCTGCGACAATCAGACACACTGATAGCTGAGAGCTGACGGCTGACGACTGAAAGCGCACCTCTCACTTTTTCCTCTCCAGCACGATCAGCCGCTGGCGCGCCTGCCACTCCTGATTGGGAAACTTGCCCGCGGAGGATTCCAGAAAGTGATGGTAGTAGACAATCGCCTGCGGCTTCAGTTGCAGTTTGTCGTAGGCCGTGGCCCATAGAAAGTAACTGGATGGTACCTCGGGAAGATATTTGGCCCGCATGGTCAGGGCGTGGAGCGTGACCTCAGGCCGATTGGTGCGCGAGGCGGCAAAGGCCAGTCCGCTCCAGCCATCGGCATTGGCCGGGTCGAGACTTGTGGCCTTGTCGAAGACCGTGAAGGCCGCGGCGAAGTTGAGCTGGCGCGTCAAGTCCTGCCCATGCGCCACCAGCAGCTCCGGGTCATCGGGTGTGGCCGCGAGCAGCGCGACATACAGCTTGTCCGCCTCCGCAGCTTCTCCGGCGTCGTCCATCACCTCGGCCAGCATGTGCGTTATGGCTTTGTCGCTGGGATGGGCGGCGTGCAGTTTTTGCAAGAGCGGCAATGCTTCGGCCTTGTCCTGCGCGGCCAGCACCGCGGCTAATTGCGCTGTCAGCGCCTCGTCGCCTGGCGACTGCTCCAGCGCCGCGCGCAGAAAGGTCTCGGCAGCGGGATAATCTTTACGCTTAATCAACAGGTGGGCCAGGCCGGCGCTGGCCGGGGCAGAACCAGGATCCTTGGCCAGAACCCGGCGGTAAGCTTTCTCAGCGTCGTCAAACTGCCCTGCCTGAGCGGCGAGTTCCGCGGCCAACAGCGTATCGGCAGGGGTCTCCGGCGAGAGCTTCAGCGCCTCCAGCAAATCATTCGAGGCCGCTGCCGGATTGCTTGCGCGGTCAATCTGCGCCAGCGCCCGCCACGCCCGCGCCTTGGCTGCGGCGCCAGCCTCGCCGGGATCCAGCGCGGTGGCTGCCACCAGTTCTATCCGCGCATCAGAGAGTTTATTGAGGCGCGCCAGCAGCAGCCCCAACTCCACATGCGCCTCAAAGGATTTCTGATTCGCCTCGACAGCCCGCCGGTAGAGCGCGGCCGCGTCGTCAAGCCGGTTTTCGGCGTCGGCCACGTAGCCCGCGTCAAAGAGCGCCCGCGCATCGGTGGGGTGAGCAGCCAGCCAAGGAGTCAGCCTGGCATCCGCCGTCTTCCAGTCGGACTTTACGATGGCCGCCTCGGCCTCCGCCACCTGAGCGGGGATGGACTGAGGCGCGGCAGCAGCGGGAAGCTGCGTCCCTGGCTTCCGCGCGGTACTCTGGCCGAATGCGGCAAGCGAGGCGAAGAGCAGAACGAAAAAAGAAAAACGGAGCACGGATTACCTCACTTCTTAGTTTACCGGGGCGGAGCATTACCAGTGCGGCCATGGATTAGACGCGACACTGTTGGGTATGGCATTGCGCTCTTGCCGGGCGGACTATAATAGACTGTGCCGTCTACATTCTGAGTCTCGCAGTGGGTCAAGCAATGCAGCCGGCGCGAATTCTCAGCCGGTGCTTCCCTTTGAATGACGCCATCATCATCCGCGGCGCGCGGACACACAACCTGAAGAACATCTCCTGCGAGATTCCCCACGGAATGCTGACGGTGATCAGCGGCGTGTCTGGGTCGGGGAAGAGTTCGCTGGCCTTCGACACCATCTATGCCGAGGGGCAGCGGCGCTACGTGGAGTCGCTTTCCGCCTACGCACGCCAGTTTCTGGAGCGCATTGAAAAGCCCGACGTGGACCTGATCGACGGCCTGGCTCCGGCCATCGCCATCAAACAAAAGAACTCGACGCGCAACCCGCGCTCCACCGTGGCCACGGCCACCGAGGTCTACGACTACCTGCGGCTGCTCTACGCGCGCTGCGGCACGGTTCACTGCGTCCACTGCGACGGCCTGGTCAAGCGCGACTCCATGGATGAGATCGCCGAAGCGATCCTGGGTCTCGGTGAGGGAACCCGTCTCAATGCGCTCTTTCCGGTGCGCCACGCCGAGCAGGCGCCGGAGGCCGAAGCCAAGCCGGCCAAGAGAGCAGCTAAATCCGCGGCCAAGCCGTCCCCTGATTCCCCGCTGACCGAAGCCCTCAAAGCACGCCTCGTCGAACTGCGCGCCTCGGGCTTCAACCGCCTCTATCAGCGGGGCCGCATCTTTGAGTTCTCCACGCCGGAATCGCTTCTCGACCTCGATTTCACGCTGCCCGTATTCGTTCTCCTGGACCGAATTGTCGTCAGCGAGGACAACCGCGCGCGCATCGTCGATGCCGCGGAGATCGCCTACCGCGAGGCCGGCGAAGTCATCTTCGAGGAACTCCCGCGCGACGATTCCGCTACTCGCCCGCGTCACCGCTTTTCAGGCGCGTATGAATGCAAGAGCTGCCATCGCCCAGGCCGCGAGCCGGAGCCGCGCCTGTTCAGCTTCAACAATCCCTACGGCGCCTGCCCCCGCTGCCAGGGCTTCGGCAACACCATGGACTTCGATCTCAACCTGGTCATTCCCGACAAAGGCCTCAGCCTGGCCGAAGGCGCCATCGATCCCTGGAATCGCCCCAAGTACCGCCCCTGGTTCACGGAGTTTCGCAAGCACGCGGCGGAGCTGGGCGTATCGCTGGACGTGCCCTGGCGCGAGCTGCCCGAAGCCGCGCGCGAGATTGTGCTGCGCGGCAAAGGCACATTTGCCGGCGTCTATGGCTTCTTCGCGCAGATGGAGCGCAAGAAGTACAAGCTCCACGTGCGCGTAATGCTCAGCAAGTATCGCGGCTACGCCGAGTGCCCCGACTGCCGCGGCCAGCGGTTGAGAGCCGAGGCACGCAGCGTCCGCATTAATGGATTAAGCATTTGCCAGTCCACCGCGCTGACCATCGCCCAGGCCAAGGAATTCTTTTCGGCGCTGCGGCTATCGCCGATGCACGAGGAGATCGCCGGCTCCATTCTTCATGAGGTCCGCCAGCGGCTCAGCTTTCTTGACGCGGTCGGCCTGGAATATCTCACCCTCGACCGCCTTGCCTCTTCTCTCTCCGGCGGCGAGGCGCAGCGCATTCAACTGGCAACATCGCTAGGTTCGCAGCTGGTCGGAGCGCTCTATGTCCTCGACGAGCCTTCGATCGGATTGCATACGCGCGACACCGCCCGCCTGATTCGCATTCTGAAAGAGCTGCGCGACCTGGGCAACACCATCATCGTTGTCGAGCATGATGCCGACATTCTACGCGCCGCCGATCATCTGCTCGATCTGGGCCCCGGCGCAGGCGAACAGGGCGGCAAGCTGCTCGCCGAGGGCATACTGGCCGAGATCGAGGCCAACCCCAACTCACTCACCGGCCGCTATCTCTCCGGCCAGCTCTCCATCCCGGTGCCCACGCGCCGCCGTCCGCCGGGCAGGGAACGCCTCATCCTGCGCGGCGCCACGGTCAATAACCTCCACGGTCTCGATGTCGTAATTCCCCTGGGAATGCTGGTGGCCATCACCGGCGTCTCCGGCTCCGGTAAATCATCGCTGGTCCACCAGGTGCTCTACCGCGCCGTGGCGCGCGCGCTGGGCCAGGGCGACGGCGCGGACCCCTCCAGCGTCTATAAAACCCTCACCGGCGTCGAGCGGATCAACGACGTGGTGCTGGTCGATCAGACGCCCATCGGCCGTACCCCGCGCTCCAATCCCATCACCTACATCAAGGGATTCGACCTGATCCGCGAGCTGTTTGCCGCGCAGCCCGAGGCCAAGCGCCTTTCGCTCACGCCGGGGCATTTCTCCTTCAACGTTCCCGGCGGGCGCTGCAACACCTGCGAGGGCGACGGCACGGTCACCGTCGAGATGCAGTTCCTGGCAGACGTTGAGCTGCCCTGCGAGGATTGCAACGGCACCCGCTACCAAGCCAAAATCCTCAATGTCGAGTACAAGGGCAAGAACATCCACGATGTGCTGCAAATGACAGTCAAGGAGGCGCTACGCTTCTTTGCCGGACAATCGCGCCTGCTGGAAAAGCTCGCCGTCCTCGACGAGATCGGCCTCGGTTATCTCAGGCTCGGCCAATCGGCAACGACACTTTCAGGCGGTGAAGCGCAGCGCGTCAAGCTGGCCGCCCATCTGGCGCAGGTCCGCGCGGCCAACGCCGTCGCCAAGCCCTCGCAGGCCAGCCGCGTCCTCTACATCCTCGACGAGCCCACTACCGGCCTCCACTTCGACGATGTGTCGAAGCTGCTGACGGCCTTCCGCAAGCTGATCGACGGCGGCGGCTCGCTGATTGTCATCGAGCATAATCTGGACGTGATCAAATGCGCCGATTGGGTGATCGACTTAGGCCCCGAAGGCGGTGAAGCGGGCGGCAAAATCGTTGCCGAAGGAACGCCCGAAGAGATCGCAGCCCATCTCCTTTCGCACACCGGAAAATGGCTGGCGCGGGTGCTATGAAACCTGCTCTATGGAGCAGGAAATCTGGGAGTTGTATGCAGGACCTTCCCGTTGGCTCCCTTGATGACCAGCCATAGCGCCGTACCCACCTCCGCGACAAACATGATAGGAAAGAGCGGGTAGGTCCACTTCTCATACGCTGGAAAAAGACACATCTGAAAAAAGCAGATCCAGAGGCAGAAGCAGTCCGCGATCAGCAGAATACCCCAGAAACGAGGAATGAATCCCGACTTATAGACCAGCCAGCCGAAAGGAAAGAGCCATGCGCCATAGAAAAGATTGGCCACGGTCATGCCGGTACCGCCGACGCGCAGCATCAGCATCGCCAAGACCTGCATTTGATCCGCGGTGAAGCCATGCAGCAGATCGGTGTCGGTGAGGCATTTCAGAGCGCCGAAGCGAACGACCGCGGAGGCGGCTTCGACGGCGACACCGGCTAGGTTGAGCAGCACCAGCAGCAGAGCCAGATTTTTGCCCACCGGCTTTAACAGCACGTAATAAGACCAGGTGGCGCAGAGAAAGATCATCGTGGCGACGATCTCGGCCACAAAGGCGACGCGGAAAAGCATGACGGATTGCTGAATGTTGTGCGCCGTGGCGGCCAGATCGTTCCAAACGATCTGATGGCTCTGCATGATCCCACAGGATGCGATGAACACGATGTAGGCAAGGTAGACCGCGCCTGCTCGCCGCGCGAGTTTGTCGAGCGATGCGCTTTGTTGGCCGACTGTGTTTTCAATCGTCATACTCTTACTCTTTCCTTTTCCTGCAATGAAAACCGCTGAACAAGCCCGTATCTCGCAGAAAAGCATCCCTCAGGGGCTAAAGCCCAACATCATTAATGTTACGTATGCGGCACGGCTAAAGCCGTGCCCTGACGCTTCTGGACTCTTTATCGAATTGTTCCGTAACCTGTGAAGCCGTGCCCTTTCAAAACTTCGACAAATCAGAAGTTCGTTAACTAACCACTGACAACTATCACTCGTACCTGAGCGCCTCAATGGGATCGAGGTTGGCGGCGCGGATGGCGGGGATCATGCCGCT
>JBKQLG010000277.1:0-3570 GCA_052147235.1 Occallatibacter sp.
AAGGTGCGCAGGTTGCTCACCCGATCTCCCGATCACCGGATCACCCGATCGTGGACCTCGGACTTTCACTCTGCCCCCCAAGAACCCGCGCCGGGAGTGGCGCTACGAACTTCCTGACCTTCCACTAGCGAATCCGGCGGGTTCGTAATCACCTTTTCGCTACCGTCGAGGCCCGACACCACTTCGACTTCCGTTCCGAAGTCCCTGCCCAGGGTTATGGGAATCAGGGTGGCGTGCCGGTTGCGGACCACCCCGACGCGCAAGCCTTCCGAACGAAAAATCAGGCTGGTGACCGGTATGACGACCGTCGAGGCGGCGGAGGGAAGCTTTAAATGCACTTCGGCGTAAGCGCCGGGCAGAATTTCGCCCTTGGGGTTGGCGACGTCCACCTCCGCCAGCAGGGTGCGGGACGCTTGGTCAATGGCCTCGGAGGTCCGCACCAGCTTGCCGGGAAAGCGGCGCCCGGGAAACTGCGGCATCGTCAAATAGGACTGGACGCCCGGGACCGCCGCGGGGGAGTAAATCTGTGGCACATTCACGTAGACGCGCAGAGTGTTGATGGCCGCCACATGAAACAATTCCTTGGCGCCACTGCCGCTTCCGGAATCAATGAGCTGGCCGATGTCGGTCTTACGCTCCGTTAGTACCCCGTCGAATGGCGCATAAACCTTTTCAAACGATTGTAATTGTTCCAAGCGCTTCACGTTGTCCGTGGCGGAGTCCACCATGGCCTTTTTGGCGTGAGCATCACCCACGGCGTTATCAACATCCTGCTTGGCCACGGAATCACTTTTCAGCAGAAACTCGTAGCGCGCGGCGGTGGTCTCGGCCAAATCGTAGTTGGCTTTGGCTGTCGCCAAGTCTGCCCGAGCTTGCTGGAGCTGCTGATCCAGCTCGGGCGTATCGATTTCCGCCAGAAGCTGGCCGCTTTTTACCCTGCCGCCAATATCCACGGTCCAACGCTTCAGGTAACCGCTGGTACGCGCGTAAATGGGCGCGTCGATGAATGCCTGGATGTTGCCTGGCAACACAATTTCTTCCTGCGGCGCGCTGCGCTTGGGTTGAGCGAGAGAAACTGCGGGCACGGCGAGATTCTGCGTGTCTGCCTTCACGTCGGCGGCGGCGCGGACGCGAGTGGATATGCCCCTGTAAACAACGGCGCCCGAGACAATCAAGAGAACCACCAGCCCGAAAATGACTTTGCCCGCCCCGGACGACGGGGGACGTTGGCCCGGCAGGCCGGAACCCCCACCTTGGCCGTTGTGGGTTTCAATGTCGTAACTTTCCGCAGCTTTCATGCGTCCTCCGAAAATCGGGTCAGCGAGAAGCTGTCCGTGGTCCGTGGTCAGTTGTCCGTTGCCCGCGGTACACGGCGATCTTTAGGATTACGGCCACGGACAACGGACCACGGACAGCCTTTCAATGGCCCGATGGCCCCATCCTTCTGCCTACTGCTTACTGGCCTCTGGCCTGTGACTACATGGTAACCTTCTGATTCTAAACGGTCGATGCGATTGGTAGTCACAGGCTATTCAATCCGGCCTCCGCCGGTGGCGGTGCTGCCTACTGCCTACTGCTTACTGCCTTCTGCCTGCCGTGGACCACGCTGAACACGGTGGGAACAAAGAACAGCGTCGCCACGGTGGCAAACAACAGGCCTCCGATCACCGCCCGGCCCAGGGGAGCGTTTTGCTCGCCGCCCTCGCCCAGGCCCAGGGCCATGGGCACCATGCCGATAATCATGGCCAGCGCCGTCATGATGACGGGACGAAAACGGGTAAACCCCGCCTCCAGTGCCGCCGCCGTGGCATTGACGCCTTCTTCCAATTGTTCCTTGGCAAAACTCACCACGAGAATGCTGTTGGAAGTCGCGACTCCCACGCACATGATGGCGCCGATCATGGCGGGCACGCTGAAGGTAGTGTGAGTTGCGAACAGGAACCAGAGGATACCCGCCAGCCCCGCCGGCAACGCGGAAATAATGATCAGCGGATCCAGCCAGGACTGGAAGTTCACCACGATCAAGAGATAAACCAGCACGATCGAGAAGACCAGCCCAGCCAGCAGCCCATTAAAGGATGAGCGCATGGTATCAATTTGCCCGCGCACGATGGTCCGCGAGCCGCGCGGCAGACCGTTTTGGCTCTCACCCACGATGCGGTCGAGGTCACGCGCCAAGCCCCCCAAATCCCTCCCCTGCACGGAACCGTAAATGTTGACTACAGGTTGAACGTTATAATGCGAGACCGCAGCCAGCGATGCGCCGCGGCTGATGGTGGCCAGATTACCCAGGATCTGGGGGGGGGCGCCGCTGGAATTTGAGATGGGAATGTTCTCGAGGTCCTGAAGCGAGTCCACGCGGTATTGCGGCGTTTGAGTTGTGATGCTGTAGCTGACGCCGGTCCGAGGGTCCAACCAGAAGGTGGGAGACGTCTGGAAGCTCCCGCTTAGGGAAACCAGGAGGTCGCTGGCGACGTTGCTGGTGGTAAAGCCTACCTGCGCGGTGCGGGTTCGGTCAATGTCAACCTGAAGCCGGGGCAGATTGAAAGGTTCTTGAATGCGCAAGTCAACCGCGCCGGGGATGTATTTGAGTTTACGCATCAGCCCCTCGGCGAATCGCCGATTGGCTCTCAGATCTTGGCCCACCACCTGGACATTGATGGGCGCCGGGAGACCGAAATTCAGGATTTGGCTGACCATGTCCGAGGGCAGGACGTAAAACGTTACGCCCGGGTATTCCTGAGCCAATTTGAGCCGCAGCCTGCGGACATACTCCCCCGTGGGGTGATGGTCTTCCCTCAGCGCGACCATAATGTCGGCATCCCCGGGGCCGATGGGAGCCGAGTTGCTGTAGGCAAGATTCACGCTGCTGTAGGGCAAACCGATGTTATCAATAATGCTGGTGATTTCCTGGGGAGGGATCTCCTGGCGAATGGAGTTCTCCACCCTATCACAAAGATGCGCCGTTTCTTCGATGCGGGTTCCGGTGGGCGCCCGCATATGCAGGGTAAACTGACCACTGTCAACCTTGGGGAAAAAGTCCTGGCCGATCCAGGGAATCAGCAAGAACGAAGCGGCAGCGGCGCTAAGAACTCCCACCGCCAGCCAGGCACGATGGTGCAGACAGGTCGCGAGCCACCGCTTGTACCTGCCCCGCAGTCCTTCGAAGGCACGCTCAAATCTGATTTGCAGGCGGGCCAAAAGGTGGCACTGGGCCTCGGCTTCCAGATTCTGCGCGTCGTGCTCGTGGCCGCGGAGCAAGTACCGCGCCATGGTCGGCACCAAGGTCCGGGACAGGAGGTAAGACGCCAGCATGGCGAAACTTACCGCCTCCGCCAGGGGGATAAAGAGGTGCCGAGCGACCCCCGTCAGGAAAAACATGGGCACGAAAACAATACAGATGGCAAGGGTCGAGACAAAAGCCGGGACGGCAATCTGCGATGCGCCATCCAAAATTGCCACCAGGATTTCCTTATCCATGGCGATGTTGCGGTTGATGTTTTCGATTTCCACCGTCGCGTCGTCCACCAGGATCCCCACCGCTAAAGCGAATCCTCCCAGGGTCATGAT
>JBKQLG010000278.1:0-3897 GCA_052147235.1 Occallatibacter sp.
AAGATCAAGTGCAAGCTGTGTCCGCGCGAATGTGTGGTGGGTGATAAGGAGCGCGGCTACTGCGGCGTGCGCGAGAATCACGGCGGCGTTTACTACACGCTGGTGCACTCGAGGGTCTGCGCGGCGCACATCGATCCCATCGAGAAGAAGCCGCTCTTCCACTATCTGCCGGGGACGGTTGCCTTCTCGCTGGCCACGGCCGGCTGCAACGTCAACTGCAAATTCTGTCAGAACTGGGACATCTCGCAATCGCGTCCCGAACAGGTTCCTTCCGAGTACGTTCCACCGCAACGCGTCGCCGAACTCGCAAAGCAATACGATTGCCCCACGATTGCCTACACATACAGCGAGCCGGTCATCTTCGCCGAGTACCTGATGGATGCTGCCGATGCGGGGCATGCCGCCGGCGTTCGCAGCATTGTGGTGTCGAACGGCTACATTCAGGAGGAATCGCTGAAGGCGGCCTATGTAAAGATGGACGCCGTCAAGATCGATCTGAAATCCTTCTCCGAGTCGTACTACAGCAAGGTTGTTACCGGCCAGTTGAAGCCGGTGCTGGATTCGCTCGTCACGCTGCGCAAGCTAGGCAAGTGGACGGAGATCGTCTACCTGGTGCTGCCCACACTCAACGACAGCGACGCGGAGTTTCGCGGCCTGGCGCAATGGATCAAGGCGAATCTGGGCTTGGATGTGCCGCTGCATTTCACGCAGTTTCATCCCCAATACCTGTTGAAGAATCTGCCCATCACGCCGGTCGAGACGCTGGAGCGCGCCAAGGCGATTGCAGATGCCGAGGGGCTGCATTTCGTTTATATCGGCAATGTGCCGGGCCATCCGGCGCAGAATACCTATTGCCCCAAATGTCGCAAGATGCTGGTGGAGCGCGTGGGATTCACGGCCAGCGAGATGCTGATCAAGAAGGGCTGCTGCCCATTCTGCCAGCAGCCGATTCCCGGCGTCTGGCACGTGTGAGGAGGTTGCGCAGATGAACATCATGATGAACCCGAGCGCCTATTGGCTGGCGACATCCTTGTTCGCGCTGCTGGCATTTGCGCCGCTACAGGATAATGGCGCCGCGAAACCGGAGAAAGGAAGACAAGAAATGGCAAGCGAAACCAAGGTGCGGCAGCCGGCCGTCGCCGGCAGCTTTTATCCGGCCGACCCGAAGGTTCTTTCCGCAATGATGGACAGTTTTCTGGCTAAAGTCTCCGGGCCGCCGGTCACCGATCCGATCCTTGCCGTGGTTGCCCCTCACGCCGGTTACGAGTACTCAGGGCCTGTGGCTGCGTACACCTACGCGCAATTGAAGGGACACAAGTACACGCGCGTGGTGGTGATTGCGCCGTCGCACTACGTGGCCTTCGATTTCACGTCCATCTATGATGGCGACGCCTACGCCACACCTCTGGGCAACGTGCCGGTGGACAAGGCCTTCGCGCGCGAGCTGGTAAAGATGAGTTCAACGATGCAGCTTTCGGACAAAGGCCATCAGACCACTGCCGATGCACCGGAGCATTCTGTCGAAGTCCAACTACCATGGCTGCAAAAGGTGCTGGGCAATTTTGAAATCGTGCCCATCGTGATGGGCGATCAGAGTTATGAGAACAGCCGCGCGCTGGGCGTGGCTCTGGCCAAGCTGATCAAGGCCAGCGGCAAGGAGGGCGAAACGCTGGTGCTGGCCAGCTCCGATCTCTCGCATTATCACCCTTACGATGACGCGGAGACGATCGACCACAAGACACTCAATGCGCTTCAGGCGTGGGATTATTTCAGTATGTCGCGCAACTTCCAGTCGCGCATCTGGGAGGCCTGCGGCGGCGCGCCTATCGTGGCCGCAATGATCTACGCCGAGCGCATGGGAGCCAACCAGGCGCGTGTGCTGAAGTACGCGAACTCCGGCGATGTGACCGGCGATAAGTCGCGCGTGGTCGGCTACAGCGCGGATGTCTTTGTGAAGGCGAACGGCGGCAAGGCCGAGGAAACTCCGTTCTCGCTGAACGGGCCGGAGAAGAGCGAGTTGCTCGCGCTGGCGCGCAAGTCGGTGGAATATGTGGTGGGGAAGGATGAATTGTATATGCCGCCTGCGAGCGCTGATGCGACGCTGAATCAGGAGCGCGGCGCGTTTGTAACGCTGACCATCTCCGGCGAGCTGCGCGGGTGTATCGGCTATACAGCGCCGATCAAGCCTCTCTATCTGACCGTGCGTGACACGGCCACGCACGCCGCGCTGCACGACCCGCGCTTTACGCCTGTAACGGCGGCAGAGCTGCCCAGCCTCGCCTATGAAATCTCCGTGCTCTCGCCTCTGCGCCGCGTGACGGACGTGCAGCAGATCAGGGTCGGCGAGCACGGCCTGCTGATGAAGAACGGCGACAACGAGGGCCTGCTACTTCCGCAGGTGCCGGTGGAAGAGAAATGGGACCGGCAGACCTTTCTTGAGCAAACCTGCCGCAAGGCGGGGATGGGCTTGAACTGCTGGAAGGATGAGGATACGGATATCTTCGCCTTCACCGCGGTCGTCTTTAACGAACAGAAACCCTGAGCCTTGGCGCGGAGAATTCAGCTTTTTCAACACAGCTCACGAGCCTGATTCGATCGCGCTTGAAAGCTCGGATTTCACTCTGGCGTTCTCTCAGTGTGGCAGATGATTGTCACCGGAGGGCGGCGGGGCCTGCGGCGTGTGCGGCTCGGCTTCGGGCGGGATCACGAATGGCTCTGGGCCAAGGTGGCCGCGATGGCAGGTGCCGCAGGTCACCGGCGCGCCGGAGCTATCAATCATCGACACGTAGTCCAAATTGATCTTCTCGGTCATGTTGAACATGAGGCGAGCGGAGTCTTTCATGGGTTTGGAGTCATCGGCAAAGTTGAGGCGCGGCCGGCCGTTGGGGCCGATATTCTTTGGATCCGCCGCGTGACAGGAGTCGCAGTGAGTACCCAGGTAGGCTGACCACTTTTCCATGATCTCGTGAACCTGCTGCCCGGTCAGATCCCTGGGCAGCACCTTCAAATTAGTGGGGGCGGGATAAGAGCGGGGCTGAGGCGGTGTGTTGCCTGACGCCGCTTGCGGGCCTTGCGGAGTCTGGGCGGCTGAGGTAAGGATCAAGGCAGCCGCGGCAAGCAAAACGACCGCGGCAGTCGATGAACACAACAAGAGTGATCGCTTCATGACGGGAACCTTATCGCAGATTATCGTGTTCTTGCGGGGTACGCAGCCTTCGCTGTGAGTGCAAAGACAACCTGCATGTTACCAGTTTTCCTTTCTCTGCTGCCAGCACCTGAGATCATCAGCAATCCAGTTGATCTCCCCTGACTCAACACATTTTTTGCGCCGGGTCCTCCACTTTGGCGCGTACGAGCATAGCGGACGGAGTATTTGCCGAAGCTGTTTGAAATCGGACCAACTTTGTCGTATATTAAATGAAGACTAAATCGGTCGGATATTGCAGCCCTGATCCATGCGTTTCTTTGGCTATTCTGCGCCTCCGCCGTTTGATCAATACCATTCGGTCTTCCGATACCCAGGAGCACCTGTTGAAGAAAATCTACTGTTCCCTCTTTCTTTCCGTCATTTTGATCTGTTTTCCATCTTTGCTTATTGCCGATCCTGCATTCACGATCAGTGGCGTGGTACGTGACGAGAGCGGCGCGCTCATCTCTCACGCCAGCGTTTTGCTGCGCCTGGCTGGCTCCAGCGTGGTACTGAAGGCAGAAACGCGTGAACAAGGCGAGTTCAGCATTGAAGTTGCCGCGTTGGGCAGCTACCAGGTCGAAGTAGCCTCGGAGGGCTTCAAACCTCTGAAAACGCAAGTCGTTCTCTCCCCGAGCGCGCCGATTGCCAAGCTGGAGCTAACCCTGGAGGTCGCCAGGCTCACAGAGACAGTTGAAGTGACGGCAGAC
>JBKQLG010000279.1:0-5615 GCA_052147235.1 Occallatibacter sp.
CAGCTTGAAGCTATTCATCCCCCAGTGTAACCGATAATGTGGTTATTTGGGTAACGTTGCAAAAAAATAGTATATTGGCCGCAGCCGCTCCTCTCACCTCGAACGCTTGGGACAGTTGTGCTCCCGCCGCAGTTCTATCCGAGGGGCTAGCTCCGTACAATAGAAGATATGCGCCGCTGTTTGCAATTTCTGCTGCTTTTTTGCCTGGTTACTATAGGAGTCCACGCCGCCGAGCCGGCATTTGATCTTTCCGGGCCGAAGGTAGACATTCACGTCAAGCGAGGAGCGGTCACGCTGCCAATCGGCGAGACCCCCAACCTGCTGCCCGGAGACCGGCTATGGATTCACCCCGACTTTCCCGAAAGCCAGTCGGCCCATTATGTGCTGATTGTCTCTTTTCTGCGCGGGGCGATGAACCCGCCGCCGCCGGAGTGGTTTACCCGCGTGGAAACATGGACTCAGCAAGCGCGTGAAGAAGGTGTCTTCGTCAACGTGCCCGATGAAGCCCAGCAGGCGCTGATCTTCCTGGCGCCGGAGACGGGCGGCGACTTCAGTACTCTGCGCGCCGCGGTGCGCGGCCGCCCCGGCGCCTTTGTCCGAGCCGTGCAGGATCTGCAGGCGGCCAGCGGGGACCGGATGCGCCTGGACGCCTACCTGGCCGAGGTCAAAGAGACCTCCCAGACCGATCCCGGCTTGCTGAAGGAACGCGCCGAGCGAGCGGCGCGCAGCCTTGGTATCCGGCTGGACCAGCAATGCTTTGACAAACCCAGCGAGCAGCAGGCTCCCTGCCTGTTGCAACACACGGAAGGGCTGGTGCTGGACGACGCCAATGCGCAATCGCGGGTGGCGCAACTGACCAGCGGTCCGAACGCGGACCTGATGAACCAGATCAGCTACTCGAACCTGGCCGGCGGGGGCGCTTACAGCCCTTATGTGGGCGCCATCGTGGATACGGCCAGGATTCTTGCCTCCTTGCATACGGCGCATTTCCAGTACATTCCCGCGCTGGCGCTGCCGGCTAGGGACACGCTCAACTTAAGGCTGAATGTGCCGCCCTCGTTCCGCGATCCCAAATCGGTGGTGGTGGCGGCGCTTCCGCCGGTGGGCGCGGTCAAGCCGCCGCCGCTGCATCCGGTGAATCCGGCGGATAGATTTTGCGCAGAGAAGCCTGATCTGATCCTGCCGGTTGAGGGCGCGCCTCTGGTCTTTGCCACGGAACTGGCCCACGATCTTAAGCTGCGCATTGAGGACAAAAGCAGTAAGAAGAACAAAGGCAGCCCGGTGGATCTGCCAGTGAAGGCCGATCCATCGCAGGGCGGGCTGGAGCTGGCGTTGGCGCAACCCGCGCCGCCCTTGCCGGCGGGCGAGCTGACCGGCGTCTTACGGGGCAAGTGGGGATTTGACGACTGGGAGGGGCCGCGCTTTCACCTGCGCGCGGCGCAGGCTGACAAGTGGAGCCTGGCGGCAGCCGACCAGTCGGCTCTGGTGGTGGGCCGCGAGGACACGCTGCACATTGAAGGTGAAAACGCGTTGTGTGTTGACCGCATCGAGGAGCAAGCGGCTTTGGGCGCTCCGCTCAAGCTGGCCTGGAAGTCGCCCAAACCGGATCAGTTGGAGGTGGTCGTCCCCATGAAGGAGGCGGCTCCGGGGCCGGTCAGCCTGGAAATCTATCAGTTCGGGCTGGAAAAGCCAGACCCGTTGCCGATGGTGGCCTACGCCGAGGCGGCGGCGCTCGACCGCCTGACGCTGAGCGCGGGCGATGCGGTGGCGCAGTTGAAAGGCAACCGGCTGGATGAGGTGGCCAAGGTCAGCCTGGGCGGCATCACCTGGATGCCGGCTAAACTCAGCCGTGTGCAGGACTATGACCAGTTGGCGATGAACGCCGACCGTTCAACGGCTTCCCTGGAGCCGGGAAAACGCGCCTATGCCGACGTGCTGTTGCAGGACGGCCGTCTGCTGCATGTACCAGTCACCGTGGAGCCGCCCCGCCCACAGGTGACGCTGCTCAGCAAGGGCACGCAGGATGAAGCTTCCGCCCCGCCCTCGCCGGTGCAACTGGGCAGCCCCGACGACTTACCCGTCGAACGGCGGCTGGTCTTCTTTCTCAGCACCAGCGTGCCGCCGCGCTTTCCCCGCAATGAAAAGGTCGAGGTAGCCGCGGCCGACGGCAGTTTCAGCACCGTGCTGTCGCTGGCCGACGGCAGCCTGATGCTCGAAGATGCAAAGACCGCCCTGGGTGTTGTAGAGCCACTGGCCCGTCTCGGCTCCTCGGCCTTTGGGCCACTGCGGGTCCGCGCGCTCGCGGAGGACGGGGTCACCGGCGATTGGCTGCCCTTGGGAACTTTGGTCCGGCTGCCCGGCTTCAAAGAATTGCACTGCCCGCACGCTCTCGCCAAGCCCTGCACGCTGACCGGGAGCAATCTCTTCCTGGCCGCGTCAATTGCCGCCACACCGGATTTCGACGACTCTGCCGATGTCCCGCCGGACTTCACGGGAACCCAACTGAGCGTTCCCCATCCGTTGAACGGCACCCTCTACCTAAGGTTGCGCGATGACCCGGAGACGGTGCAGACGCTGACCTTGCCGGTGATGCCTGTGAACGCAACGTCTTCAGCGGCTGGCCCAGCGCAGGCTCAGCCCGTGGCCGCCCCGGCTCAACCCGTCAAGAGTGAGCCATAGTAGCGACAGTTGCGCCCAGAACCTGACGGATGCAGACGGAGGTTTCACCCCCCAGAATGTCGATTTAGTTGAAGTAGGCCTTGTTCTTGCCGGCAAAATGCGCCCTCTCCGCCGGAAGATCGTCTTCAGCGAAGATCGCGCCTGAGGGACAAATCGACGCGCAGTTGCCGCAATCGATGCACTCATCCGGGTTGATGAACAATTGGGAGACGCTGGCGGCGGCGGCATCGTCGGCTGAGGCGGGCGCGATGGCGGCGGTAGCGCACTCCGCTGCGCAGATATAGTCCATGATGCAGACATCGGTAATTACATAAGCCATGACAAACTCCCGGGTCGCTTGAGCGCTCTAGGCGCGCATGCCCTACGATCAAGGCTAACCACTTTGACTCGATGACTCCGTGACTCGGATCACACCGCGGAGGGATGAAGCCGGAACGGAATCAGCCCGGCAATCCCTTACCGCCAGTCGTCGCGGGCGTTCATCAGTCCTTCGTTCATCACTGCGTCAAAGCCAGTGTGCTTTTTGACGAAGATTTCGCTGAAGGCACGGTCCTGGCGAAGAAGGATGGCCTGTATGCGAACCATCTCCAGCAGCGCCAGAAAGATGGCGATCAGCGCCCGCTCGCTGCGCGTATGGCTCAACAGGCGGCGCAGCGCCACCGGCTTGTCTTCCATGTTGAGCCGGCGGGCGAGGAACTGGATCATCTGGTCTACGGTGACCGAGTCTTCTTCAACATCGAGGATGGGGCGCGTCCGGGCGCGCTCCAGAATCTCGCGGAAGACGCGCACCAGGTCCACCGTGTCGGCGGCGATCTCCGGCTCCACGGCCTCCTCTTCCTTGAATTCGCGGATGCCGGGGTTAGACCAGCTGGCCGCTTCGAGCATCTGCTTCTGTTGCAGCATCTGCGCGGCGTTCTTGAAGCGCTCATGTTCCAGCAGCCGTTCCACCAGCTCGCGGCGGGGATCTTCGGCAACCTCTTCGGGACCCGTGGGCGCCCGCGGCAGCAGCATCTTGCTCTTGATGTGAATCAGCAGCGAAGCGGTGTAGATGAACTCGCCGGCCACGTCCACGTCGCTGGCCTTGAGCTGATTGACGTAGGCCAGAAACTGCGCGGTGATCCTACCGATGGGAATGTCGTAGATGTCGATGTCCTGCTTGCGAATCAGGTCCAGGAGCAGATCGAGGGGGCCGTCATATACCTGCCCCACAAACACCGAAAAGGGAGATTGCTCGC
The DNA here is from genome assembly GCA_052147235.1 of Occallatibacter sp. Taxonomy (GTDB): domain Bacteria; phylum Acidobacteriota; class Terriglobia; order Terriglobales; family Acidobacteriaceae; genus Telmatobacter. Next base: position 3,915 of record JBKQLG010000279.1, read on the forward strand.
TGCCTTCGTCCAGCTTCTTCTGGCGCGCGGCCAGCTTGGCGGCGGCCATTTCCGCGGACTTCTCGTCGACTTGTTCTTCGGCCTTCACTTCGGCTTTTTCCTCTGTCTTCTCCGCGTCGTCGGGCCCAGCATCTGCTACCGCTTCAACTACTTCAACTGCCTCCGGCGCAGACTCACTCACAGCTTCGACCGTGATAATATTCGCCATTTCCGGCTCTGCTTCCACGACGGCTTCGACGGCTTCAACCGGCTCCGGAACAAACTCGATCACAGCCTCAGCTTCCGCAATCTCCGCAACTTCCGGCTCAACCTCCAGTGCGGCTTCAACGATTTCAACTGGCTCCTGAGCAGACACAATCACAATTTCAGCAGCGGCAGCGTCTTCAGATTGAGAAGACGGATCGGTCAAGGCTGTTTCTTCTTCTCGTCTCTCTTCCAAACTACCTGAAAACACCGGTTCCGTGCCGGATTCCTGCTTGGCGGACCGCGGAAATAATCCAAACCCGGAGCGAATCCCGCCCATTGCCAACTTCAGCGCCCTGCGCCACCACGGGATTGCCCTCTCTGCCATGCGCACTTCTCCGGGGATTCAAACCGCTCCTGGTTTGTTCTTTGCCGCACCGATGCTTGTTTCTCTCCGGATACGCCTCATGGGCCAGATTAGCGCGTCATCTGCATGGCGGCGCGCACCTGCTCCATCGTCTGCTCGGCGCGGACGCGGGCGCGGTTGGAACCTTCTTTTAAGATTTCGACCACCTGCGTCTCGGTAAAGCCGGCGCGCCTCTCCTGAATGGGTTGCAAAACCTGCACCAGTGCATCAGCCGCCCAGCCCTTGCACTCGATGCAGCCGATCCCCGCCGAGCGGCAGCCGTCGTACATCTTCGCCAGCGTCTCGGGCGTCGAGAAGACCTTATGCAAGTCGCCCACCGGGCACTTGTCCGGGTCACCCGCATCGGTACGCCGGACGCGCGCCGGGTCGGTGACCATCGTCTTCAGCTTCTGCCGTACCAACGGATCCGGATCGGTCAACAGGATCGTGTTGCCGTAGCTCTTGGACATCTTGCGCCCATCGGTGCCGGGCAGTTTGGGCGAAGGGGTGAGCCGGGCCTCCGGTGGAGGAAAAACATCAGCGGTAAACGTCCCCAATAACGGATAATTCCCAATGATCTTTGGATAGAACTGGTTGAACCGTCGCGCAATCTCGCGGGTTAATTCCACATGCGCCTGTTGATCCTGGCCGACGGGTACATATTGCGTCTGATAGAGCAGGATGTCGGAGGCCATCAGCACCGGGTAGCCCAGAAAGCCGTAGGTGGTCAGGTCCTTGTTGGCGAGGTTCTCCTGCATCTCCTTGTAGCTGGGCACACGCTCCAGCCAGCCAAGCGGCGTGATCATCCCCAGCCGCAGCGGCAGTTCGTAGTGCTGCTCTACCCAGCTCTGCACGAAGATCGTGCATCTCTTCGGGTCGAGGCCAGCGGCCAGAAAATCCAGCGCCACTTCCAGCGTGTTGGGCGCAATCTGCGAAGTGTCCGCGTAGTCGGTGGTCAGCGCGTGCAGATCGGCGATGAAGAAGTAGCATTCGTACGCGTCTTGCAGCTTGACCCAGTTAGCCAGCGCGCCCATGTAGTTGCCCAGATGGAGCTTGCCGGTGGGGCGCATGCCGCTGAGAACGCGGGAGCGGGGGGATAGGATTGCGGGTTC
>JBKQLG010000280.1:0-17256 GCA_052147235.1 Occallatibacter sp.
GTCAGGAACATCTTCATCTGCTCGATGGTGGTGTTTTGCGCCTCGTCCATGATGATGAAGGCGTCGTTGAGGGTGCGGCCGCGCATGAAGGCCAGCGGGGCGACCTCGATCACGTTCTTCTCCAGCATCTTGTCGACTTTTTCCGGATCGAGCAGGTCGTAGAGGGCGTCGTAGAGCGGGCGCAGGTAGGGGTCGACCTTGTCCTGGAGCGTGCCGGGCAGGAAGCCGAGGCGCTCGCCGGCCTCGACCGCGGGGCGCACGAGCACGATGCGGCTGACCTTTTTGGCGTTCAGGGCGGAGACAGCCATGGCGACGGCGAGATAGGTCTTGCCGGTGCCCGCCGGGCCGACGCCGAAGACCATATCGTTCTGCTCGATGGCCTCAACGTACTTGCGCTGATTGATGGAGCGCGGCTGGACGGTGCGCTTGACGCCCGCCGAACGCTGCTTGCCGCTGTCGGCCAGAGACTTGAGCGTGACGGCGGGGTCGGCAACCACCAGGCGTAGTAACCCATTCAGTTCGCCGTTGTGCGGGTTGACGCCCTGGCGGCGCAGCGCGTCAAAATCTTGAAAAATCTGCCGGACGCGGGCCACGCCCGTTTCCGGTCCCTCCACGTGCACGGCGTCTGAGCGCAGGTCAATGCGTACGCCGAGCGAGTCTTCCATAAGCCTGAGGTTTTCATCGCGAGTCCCGAAGAGGGGCTCCAGGTTGGGAGTGATCTCCAAAGCGATCTTCAATGGGTTCGATGGCCTCCAAAAGGAAGTGCGGTTGTAGAGAGGGTGATGGACACGACGCGGCTGGCGGGCTGCTGGCAGGCGGCTGATGGGGTGGAATACCGGCGAACGCTCGACTCGCCCAGTCCGATGCTCCGGGCTGAGGAGCGAATCCGCGGGTTGGAGAAGGCGGCCAAATTCTGTGTCAATTTTCGCTATCTGGGCTTGAGAGTAGCGCCGTTAGGGCTAGTAGTCAATGCATACGGCAAGGAATTTTAATGAAAAGTGTGCCTTGAAGGGTACCTTGGTCCGGCGAGACGCCGTCCGCAACCGGCCGCTGCCTCCGGAAACAATCTGCTTGTAATTAATTCTTCCTCTCCGGAAGGGACGCAGCGTAGGACTCGGCAAAGGATTCGTCCGGGGATGTAGCCGGCCAGCCGGCCATGACCAAAAACACATCGAGGACGAAGAGCGCGATGGCAATGTCGTTGAAGAGTGTCGCCTGGCGCAGATCCGGCCAGAGTTGATTGGCAGCCCAGAAGAGGAAGGCTGCTGCCAGCAGGACAGACTTGACGGCTTCCAGGCGCGCTGGCCGGTGCGCGGTCTGGTAGACGAGGTAGGCAATAGCGATCATGGCCAACGGAAATGCGGCAAGAACGCCATGTGCCCTGGCAGGAAACAACCCCGGATCCGCGTCCCATGCAAACAGCACTCCAACGCTTGCTAGTGTGACCACTCCGAGAATCACAGGGAGAACACGATGCGCCCGGTCGACACGAAGATACATAGGCCATTATTGTCAGCCCGTCAAAAGGAATCCATAAAGAAATCTTGCGCGTCCGCCGCGCATTGACCCGCCGCCCGGTTTCCCGTAAACTAAGTACTTGCGAGGGATGCGGCTTGAGTTGCATTCTGTGACCGCATCATCCCAGAGATTTAAGGATCATCAATGGCAAATCATGTATCGTCGCTGAAGCGCGCCCGCCAGACTGAAACCCGCACCGCCGTGAACCGCGCCAACCGCAGCCGTGTGCGCAGCAGTCTGCGCGATCTGCGCGAGGCGCTCGTCCAGGGCGACGTGAAGGCAGCTCAGGCGCAATATCGCTCCACTGTCTCCACCCTCGACAAGAGCGTGCAGAAGGGCATTTTGCACGACAACACCGTCTCCCGCTACAAGAGCCGCCTGAATGCGCGGCTGAAGGCGCTGGTTCTGGCCAAGGCGTAGCGCGGAATCCATCGAATCTGAGAGAGACGGCAGCAGCCGGGAAGACCTCCCGGCTGTTGTTGTTTTTTGCGTGCGATGAGGGTGGTCTGCGGACGGGAACCATTTGAGGCCTCCCGGTGTCAAAGAGGACAGGAGGTAAGGAAATGTTGCCGCCAGTGACAACGGCTCACTCTAACGATACGGAGCTTGTCGCTTCGCTCGCCAAGTTATGGCCGCACAGAGAGCACGAGTCGAATGCAATCAAGAATCTATTCTGCTCTGTTGGGATGCACAGGTGGCGGTCACTGGATTTGAGCGAATTGCATCCGGAGAAAGAAGTCCGGTTTTGCTTCTGGTGCTCGAAGATCAAGATCGATGGGGTCATTTATGATCCTTGAGCCGCAGCCGTGTCCCCGGCCTGCTCCCGGATGCGATGATAAGAACAGAGCTCCCGCTCCCACTCTCGCGCGCGGCGCGAACACCAGGGGAAACGCCATGCGTCGTGTCGCGCTGATTTACAATCCGGCCTCCGGCCAGCACTCCTGGAGGCGTCATGCGGCCATCGACAAGGCGCTCATTGTCCTTCATAAAGCAGGCATTGAAGCTAAAGCGCATGAAACTACAGCGCCCGGCAGCGCCGGCATGCAGGCCGAGGAGGCCGTGCGCCGCGGCTGCGACACAATCATTGCCTACGGCGGCGACGGCACCGTCCATGAAGTCTTGCAGAGCCTGGCCGGAACCCAGGTGGCGTTGGGCGTGGTGCCGCTGGGCACCGCCAACGCGCTGGCCGCGAATCTGGGCCTACAATTCTCTCCCGCCAAGGCGGTCCGCAAGCTGCTCACTGCGATCCCGGTACGTCTTCCCGTGGGCCAAATCTCTTATCAGGATGCCGCCGGCGAAACCCGCTCGCGCTACTTCACCGTAGCCGCAGGCGTGGGCGCTGACGCGCTTTGGATATCCCGCCTCGACCCCGCACTCAAGCGCCGTTTGGGTTACCTCCTTTACATGATCGAGGGCTTCCGCGTCTGGGCTACTCACACTTTCCCACTCTTTGAAGCGACCTTTATCGAAGGCGCGAACAGACAGCCGCGCGTGGAAGAAATCTCCGAGCTTCTGGTGGTGCGGATTCGCAACTTCGGCGGCGCCCTCAACAACTTCATCCCCGGCGCCACCCTGCACAACCAGCGCCTGCGCCTGGTAGCCTTCAAGACGCGCAGCCGCCTGCGCTACTTTTGTTTTCTGATCGCCGCCCTCTTCGGCCGTACCCGGTCGACGCCTGAGATTGAAGTATTCGATGCCATCTCGGTCGAGTGCCGTTCCCGCAACGGCTCTTCAGCGCGCATCTTCGCTGAGGCCGATGGAGAGATTCTGGGGCATCTACCGGTCCGCATCGAGATTGTGCCCGATGCCGTCACGCTGTTGATTCCACCCAGCGCCAAGCCCTGAATTCGCGCACGATTCGGCCTTAACTCTTCGCAGCGAGCCGGACTGCTACTCATGAAAATTCCGCGACAGCCTGAGCGCAGCAGTTCCTCTACCAGACAACGCTGTGCTAGAGTGGTACGCATTGAATTATGAGTACGCCGAAGAACATTGGACGTTACGAGATCCTCGATGAGTTGGGACACGGCGCCATGGGCAGCGTCTTCCGCGCGCTCGATCCTGCCATGGGCCGCGTTGTCGCGCTGAAGACCATCCTGACTGTGGCGCTGGCCAGCGAGCAGGGAGACGAATACCGCCAGCGTTTCTTCCGCGAGGCACGCGCCGCCGGCGCTCTGGCTCATCCCGGAATTGTTCCCGTCTTCGACGTCGGCGAAGATGAGGGCGTTCCGTTCCTGGTGATGGAGTTTGTCAAGGGGCAGACTCTCGAATTTGCCATGAAGAAGGGCGAGCGGTTCTCACTGGAGCGGGTGTGCGAGATCGGGGAGCAGATCGCCGAAGCCCTGGGATATGCTCACCACAATGGCGTGATTCACCGCGATATCAAGCCGGCGAATATTCTGCTCACCTCGGTCGAGGCTTATGGGAGCGAGAGGCCGAAGATCACGGATTTTGGCGTCGCCAAGTTCACAGGTGGAGGGATCACCACCACCGGACAGATTCTGGGAACACCTGCGTTCATGCCGCCGGAGCAGTTTACCGGCGCGCCTATCGACGGCCGCACCGACCTGTTTTCGCTGGGCGTGATCCTTTACTGGATGGCGACCGGAGAGCAGCCCTTCCCCGGCGAGACGATGACCACGGTCTCCTACAAGATTGTCCACACGGAACCGGTTCCGCCCGCAAAACTGAATCCTGCCATCCCTGCCAAGATGGAGAGCGTGATTCTCAAGTGCCTGGCCAAGAATCCCGCGAACCGCTATCAAACCGGCGAGGAGCTTGCTCAGGATCTGGCGCTGCTGCACACCGATCCCAAGGCTTCGAGCTTGCAGTCGACTGCGCCGCTGGCCACAGGAACGGGAAAAGCATCCGAAAACACTTTCGACCTGAACACCAGTTCGCCGCCGAAACCTCTTCCGGTTTCGGAAATCACCGCAATGGAAACGCCTCCTCTGCCGGCAAAAAAGCATGGCGCGCTGCTGGTTGCGGCGGCCGTTCTTCTCGTTGCAATGGCAGCGGGCGGCGGTTATCTGCTGCTGCAACACAGGTGGCCTGTCTCACAACCGCAGAAGCCGGCGGCAACAGCTACCACTCAGCCGGAGTTTGCGCCGCTGCCGGCGCCCACGGTTGAGCCGGAACCGGCTCCAGTGGTGGCAAAAAAAGCTGCCGGAGGGCATCCCGCACCGCCGACCGCATTACCCGCGCCCCTTGCCCAAACCCCCTCTGTGGCCTTCGATCCGAAGTCTCTTGATCCCCGGGAGAACACCCGTTTGAAGCTGGAATTGGATCGCTTTCCGGCTGGCCTGACTTTCGCCATCGCGATGAATGGGAAGACTTATTTCAAAGGCTCCGTGGGCGACAAGGCGGAGTATGAAAACCTGTTTGTTCCACCGGGAGTGCATGAATTTCGGGTCACGGTTCGCGGCGGCGGCGTGCAAAAGGCCTCGAATATCGTGAGCGCCGAGTTTCTGGCAAACAAGCGCATGACCTTGAAGGTTGAGCTGCGGTCTCCGGCCAATGGCTCTTCGGAAGCATCGCCTTCCCTCGATCCCGCCGCGCAGGTCGTTGCTTCCCTCAAGGCGGATCACTTTTTCCGGTAATCGGAGTTTCACGACCGCGCTTCGCGCTGGGGAATGTTCACGCAAGCAGGTATGCGCAGTATGAAATCGGGCAGCGCCGCAGATGGATGCCTGTCCACGAAAGAGGTTACAGCATGAAACAGTTTGGTTTTGCGGGGAAGATGGCTCTGACCGCGGCAGCGGCTCTGATTCTGCTGCCGGCGGCAGGGATGTACGGTCAGTCAGGCTTTTTCCAGAGTCAAGGGCCAAAGGGACCGTGGGCGAACAAAAGTCTGTCGCCGGACGAGCGGGCCGATCTGGTGATTGCGCAGATGACGCTGGATGAGAAGATTCAGCTTCTGCATGGGATGGGATGGCAAACGATCATGGCACAGCCGGAATCGGGGCCGGCGATGCGCGCCATTTCGACGCTTGGATTCATTCCTGGAGTGCCGCGGCTGGGGATTCCGGATCTGCAGATGTCGGATTGCGTTGAGGGCATCTCGGGCGCGGGAACGAAGGGTCGGTATGCGACGGCGCTGCCCTCGGCTGAAGCGATGGCGGCGGCATGGGACCCTGCGCTGTCGTATGAGATCGGGACGATGATCGGCCACGAGATGCGATCGCTCGGCTTCAACATGTCGCTGGGTTCGGGAATCAACATGATCCGCGAGCCGCGCGACGGACGGACATTCGAATACAAGGGCGAGGATCCGCTGCTGGCGGGAACGCTCGCGGGGCAGGAGCTGAAGGCGGAGAAGGCGCTGCACCTGATCACAGACGTAAAGCATTTTGTGGTGAACGACCAGGACGTGGCGCGGACAACCGTGAACTCAGTGATCAGCAAGCGCGCCCTGAGGGAGAGCGATCTGCTGGCGTTTCAGATCGCGCTGAGGGAGTCCGGCGCCGGCGCGGTGATGTGCTCGTATAACCGAATCAACGGCACTTACGCCTGCGAAAATCCTTACACGTTGACCGATGTGCTGAAGAAAGAGCTGGGATTCAAGGGGTTTGTGCTATCGGACTGGGGCGCGACAGAGAGCACGGTGAAGGCGGCGATGGCGGGCCTGGACGTGGAGATGCCTGGCAACGACTCATTCGGCGAACCGCTGAAGAAGGCCGTGGAGAGCGGCGATGTGCCGATGGAGAGGCTGAACGACATGGTGCACCGGGTTCTGCGGACGGAGTTGGATGCGGGAATCGTGGACGATCCGCCGCAACCTGAATCGCCGGATGTGATGCGTGGATTTGAAGTGGCGCAGAAGACCGAGGAGCGCGGGGCGGTTCTGCTGAAGAACGAACACGGGCAACTGCCGTTGCACGCGGCTGCAATCAAGTCAATTGCCGTGATCGGAGGTCATGCGGACGTAGGCGTGATGTCCGGAGGAGGTTCTTCGCAGGTCTCTCCGGCGGGTGGAAATCCAGTTCCTCCTCCGCCCGAACTATTGATGAATCCGCTTGCAGCGATCTGGCTGACCGAGGTGTATCAACGCTCGGTTCCGCTCAAAGGCATCGAAGACAAGGCTCGGGGCGCGCAGGTGAAGTTCGATCCTGGGACAGACCCGGCCGCGGCCGCTGCGCTGGCCAGGAATTCGCAGGCGGCGATTGTCTTCGTGGTGCAGCACGAGTCCGAAGGGATTGACCTGAAAAATCTGTCGCTGCCCGGCAATCAGGATGCGCTGATTGAAGCGGTTGCAGCAGCCAACCCGCATACGATTGTGGTTCTGGAGACCGGCGGCGCCGTGCTGATGCCGTGGATCGACAAGGTGAGCGCGGTCGTGGAGGCGTGGTATCCGGGAATTCGCGGCTCTGAAGCGATTGCGAATATTCTCTTCGGCGATGTGAATCCGTCGGGCAAGCTGGCGCTGACCTTCCCCAAGAGCGTGGCGGATCTTCCCCACCCGGTACACAACGATCCGCCCAAGCCGGATGCAACGCATCCCATGCCCAAGCTGCCCGGATTCCCCGGCTTTGTTGCCATGTTGATGGTGAACGGCCCGTTCTTCGATGCCGTGTACGACGAGGGCCTGAAGGTGGGCTACAAGTGGTATGACGCCGAGAACAAGACGCCTCTATTCCCCTTCGGTTACGGACTCTCCTACACGACGTATGCCTATTCCGGCCTGCAGGTGCAAGCCGGCAAGGGGCTGGAGGTGAGCTTCAAGGTCAGGAACACCGGGAAGCGCGCCGGCGAGGAGATTGCGCAGGTCTATCTCACCCTGCCCGCAGCCGCACAGGAGCCGCCGCGCCGCCTGGTGGGATGGAGCAAGGTCGCGCTGGCAGCCGGCGAGGAGAAGAGCGTCACCGTCAAGGTTGAGCCGCTCCTCCTCTCCATCTACAACCAGGACAAGAGCGCCTGGGAGGTGGTTCCCGGCGAATATACGGTCTGGGCCGGCGGCTCTTCGCGCGACCTGCCGCTCAGCGCGCCGGTCAAGCTGGATGGCAAATAGAACTTTTGGGGAGTGAAATCCACTCCCATTGCGGCGGGGATCGCTTGCGGTCCCCGCTTTTTTTATGATGGGTTGTTGCCGCGCATCGTTCTGCGAAGATAGTACTGATGCTCTCCCTGCAAAATGCCGGCAAGCGGTATGGACCGCGAGTCTTGTTTCTGGAGGCCAACTGGCTGATCCGAAGCAAGGAAAAAACTGCGCTGGTGGGAGCCAACGGCACCGGCAAATCCACAATTATGAAGGTGCTGGCCGGCCTGGAGACGTTGGACTACGGCCAGTTGCAGCAGACGCGCGGGATGAGCATCGGCTACCTGCCACAGGAGGGGCTGGCGCTGGCGGGGCGCAGCGTATTCGAGGAGTGCCTGACGGTCTTCGATGAACTGAGAGATATGGCTCGCGAGGTGGAGCGGCTGGGCGGGCAACTGGCTGTACTCGATCACGAAGGCGTGGAGTACGAGGCCGTGGCGGAGCGCTACTCGATGCTGCAGGAGCGCTTTCACGCGCTGGACGGCTACGCGCTGGATGCGCAGGTGGGCGGCGTGCTGACCGGCCTGGGCTTTGGCAAGGAAGACTGGACGCGGCAGACGGATGAGTTCTCAGGCGGTTGGCAGATGCGCATAGCGCTGGCCAAGCTGCTGCTGGCCAAGCCGAACTTGCTGCTGCTGGACGAGCCTACCAACCATTTAGATTTGGAGACGCGCAACTGGCTCGAAGATTATCTGAAGAGTTATCCCTTCGGCTATATTCTGATCTCCCACGACCGTTATTTTCTCGATGTAACCATCGACAGAACCGTGGAGATATGGAATAAACGGCTGAATATCTACCAGGGAAATTACACAAAATACCTGAGCCAGAAAGACGAGCGGCGGACGCAGTTGCAGGCAGCCTATAACAATCAGCGTCAGCAGATCGAGCATCTGGAGGCCTTTATCAATCGCTTCCGCGCGCAGGCCACCAAGGCCAAGCAAGTACAAAGCCGCATCAAGGAGCTGGAAAAGATTGAGCGCATCGAGATTCCCGAAGAGGAATCGACGATTCACTTCAAGTTTCCTCAGCCGCCGCCTTCGGGGCGCATGGTGGCGGAGGCGGAGGAGTTATCGAAGAGTTATGGCTCGAAGTTAGTGCTTGATCGAGTGGGTTTCCGCATCGATCGCGGCGACCGGGTGGCGCTGGTGGGCGTGAATGGCGCGGGCAAGTCCACGCTGATTCGCCTGCTGACCGGCGATGAGCCGCCGACCGCGGGCCAGATCAAGCTGGGGCACAACGTGGTGAGCGAATACTTTGCGCAGGACCAGTACAAGGTGCTGGACGGCGAGGCGCGGATGCTGGACGACCTCAGCCGCGCCGCGGTGAAGGTGCCGGAGAGCACGCTGCGCTCGCTGCTGGGCTGCTTTCTCTTCAGCGGCGACGATGTCTTCAAGCCGCTGGGCGTACTCAGTGGCGGCGAGCGCAACCGTTACGCGCTGGCGCGGATTCTGGTTTCGCCGTCGAATTTCCTGCTGCTCGACGAGCCGACCAACCACCTCGATATGCGCGCCAAGGATGTGCTTCTCGAAGCGTTGGCGGCCTTCAGCGGCACGGTGATCTTTGTTTCCCATGACCGCTATTTCATCGACCGGCTGGCTACGCGCGTCCTGGAGGTTGAAGGCGGCAACGTGACCAGCCACGAGGGCAACTACGAAGACTATCTGCGCTGGAAAAGTCTTGGTCTTGGTTCTGCAGACAGCAGCCCTGTGGTGGAGAGTGTCGCTAAGGAAAGGCCTTCGGAGCCTGCCGCGAAAAATGGCAATGGGGCGGAGGCTGACATTGCGAGGGAGCGCCCACGCCGGCTGAATCCCATCAAGCAGAAGCAGATGGAGGAGCGATGCGCGTTTCTGGAAGAGGAAGTTCCGCGCATCGAGGCCGCGATTGCGCACACAGAGGAGCAGTTGGGAGTTTATGTCTCTGCCGCCGAGACCGAGCGGCTGATTGCGTTGGCCGAGGAGTTGCGGGCTCAGTTAGCAGCCTTCACCGATGAGTGGGAAGAGCTGATGATACTGCTGGAGAGGTAAGAAACGCTCACCTGATTCGGATTTATATAGTTCCTCTTGCCATGAACGGCATCCTGGTATTATGCTATTTTTATGCGTCGATGTCGCTAACACCGCCCTGGTGCCAGACACGATGCAGGTGTGCGCTTTGTTCGCGCACAATTTTCCCTGCCTGACAGTTTGACTCTTCACCCCCCACAAATTGAATCAGAACCGTCTGGGATTGCATCCCGGAAATAAAGGAGATCATCATGGCGCGCATTGCTGCGAATGTCACGGAACTCATTGGAAAAACCCCACTGGTGCGGCTGAACAAGATCGCGGCCGGGCTGCCCGCAACCGTGGTAGCCAAGCTGGAGAGCCAGAACCCTGTTTCAAGTGTCAAGGACCGCATCGGCTTTGCGATGATTGACGATGCCGAGCGGAGGGGCAAGATCACCCCCGGCAAAACCGTATTGATTGAGCCGACCAGCGGCAATACCGGCATTGCACTGGCCTTTGTGGCCGCAGTCAAGGGCTACCGGCTGATTCTCACCATTCCTGAGACGATGAGCCTGGAGCGGCGCGTGCTGCTGCTGGCTTTTGGCGCGGAGATCGTGCTGACGCCGGGGCCGAACGGCATGAAGGGCGCTATTGCCAAGGCCAACGAAATTCTGGCCAAGACGCCGAACGGATACATCCTGCAACAGTTCGACAACCCGGCCAACCCGGCGATCCACTTCTGGACGACCGGCCCGGAGATCTGGGACGACACAGAAGGCAAAGTGGACATCCTTATCTCCGGCGTGGGAACAGGCGGTACCATTACCGGCGTGGCCAAATACATCAAGGAGCGCAAGCCGGAGTTCAAGGCCATCGCAGTGGAGCCGACCGACAGCCCGGTGCTGAGCGGCGGCAAGCCGGGGCCGCACAAGATTCAGGGTCTCGGGGCGGGCTTTGTTCCCGGGGTGCTGGAGACCGGACTTGTGGACGAAGTGATCCAGGTGACCAACGAGGAGTCGATTGCGCTGGCTCGCCGTCTGCCGCTCGAAGAGGGCCTGTTTGTGGGCATCAGCTCGGGAGCCGCGGTGGCCGCGGCGCTGAAGGTGGCCGCACGGCCGGAGAATGCGGGCAAGCTGATCGTAGTGGTGCTGCCGGACTTCGGCGAGCGCTATCTGTCGAGCATTCTCTTCGAGTCTCTGCGCCAGCAGGCGCTGGCTCTGCCGGTGGAGGCGATTGCCGTATAAAGCATGGCGGAGTTAGGTTTATGGTTCCCAGGTCTCAAATGCGAGAGCTGGGGCACGCATCCTACCCTGAGGGGATATGCTTTGAATAACCAACATTCCCTCAGGGGCTGAAGCCCGCGTTGTTTTGCGGCATTTTCGGCACGTCTGAAGCCGTGCCCTGATACAAAGCAGGTTGTTCAAAACAGTCTGCTACAAAATGGACCTGTTATTGGGTTTTTCAGCCGCCAGCGAAACTCGCACCCTTCGAATCACGCGTTTGATTTTGAGATAATGCTGTCCGGATTTGATTGCCATGGCCCTCTTTGCCCGTATCCGCGAAGACATCGACTCCGTGCTGGAGCGCGATCCGGCTGCGCGCTCGCGGATGGAGGTCTTTCTCTGCTATCCGGGGCTGTGGGCGGTGTGGATTCACCGCGTCTCGCACCGGCTGTGGGGCTGGCGGCTGCGGCTGCCGGCAAGACTGCTCTCGCAGGTGGGCCGCTTCTTCACCGGCGTCGATATTCATCCCGGCGCGCTGCTGGGCCGGCGTCTCTTTATCGACCACGCGACTGGCGTAGTAATCGGCGAGACCTCCATCGTGGGCGACGACGTGACCATGTACCAGGGAGTGACGCTGGGCGGCACCGGCAAGGGTCACGGCAAGCGCCATCCGACGCTCTGCGACGGGGTTTTTGTGGGCAACAACGCCAACCTGCTGGGCAACATCACCATCGGCGAAAATTCGCGCGTGGGCGCAGGGTCGGTTGTGCTCTCCGACGTGCCGCCCGATTCGACGGTGGTGGGCGTTCCGGCGCACATCGTCTACCGCAACGGGCAGCGGGTGCTGATTACCGATCCGCACGACATCAAGGATCCACTCTCGGATTCGCTGATTGCGCTCGCGGCCCGTGTGGAAGAACTGGAAGAACGCCTGGGCGGCCAGCCTCGCCCGGCAGAGCAGTTTACCGCCGAGGCCGCGGAACGCGAGGCCTACCGCGACAAGCTGGACCGGTTGCGGCAGTACGTCTCGATGGGCGAAGGGATTTAGTTCTCACCATATTGCTCGTTGCTCACCTGCTCCATCCAATCGACGGCTTTGCCATCGAGCTTTTCCTGAATGGCAAGATGGGTCATCGCCGTCGCTGGCGCCGCCCCGTGCCAATGCTTCTCTCCTGGCGCAAACCAGATCACGTCGCCGGGCCGAATCTCCTCGATGGGACCGCCCCAGCGCTGCGCGCGGCCGCAGCCGGAGGTGACGACAAGAGTTTGTCCGAGCGGGTGCGTATGCCAGGCCGTGCGGGCGCCGGGCTCGAAGGTGACGCTGGCGCCGGCGACGCGGGCAGGATCGGGTGAATCAAAGAGCGGTTCCACTCGCACCGTGCCTGTGAAGTAATCTGCCGGTCCCTTGAAGGAAGGCTGAGAGCCGTTTCGCTTGATCTCCATTGCTGAATTCCTTCTACTCAGAATTGAGTCTTCAGATTTGTAACTCACTCCGCCCCGCGGGGGCGGAAATCCCTGAAATGATCGCTTTCCCAGGGTTTCACCCTGGGCTATTATCGTTCTCTCCCTCCGGGAGGACGGCAGGGAATCATCCTAAGAAGAGATGACTCCGAAAACGTCGAAGTTGCTCAGCGCCCGGTCGTCTTCTCCAGCGCCTCCGGGTAGCGCGCGCCTTCCACGTGGATCTGCGCGAGTGCTGTTTCGATCTGGCGCAGGTCTTCGACGGAAAGCTCGACTGCGGCGGCTCCGATGTTTTCCTCCAACCGGTGCAGTTTGGTCGTCCCCGGAATCGGCACGATCCACGGCTTCTGCGCCAGCAGCCAGGCCAGCGCGATCTGCGCCGGTGTGGCCTTCTTCTCCGCTCCGATCTTGCCCAGCAGATCAACCAGCTTCTGGTTCGCAATCCGAGCCTCCGGTGTGAAGCGTGGAATCTTGCTGCGAATGTCGGTCGAGGCAAACTGGGTCTTCTCGTCCATCTTGCCGGTCAGGAAGCCTTTGCCCAGCGGACTGAAGGGCACAAAGCCGATGCCGAGCTCTTCGAGCGTGGGAATAATCTCGGCCTCTGGGGCGCGATACCAGAGCGAGTACTCGCTTTGCAGGGCGGTGACGGGTTGCACGGCATGGGCGCGGCGGATTGTTTTCGCCCCGGCCTCCGACATCCCGAAGTGCTTGACCTTGCCCTGCTGGATGAGTTCCTTGACAGCTCCGGCCACCTCTTCGATAGGCACCTTCGGATCGACGCGGTGTTGATAAAAAAGGTCAATGGCGTCGATGCGCAGGCGTTTCAGCGAGGCCTCGGCTACCAGGCGGATGCGCGCGGGGCTACTGTCCAAATCCTTTGGGCCGCGGCTTCCGTCGGGGTTGATATCCATTCCAAATTTGGTGGCGATGACTACCTGATCGCGAACGGGTTCCAGCGCCTCGCCGACCAGTTCTTCATTATTGAATGGGCCGTAGACCTCGGCCGTGTCGAAGAAGGTCACGCCGTGCTCGACCGCCGCGCGAATCAGCGCGATGGAATCCTTCTTCTCCGGGAAGGGCGCGTAAGAAAAGGTCATTCCCATGCAGCCCAGTCCGATTGCCGATACTTCCAGATTGCTCTTTCCCAATTTGCGCTTTTGCATGATGAGTCTCCTTCGATTCATTCTTGGTTGTTCGTTTCATTTCGAAAACTTCCTTCGCAATGTTGCCACATTCATGGCGTTCGGCCAACGAAGCGCTCAGCGTCCGGTCATCTTCAACATGGCTTCCGGCAGGCGCGCTCCTTCGAGCTTGAGGCTGGAGGCAGTTTCGTCGATCTGCTTGAGGTCGCCCTCGGTTAGTTCCACATTTATTGCGCCGAGGTTTTCCTCGAGCCGATGCAGTTTGGTGGTTCCGGGGATCGGCACGATCCACGGCTTCTGCGCCAGCAGCCAGGCGAGTGCGACTTGTGCCGGCGTGGCTCCTTTGCCTTCCGCAACGGCTTTGACTAAGTCAACAAGAACCATATTGGCCTTGCGCGCCTCAGGCGAAAAACGAGGCACTATATTGCGGAAGTCCGTGGGATCGAACTTGGTGTTCTCGTCGATTTTGCCGGTCAGGAATCCCGCGCCCAGCGGGCTAAACGGTACAAAGCCGATGCCAAGCTCCTCCAGTGTCGGCAGAAGTTCGGCCTCCGGACCACGCCAAAACAGCGAATACTCGCTCTGCACCGCGGTGACCGGCTGTACTGCGTGCGCCCGGCGAATCGTTAGCACTCCGGCCTCCGACATTCCGAAGTGTTTTACCTTGCCCTCGGCAATCAACTCCTTGACCGCACCGGCCATGTCCTCAATCGGCACGCCGGGATCGACGCGATGCTGATAGAAGAGATCGATGGTGTCGGTCCGCAAACGCTTCAGGCTGGCATTCGCCACTCTCTTGATGTGCGCGGGTTTGCTGTTGGTTCCACCCGTGCGCGCGCCCGTCGCAAGATCGATGTCGAAGCCGAACTTGGTAGCAATCGTCACCTTGTCGCGGATCGGCAGGAGCGCCTCGCCCACCAGTTCTTCATTCACGAACGGCCCATAGGCTTCGGCCGTATCGAAATGGGTAACTCCAAGGTCAAAGGCTTTGCGGATCAGCTTGATCATCTCGCCCTTGTCGGCAGCCGGGCCATAAGCCGAGCTCATGCCCATGCAGCCCAGGCCGAGGGCCGATACTTCAAGATTTCCAAGTTTGCGTTTCTGCATTCTTTCTCCTTACGCGCGAACTGAGAATAGTTCGCAATTTCAGTTGAAAAAGCGCAAGCCGAATAGCATCCTCACCGATTTTATCGGCGATGTGCGCCATATGCGTCGTTCCGGACTCGCAGATTCTCTCTCGATGATTGCGGCTAATTTTTGTTGCTGTTCATTTTGACCGGCCTGAGCAGATGCGAGAACGTGAGTTGGGCCAGCTTCCACTTGCCGTTTTCCTTGATATAAACCTCAGTCACCATGAAAGGATTGGTGACTTCGTGCTCACCGACTGCTGCTTGCAAATCAATGTCCTCCAGCAGGATGGCTGTGTTGCCAAATATGCGAGCGTCAACTGCGTAAACTACGGCTTTTTTGTACCAGATGCCACCGCTCTTAATGGTGGCTAGCTCTTGGGTTTTTCCCCAGGTCCCTCCCATGTGAGTGAACATGGCTTTATCATCAAAGAGTGTCTCCAGGGAATCGACCTTCTTGTCTGCCATCCAATCCCATTTCGTGTTGGAGAGGTTGATGACTTCTTGTTGTTCAGGTGTAAGACTCACGGCGGTCTTAATTGTTTCTGTTGGTGGCTGTGGTGGCTGCTGTGCGTAGGACGATGGCGCAATCAGTGTTGATAGAAACAGACCTAACATCAAGGTTTTCATTGCTCTCTCTCCCTGTCTGCTTGATTTGTGAAAAAACTTTAGGTAACGCGCCGGAACGTTCGCGCTACCCGGATGCAAGAAGAATTCATGCCTTCGGCTGCGCCTCAACGCCGGAGAGGACCAGAACCCCATCTGGCAGCCGCTTTCCTTGGATCGGAATGCTGAACTTCCCTTGCACATTCAGAGAGTACATCGAATTTCGCTTCGCCAGGTATCCCGATCCTTCCCATTGATTGCCTAATTCTGTCGAATGGAGATTATTCTGTGCATCAGGAGCATGATCGGCGGTAGGCTGGAAGTGTTGGGGCAATTGGAGATCCAGATGACGAAAGATTTGGTTATAGGCGCGGAATCACGGGCGGAGGTCGAGCAGATGCGAGCCGAGCTGGCGCGCAAGATCGCCGCGAACGTACCAACGGAGGGTCCAGTGGAGACCGACCTTCCAGGCCTGCGGCTCTCTCGCCGGACCGCGCCTTCAGAGTTTTTTTGCACCACCTATTAGCCGGAGCTGGTGGTCTTTGCGCAGGGAGAAAAGCGCCTCAAGGTAGGCAACACAACCCACTTCTGCGACGGCTCCAACTTTCTGCTGACCTCAGTCGATCTGCCGGTCGAAAGCCAGATTACCGGGGCCACCACGAGCGAACCATATCTGGCCCTGGTCCTCAAGCTGGAGATGCCGGTGGTGCGCGAGATTCTCAGCCAGGATGAGTTCCTCGTTCCCGAGGTCTCATTCGGTGTGCGCGGCCTGGCGGTCGGCAAGACCCCGGCCGATTTGCTCAGCGCCTGTTGCCGCCTGCTGGATCTTCTGGACGCGCCCCAGGACATTCCCTTCCTCGGCGGCCTGATGCAGCGGGAGATCATTTACCGGGTGCTGCGCGGGCCACTGGGCAGGCATCTGCGCGCCATCGCCACGCTGGGCGAGCGGAGCAACCGGACCGCGAAGGCCGTCGCCTGGCTCAAGGGGAATTACGAAAAGCCTCTGCGTGTGGAAGAACTGGCCTCGGTGGCGCAGATGGGCGTCTCCACCTTCCATCATCACTTCCGCTCGCTAACCGCGATGAGCCCGTTGCAGTACCAGAAGCGCCTGCGCCTGCACGCGGCGCGCGTGCGCATGATGACGGAGGGGATCGATGCCGCCAGCGCCGCCTTCGAGGTCGGCTATGAAAGCGCCAGCCAGTTCAATCGCGAGTACAGCCGATTCTTCGGTCAGCCTCCCATGAGAGACATCAAAGCACGCCAGCTCGCAGGCGCCGCGACGAGCCGCGATTAGGGCATTTTCACTTCACCAGTACCTATCAGATGCACCCGCGCGATCCGATTGAAGACCGCGCGGATCTTCAAGGAGAAAGCTGATTGATTCCATCTTCCCGGCGCGGCTACCGGCGAAAGAAACCGCTACTGAAAGAGCCTGGGCGCGAAGTCGTTCAGGTCGCGCCGCCACGTGAGCCATTCGTGAGCCGTGCCGGGCGAAGAGAAGTAGACGTACTTTATTCCCGCCTTGTCCAGCATTGTGCGAAATGCGCCGATGGAGTGATGGAAGAAATCGGGTTCCTCGGTGCCCATGCCCAGCCAAAGCAGCTTCACCTTTTCATTGAAGGCCGCTCCATCCTTGAATCTCCCATTGAAGGCCGTCGCTGGATCAAGCGCGTCGCCGCTCAAGCCGTTCATAGTGCCGCTGAATCCGGCCATGTAGGCAAAGGTCTCCAGATGGCCCGTCGCCAGGTGCAATGCCTGATTGGCTCCCATCGAAAGGCCGGCCATGGCCCTGTGATCGCGATCAGGAATCGTCCGGAAGGTCGAATCGATCATGGGGATGACCTCTTTGAGCATCACATCATCGAAGGCGCCAATATCTCCGGAGCGCCCCGAAGCGGGCGGCCCGAAAGGTCCGGCGGGCACGGATGCGTAGCCGTTATCCATCACGATCATCATGGGCACGGCCTTCTTCTCCGCGATCAGATTATCCAGAATCAGGTTGGCGTGACCCTGGAAGATCCATCCGGTCTCATCCTCGCCCATGCCGTGCTGCAGATAGAGCACCGGATAGCGCGCGCTCGTGTTGCTGTCATACTCCGGCGGCGTGTAGACGAAGCAACGCCGCCACTGGCCGGTGATCTTCGAGTGGTAGATGCG
>JBKQLG010000281.1:0-6638 GCA_052147235.1 Occallatibacter sp.
GCGCTAAGCGCCGGATATTATAGCTACTGTGTTCCGGACGCTCTTATGATGCACAGTTTTGGGGATTCGTCAGTTAAAATATTTGGCAAGCACCTTTATTTATATTCGAATGACAGATACTACTATAAGTTACGCAACGAAGTATACCTTTCGCGCCTCAGGACTATGGGATGGCAATGGAGAGCGTACGCTTTTTCAAGAATTCCTTATCACTATATCTTGTATACGGCCCTCTCAAAGAACCGGCTGAAAGCTTTCTGCTTGCTGTTGAAGGCAATTCGAGACGGAATTACTGGAAGACTTGGACCTTTACCTCAGGCGTCGGGATAGACAAAGCCGTGTGCAGTTACCATGACATTTCACTTCGCCGATATGAAGCCTTTTCCACATCTCGTCCTGCCTGATCGTACATGATCAATGATGTGACAGCTAAACCTTAGCGGGCAGTTTAAGCCCCAGTTCCTGCATTGCGATTTGCAGGTCGGCCCAGGCTTCTTTTTTCTGGCGTGGGTCGCGGAGCAGGTAGGCAGGATGGTAGGTCACGATAAGTTGCGCGCCACGGACCAAATGAACGCGTCCGCGCAGGCCAGCAAGCGGCTGGCGGCTGCCTAAGAGCCAAGTTGCAGCGGTGGCACCGAGAGCTACCAGCACTTGCGGGCGAATGACGTCAATCTGGCGGAAGAGAAATGGCGTGCAGGTCGCACCCTCATCCTGCTCGGGCACGCGGTTGCCGGGCGGGCGGCACTTGACCACGTTGGCGATGTAGACCTCTTCACGCCGGAGTCCCATGGCCGCGATCATATTGTTCAACAGTTGCCCGGCCTTGCCGACGAAGGGCAAGCCCTGCGCGTCCTCGTCGGCGCCCGGTCCTTCGCCGACAAACATCAGGCGCGCGGCTGGCGAGCCATCGCCGAAGACCAGCTTGTTGCGGCCTTTGTGGAGCGGGCAGCGGGTGCACTCGCCGATCTCGTCACGAATGAGTTGCAACGCGGCTGCGCGATCGGATGCGGGAACGGCAGTGGCGATTTCTGGGGCGGCGGGAAAGGGCTTGCGGGGTGGAATGGGGTGATCCTCCATGGGACAGGTTTGAAGGGCGGAGATGGGTTGGGATTCCGATTTGGCGGCTAACTGCGCGGCAAGCGCCGGGTCCACGGGGCGGCGATAGAACTCTGTGAGGCCTAAATCTCGGTAGAAGCGAACGCGGGTCAGCAAGGCTTCGCGGGTTGCGGGATCGAGCGAATGCGCCAAAGGACCTTACTCCACAATCAGTTGCCG
Organism: Occallatibacter sp.; assembly: GCA_052147235.1. Lineage (GTDB taxonomy): Bacteria > Acidobacteriota > Terriglobia > Terriglobales > Acidobacteriaceae > Telmatobacter. Next base: position 1,276 of record JBKQLG010000281.1, read on the forward strand.
GCGGGCAGCAGCAAGCGGCAGGGTCTCGCTGTGCTCGCGGTCCTGACTCGACTTTACGTTTTGCCGATGCTTCTCGTCCTGGTTCCGGCCTTCGTCGAACTCCAGCAGCATCGAGCCGGGGCGGCGGAGGGTCATGATCTCGTCGAGGATGCGATCAGCGAGCGAGCGCTTAGGCATCCGCGGCAGTTCGATGGCGGTCGAAAGGGTAAGGAAGGTGGCCTCGTTGGAGTCCACGTCGAAGCCCGAGCCCTCGCCGCTCACGTCGTTGACGACGATGGCGTCGGCGCCCTTGGCGAGCAGCTTGGCGCGGCCGTTTTCCATGCGGTTTTCAGTCTCGGCTGCAAAGCCAACGATGAGCTGGCCCGGACGGCGGCGGCGAACGACTTCGGCCAGAATATCTTCGGTCGGCGCGAGTTCCAGCATGAGCGGTCCACTGCGTTTGAGCTTTTGATCGAAGACGGTGACGGGACGGTAGTCGGCAACGGCGGCAGCTTTGATGACCAGCGTGGCCTCGGTCATACGGTCGAGCACCGCCTCGCGCATCTCGGCGGCTGTGGTGATTCGGATCAACTCACAATGCGCGGGAGGAAGAAGCCCGGAAGGACCGCTGATGAGGATGACTTTGGCGCCTCGGCTCTGGGCGGCATCGGCGAGCGCATAGCCCATCTTGCCGCTGGAACGGTTGCCGATGAAGCGTACGGGGTCGAGGGCCTCGCGGGTGCCGCCGGCAGTGACCAGCACGACTTCGCCGGCCAGATCGTGACAGCGGCCCAGAGCGCAGAGTACGGCTTCGGCAATCGCCGCTGGCTCGGCCATCCTTCCAGCACCCACGGTGCCGCAGGCCAGCTCGCCCGTGCCCGGCTCGATGACACGCACGCCGCGCTGGCGAAGAGTCTCCAGATTTGCTTGTGTAGCCGGATGCTCCCACATATTCACGTTCATCGCGGGCGCCACAAAGACCGGCGCGGTGGTGGCCAGGTATAAGGTGGTCAGGAAATCATCGGCGATGCCGTGGGCAAATTTGGCCAGGATGTTGGCCGTGGCCGGGGCAACGACCAACGCGTCGGCCCACTGCGCCTCGCCAATATGCTCGATAGAGGAATCGTATGTACTACTTGCGGTTCCGGCGTCGTCCCACATGCTGGTGATAACTTTGTGGCCGGTGAGGGCGGCAAAAGTGAGCGGCTGCACGAACTTGCCGGCTGCCTCGGTCATGACGACGTGAACTTCGATGGCCTGCCGTTGCAGCGCGCGCACCAACTCGGCCGCCTTGTACGCGGCAATTCCGCCGGAGACTCCGACCGTGATTCTCATGACTCGATTGTAGCGGTTTCGATTGGGTAAGGACACGTGGAATGATGGGAGCGTAGTTTGCGCATGGTTTCCCATTCACCCACAAAAAGGCGGAAAGTTGGCGCACAAAGCATTGAAACCTGGGTAACGGACGAGACCAAATTAACTTAGCAGGATCGGAACGGCCGGGCCTTCGATCAGCGGCTTAACGACCGGGGCTTCGGTTTTCTCGTAGGCGATCTTGCCGGCGGAAATCTCTTCCTGGGCAATGCGGCAGGGCTTGGTGGATTGCGTGGGGATAAGGGCGCGGGAGCCGCTCTGCAACTGGCGGGCGCGGCGGGCAGCCACCATCACCTTACGATAGTTCGAGTCGAAGCCGGTTTCAATCGTCATCGGAGTCCTCTCCAAAGTTAAACTGCTGCTGGTCGTGCGGTTGCCCAATCCCGAAGGCCTCGATCACGGGCTTCAGCCTCTCCAGCGAGTTGGCTTGCAGACAGGCGGCAGCCACCTCAAACACCCGGCTCGGACGATAAGCGATCGGCTCGCCATTGCGATAGAAGCGTTCGGCCAGCACAATCGCCTCCAGTTGCGCCACCGCCCGGTCCAGAATGTCGTTGACTAGAATATAGCCGTATTCGCGATAATTCTCAATCTCCTGGCGGGCCTCGCTCAAGCGGCGATAGACCTCCGCCTCGTCCACGACACCCTCGGCGCGGCTGCGATTGCGCAAGCGGGTGCGCAGAACCTTGGGGTTGGGCGGCAGAACGAAGATGCTGACCGCCTCGGGCATTTTGGCGCGCACCTGCGAGGCGCCCTGTACGTCGATGTCCAACACAAGGTCGTGGCCCCCGCGCCGGGCTTGTTCCAGCGAGGCACGAGCCGTGCCATAGAAGTTGCCGAAGACCTCGGCGTGCTCCAGGAACTCACCGGCGGCGACCATCCGCTCGAACTCCTCGCGGGTGGTGAAGTGGTATTCGCGCCCATCCTGCTCCGAGCCGCGCGGCGGGCGCGTCGTCCAGGAGACGGAAAAATCGATGCCGGTCAACTGCTTGCGCACCTCGCTGACCAGCGTGCTCTTGCCCGAGCCCGAGGGCGCCGAAATAATGAAGAGAATGCCTGCCATTTTCAGTTCTCAGTTCTTAGTTCTCAGTTCTCAGTTCTTAGTTCTCAGTTCTTAGTTCTCAGTTCTCAGTTGTCAGTTCTCACTTCCCAACTCTCAGATGGATTATCGGCAATCTTAAAAAAAAGTCAAACAACCTTCATGTTCACCTGTTCTATACGCTCATTATTCCAAAGAAAAAACTGGCTACTGGCAACTAAAGTCTGAGAACTGTGAACTAAGAACTGTGAACTATTCCACGTTCTGTATCTGCTCCCGCGCCTTTTCAATCTCCGACTTCATGGCCAGCCCCAATTCGGTAATGCGTGTTCCCTTCCCTCCCGCGCCGCCGGTCTTGGAGAGCAGCGTGTTGGCCTCGCGATTCATCTCCTGAAGCAGGAAATCGAGCTTCTTGCCCACCTCACCGCCGCCGGCGAGCAGCTCGCGGAAGTGGCCGATGTGCGTCGCCATGCGCTCCAGCTCCTCGGCAATGTCGCTGCGCTCCACCATCACGGCAACCTCTTCGAGCAGCCGCTGGCGGTTGAACTCTGGGCCGGTAGCCGCCAGCAGCCGCTCGGTGAGCCGATCCTGATAGCGCTGTTCAACTTCGGGACGCATCGCCGCGACGCCCTCGGTAACCTCGGCCAGTCGGTCCAGCGTACCGTGCAGAATAGCTTCCAGCGCCTCGCCCTCGCGCGCCCGCATCGTCTTCAACTCATCCAACAGCGGCCCGATCTCCTTCCGCACACTCTCCACCAGCGCGGCCAGGTCTTCGTCGCCGTTGGAGCGGTTGTCGCTTTGCAGCGCTCCGGGCAGGCGCAGAATAGTGTTCAGGTCCGGCTGGCCGCCCAGCCCATGCTCCTCGCGCGCGGCGGCGAAGGCGGCCAGATAACCGTTCACCAGTTCGCGGTTGTAGCCGGCGGTTTGCTGGCTGCCGCGATCGATGGAGAGCGTCAGATCGACGTGGCCGCGGATCAGGCTGTCCTTGATCGCCTTGCGCAGCTCCATCTCCAGCGAGTCCAGGCTCGAAGGCAGGCGCAACTGCACGTCAAGAAAGCGGTGATTGACGCTCTTGACGCTGAGCGTGTAGCTGAGTTGATCGCTTACGCGGACCTGAGCGCGTGCAAACCCGGTCATCGAATAAATCGGCATTGTTATCTTCCCCTGCAAGTCTTCTAGTCCCGAGTCCCTTAGTCCCGGTTCCCTGATCCCTGCTCTTCCGGCATGTCCATGAACTGCAGTTGGTAGAGCCGTTGATAAGTAGGCGACGCAGTCAGCAGCTCGTCGTGTGAGCCGATGGCGGTGATGCGCCCTTCTTCGAGCACGGCGATGCGGTTGGCGCGGCGAATCGTGCTCAGGCGATGAGCGATGACCAGCGCGGTGCGGCCCTGCATCAGGTTGGCCAGCGCGGCCTGCACCAGCGATTCACTCTCCGCGTCCAGCGACGAGGTCGCCTCGTCCAAAATCAGCACCGGCGCATTTTTCAAGATAGCCCGGGCGATGGCCAGGCGCTGCCGCTCGCCGCCGCTGAGCCGGAAGCCCTTCTCGCCGATCACCGTATCGTAGCCCTGCGGCATTTGAAGAATGAAGTCGTGGGCCAGCGCGTTGCGCGCGGCCTCTTCCACATGGTCAAGATGGATCTCCGGTTGGCCGTAGGCGATGTTGTTGCGCACCGTGTCGTTGAAGAGGATAGTCTCCTGCGTAACCTGGGCCACCTGGCGGCGCAGCGAACCCAGCGTCAGCTCGCGCAGGTCATGGCCATCAATAAGAATGCGGCCGCTGGTCACATCGAAAAAGCGCGGAATCAGATTGGCGATTGTGGTCTTGCCCGCGCCGCTGGGGCCAACCAGCGCCAGCACCTCGCCGGTGCGCAGCTCCAGATCGACGTTGTGCAGAATCTGGTGTTCGCCCTCGCCGGTCGAGTAAGAAAAACCCACATTCTCAAAGCGGACCGACTCTCGAAAAGGATGCAATGCAGTGGCGTGCGGCCGCTCCTTCACGTCGTCCTCGGCGTCGAAGAAGGCGAAGATCGAAATCGATGCGCCCATCGCCTGCTGGAAGCTGTTGTAGAAGAAGGCGAACTTGCGCACCGGATCGTAGAGCTTGAAGAGCAGGATGATGAAGGCGCCGAAGAGCCCCATGGTCATGCGCCCGTGAAGGATTTCATTGCGCCCGATCCACAGCATCATCGCAATGGCGATGGCTCCGATGGAGTCCATCAACGGCGAGCTGATGGACTGAATGCGCACGCTGCGCAAATTGGCGCGGAAGAGGCGCGTGGCCGCCTTCTGGAAGCGAAGAATCTCCCACAGCTCGGTGTTGAAGGCCTTCACAATACGGTTGCCAGTCACCGTTTCATGCAAAATGTTCTGAATTTCAGCGAGCTTGTCCTGCCCGGTGCGCGTGCGCGTGCGGACCTCGCTTCCAATCTTGCGCGCGGAGGTAGCCACCACGGGAACAAAAAGCAACAGCGCCCAACTCAGGTAGCCGCCCAGACGAATGACAAAAGCCAGGCCGACGACAAAGGTAAAGAACTGCTGAAGAAAATCGCTGATGACCGGACTGAGCGCAACCTGCACGCGATCCACGTCGTTGATGAGCGTGGAAAGGATCGTACCCGTGGCGTGCTTGTGGAAAAAACTGGACGAACGCCGCAGCGTGGCTTCGTAGAGGTCATTGCGCAGATCCATGATGGTGCCAAAGCCGGCATAATTCACCAGGTAGGTGCCGGTGTAGTCGCACAATCCCTTCAATACGGTTGCTACGATCAGCGCGAAGGCCGCTACACTCCATGCATTGTGCATGTGCATGAAATGGGGAATCAAGAGCCTCAGGTCAAAGTGGGTTTGGGTCCTGGGGAGACCAATTGTGATGGGGCCTTCGGGCGCGTCCGGCCTCAGAACCTGGTCGAAGATGGGCTGGAAGAGAAGAACGCGGAAGGTGTCAAGCGCACCCACACAATTCAGCAGCT
>JBKQLG010000282.1:0-4397 GCA_052147235.1 Occallatibacter sp.
CCTTCCCACAGCCCTTGGAAATCGCTGCGGCGATTCCCACATTCCCACCGCCACGACGACCACGAGGATGAATTTGATCCTCAAAACCCGGCCCGTTAAGAGATACGCGTTCTGAGGGCAAGGTCAAGTTTCAGGGACGATCCAATCATCACATTTGCACTTCGAGTCTGTGAGAACGGGACCGTGTGCATAAGATACGAGGGAAAAAGCATCACCCAATCAGAGGCCGCAAGGGTCATTATGGAGCGGCTGGTCTTTGACGATCCTAGCTCTCCTTACGCCTTCCTTTTCCCTGACTCTTAATCCCTTCGATTCCCAAATCTGCTAAGGCAAGGAAAATCCGCAACCTCCACAAACTAAAGGGAAGCCAGCGAAGCGTCTCTGATGACGCAAGTATATTGCTGCCCTTACCGGTATGGTTGCGCTGCAAAATATAGAATACAAAGAAGTTATTTGCAAAATATTCCAGGATAAGGAGTTACGCGATGATTTGACCTCTGCCGGCTTCTTTTGACTGACAGGCGGTGCCGGGACGATTGGAGAATAACTTCTAAGAATGATTGTGCGCCGTGCGGGGGAAATATTGTGCAAAGAGTCAGGGGTCAGAGATCAGAGATCAGAAAAACACGCCGGTTGAGGTCCGTGGATTCCCAGGTTCCAAAAGCGGGACCTGGGGCACCCACCTGAGAAACTGTTGCGCACTCTTACACGGGGTCGTAGTTCAGGTTTGGCCCGAGCCAGCGCTCGACTTCAGCTACGCTCATTCCCTTGCGTGCGGCGTAGTCGGCGACTTGATCGCGGTCGATCTTGCCGAGCGAGAAGTAGCGCGACTGCGGATGCGCGAAGTAGAGGCCGCTGACGCTCGATCCGGGCCACATGGCATAAGATTCGGTGATCATCATGCCGGTGCTGGCTTCGACATTGAGCAGGCGCCAGAGCGTGCCCTTTTCGGTGTGGTCCGGGCAGGCCGGGTAGCCGGCGGCGGGGCGGATGCCGCGATACTTTTCGTGGATCAGCTCGTCGATGGTCAGCGATTCGGCGCGGCCGTAACCCCATTCATCGCGCACTCGCTTGTGCAGGCACTCGGCGAAGGCCTCCGCCAGGCGGTCGGCAAGAGCCTCGGCCATGATCGCGTTGTAGTCGTCGTGCACGGCGCGGAAGCGGTCGCACAGATATTTGAGGCCGATGCCGCTGGTGACCGCGAATGCGCCGATGTGATCGGCAAGACCCGTCTCTATGGGCGCGATGAAATCTGAGAGTGATCTACAGGGTTCGCTGCCTTTGTCGATCTGCTGGCGGAGAAAGTGGAAGCGCTCCAGAACCGTTGCGCGACTCTCGTCCGTGTACAGCTCGACATCGTCGCCCACCGCGTTGGCGGGAAAGACGCCGTAGACGCCGCGCGCAGTAATCAGCTTCTGCTCGATGATCGTATCCAGCAGCGCATTGGCTTCGGCGAAGAGCTGGCGGGCCTGCTCTCCCTGCTCCGGGTGATCGAAGATGCGCGGATAAACGCCTTTCAGCTCCCAGGTGTGAAAGAAGGGCGTCCAGTCAATGAATTCGCGCAGCGTGGCCAGAGGAAAGTTGTCGAGTGTGCGCACGCCGATGAACTCGGGAACGGGCAGGGCAATACTGGAACCAGGGGCGCGCCAGTCGAAGGGCGTGCGGCGCTGGCGAGCGGTCTCCAAATTGACGAGCGGCAGGCGCGGCGCGGCGTGAGCCTTGCGCAGACGCTCGTATTCGGCGCGATGAGCAGCGATGAATTCTGCTTTGCCGTCTTCGCTCAGCAGGCTGGTGGTCACGGGTACGGCCCTGCTGGCGTCCAGCACGTGGACCACCGGCTCGCTGTAGTGCGGCGCAATCTTCACGGCGGTGTGCGCGCGGCTGGTGGTGGCTCCGCCGATGAGCAGCGGCAGCTTGAAGCCCTGGCGCTCCATCTCGCGGGCCACATGGACCATCTCGTCGAGCGAGGGTGTGATGAGGCCGCTGAGGCCGATCAGGTCCGCTTTCTCTGCGCGGGCGCGTTCGAGAATTTTTTCGCAGGGTACCATAACTCCAAGGTCAATAACTTCATAGTTATTGCACGCGAGCACAACACCGACAATGTTCTTGCCGATGTCGTGCACGTCGCCTTTGACGGTGGCGAGCACGATCTTTCCCTGCGCCTTGACCGTGTGGCCGGCGGCCACCATCGCCGCCTTCTCGGCCTCCATGAACGGTGTCAGATGGGCCACGGCCTTCTTCATTACGCGCGCCGACTTGACCACCTGGGGCAGGAACATCTTGCCCGCTCCGAAGAGATCGCCGACGACGCTCATGCCGGCCATCAGCGGGCCTTCGATGACCAACAGCGGGCGGCCCAGCTTGACGCGGGCCTCCTCGGCGTCAATCTCGATGTACGCGTCGATCCCCTTGACCAGTGCATGGGAAAGGCGCTCTTCGACGGTGCCGCTGCGCCATTCCTCGGCTTTTTTTTCGCTGACTTCCGCGCCGCCCGCGCTCTTCAGTGTTTCGCCGAACTCCACCAGGCGCTCGGTGGCATCGGGACGGCGGTTGAGCAGCACGTCCTCGACCAGCGTCTTCAGCTCCGGCTCAATCTCCTCGTAGACCTCCAGCATTCCGGCATTCACGATGCCCATATCCATTCCCGCCGCAATGGCGTGATAGAGAAACGCGGAGTGCATCGCCTCGCGCACCTTGTTGTTGCCGCGAAAGCTGAACGAGATATTGGAGACGCCGCCGCTCACCTTGGCGTGCGGCAGGTTGGCCTTGATCCAGCGCGTGGCGTTGATGAAGTCAACGGCGTAGTTGTTGTGCTCTTCCATGCCGGTGGCGACGGTGAGGATGTTTGGGTCGAAGATAATGTCTTCGGGCGGAAAGCCGACCTCGAGCAAAATTCGGTAGGCGCGCTCGCAGATGCGAATCTTCTCCTCGTAGGTGACGGCCTGACCCTGTTCGTCGAAGGCCATCACCACCGCCGCCGCGCCATACTTCAACACCTTGGCGGCGTTCTGGCGGAACTTCTCCTCACCTTCTTTCAGCGAGATCGAGTTCACGATGCCCTTGCCTTGCAGGCATTTCTGCCCGGCTTCAATCACCTCCCACTTCGACGAGTCCACCATGAACGGAACCTTGGCGACCTCAGGCTCGCTCCCCAGCAACTGTAGAAATCGCGTCATCACCGCAACGCCATCGATCATGCCCTCGTCCATGCAGATGTCGATGAGGTTAGCGCCATTCTCCACTTGCTGCCGGGCCACGCTGACCGCTTCCTCGTACTTGCCTTCCTTGATCAGCTTGGCGAATTTAGGCGAACCGGCGACGTTGGTCCGCTCGCCGATCAGGATGTAGACGCCGGGCTGCTGCGTGAAGGGCTGCGAACCGGAGAGGCGCAGCGGCCTGGCTTCAGTCTCCGGAGAGTCTTCCACCTCGCCCGCCGTCCAAAGCCGCCGCGGAGGCTGGCCATTGAGCGCTTGGGCAATCGCCGCGATGTGCTCCGGCGTGTTGCCGCAGCAGCCCCCGGCGATATTGATCAGTCCTCCCCGCGCAAACTCGCCCAGGTAACGGGCCATATCCGCCGGCCCCAGATCGAAGCCGGTCGGCGAGAGAGGATTTGGCAAACCGGCGTTCGGGTAGCAGGAGATCGCCGCGCTTGACTTCTCCGCAAGTTCGGCCAGAAACGGATACATCAGATCGGGACCGAGCGAGCAGTTGAGCCCCACCGACAGCGGCTTCACGTGCTCCACCGCGTTCCAGAAGGCCTCGATGGTCTGCGCGGAGATCATCGTCTCGCCGCCGCGTCCCACCGCCGCCGAGATCATCACCGGCAGTTCCCTGCCTTCAGAATCGAAGACCTCGCGGAGGGCGACCAACGCCGCCTTGGCGTTCAACGAATCGAAGATGGTCTCCAGCAGAAGCAGGTCCACGCCGCCGGCCATCAGCGCGCGCGCCTGCTGAATGTACGCGCTCTTCACCTGGTCGAAGGTGACTACGCGGAAGCCCGCATCCTCTGCATCGGGCGAGTTCGAAAGAGAGACGGTCAGGGGGCCTAGCGACCCCGCCACGAAGCGTTGTCGCCCCGTGGCGCTGCCGACGCGATCCGCCCACTCCCTGCACTGCCGCGCCGATTGCTCATTGATCTCCCAGGCCAGGCCGTTGAGAAACTCGTCTTCGATGATCTTCTGGTAGAACGCCGGATACTTGCGGCCGCCTTGCTCGCGCGGATCGTCCACAAAGAATTCGCTCTGCGTGATGCTGGTGGCGCCGAAGGTGTTGGTCGTGAGGATGTCCGCGCCGGCCTCCAAAAACCGCCGATGGATGTCGCAGATCATTGCAGGCTGCGTCAGCGAGAAGAGGTCGCCGTTATTCAGCAGGTCTTTTGTAGATTTTTTAAAGCGCTC
>JBKQLG010000283.1:0-3573 GCA_052147235.1 Occallatibacter sp.
CGGCCCTGCGCTGAAAACCTCCCCGCCGGCCTTTCGGTTGCCGTGCATAGAAATTTATGCACGGACTGCAAACGCAACGGAGACAGTCACTTCGACGCGGGGGTTGGCGGAAAAGAACTCTGGGGGCCGGAGGTGAAGCAGCGAAAACTAAACTGACTTACTCACACACGAGGGGCATCAGCCGAGCGGGGCCAGCGCTCGGAAGGGTGATCGTGTGCATAATCCAGGTGTTATTGAAGAAAGGAATCTGGGGGATGGTAGCGGGGGTGTAGCCGCTGAAATCCAGGTCCTGCATCAAGAGCGTCATCGCCTGGTAATAGGTTTGGCCGGACGCCGGGTCGGTCAGTGCGGGCGGCAGGGCAAGGTCCCGCGTTACGAGGGAGTGCTTGGAGAGACGGGCGACATAGGCAACCTGGGCGAAGAAGCCGCTGGGCAGTTCCCGGCCGACGGTCAAATCGAAGTTCTCGGTGTAGGGAGCGGCCAGTTGCGAGTCGATGCTGTTGGTGATCGCGAACGATCCCGATGCGCCGGCCGCGTAAGGATAGATCAACGGCAGACCGCCAGCGGGTGGCGGCGGCACGAGCTGGGACGGGACCGTGAAGAATGAGGTGAAGCGCGGAAGCTGGGCGGAGGTCAAGATGTTGGCCGGATTGGAAAAGCTCTGCGACAACCCGGGGGTGGTGGAGCTGAACGTCTGGGCCAGCGGCTGGCCGATCAGATCGTAGTACATGCCGGCGCCGGCGCGGATGGAGGTCTTGCCGGGTCCGCCGAACAGGAATTTCGAGATCCCGCTCTCCGCCTTGGGCGAATACGCGAGGCCCAGGCGCGGAGCGAAGTTCTTGTGGAAGGGATACATGGCCGTTCCGTCTTTCAACGGAATGAAATCGATGAGGCCGGCGTTCTGCTGAGACAAGCCTTGCGCGTTAAAGGCCGCGCGCTCGCCCAGCCACGACGCGAGTGGCACATTGGTGGAGGCCTGCTGCCCGTTGATTTCATGCACCGGCGGCTCCAGGCCGAGCCGCAAACCGAGCGTAATCGTGAGGCTGTGCGTGGCCTTCCAGGTATCCTGCGCGTACATCTCGGTTTCGCGATTGACGAAATCGCGGACGGCCGGCTGTCCAAACGGCAGCACCGTACCGTTGACCAGATAGTTATAGTCCGCGGTGCCTTGCGATTCCAATCCCAGCACGGCCGCGATGGCGTATTCGTAGTTGGTTTTAAATGCGCTCGCAACGGTAATCCCGTTGAGCAGGTCATTTCCCGAGCCGCTGATCCAGGAAGGATTCGAGCTGGCGGAGCTGAAGGAGTTCGCCGTGCTGGCCGACTGGTTCGAAATGCTGCGGAAGGAGCCGCCGAAGCGGAAGTTGTGGGCTCCGTGGTTCCAGGAGAGATCTTCGCCAATCAGATGAACCGGGATGATTCGCACCAGCGAGGTGGCGGTGCCATATGGGGTGCTTAGCCCGCGGAACCACTCGTAATTGCTACCCAGTACGCCCGAGGTTCCATTTCCGGCCCGCGTGAACCCGTAGCGCAGCGTGCTTACCAGATTCGGCGTGATCACATCCGTCCAGCCGGCCGCCAGACCTTTGCTGTTTGCCAAGCTCACGGAGTTCGGCGGCAGCCCGGGAAATTGAGGAATATTGCTGCCGCCATTGTCCGCCCAATCATTCTGAAGATTGCCGCGGATGAACAGCGAGTTCTTCTCGTCCGGGTGGTAATCGAACTTCGCAATGTACGTGTTCTGGACGTTGTACCCGGGAGCGTTGAACGTAAAACCTTGGGTGTTGTACCCATCCCCGATACTGACGTTGTTGGGGAGTGGCATGGTTTGCATGGCCTTGAGCGCATTGGCATTGGCGCCGATCGAGCCGGGATCGGTCTGTTGCACCTGCGCGGGAGAAAGCGTCACGGCCTGATTCGAGCTGTTCAGGTAGGTGACAATTCCCTGCCGCAGGTTGGCGCTGGGAACGGTTCGATTCGCGCTGTTGGCGCTGGCGTCGCGCCGTCCCTCATAGTTGATGAAGTAGAACAGTTTGTTCTTCTTGATCGCCGCCCCGGCCGATCCGCCGAAAATGTTGATCAGCAGCGGGGCGATCGGGACGCTGGCCTGGTTGTTGAAAAATGCATTGGAGGCCATCTCCGTCCCGCGGCGGTATTCATAAAGCGAGCCGTGATACGCATTGGTCCCGGACTTGGTCACCAACTGCACGTCCGCGCCCGAGCCGCGCCCGGTAGCCGCGTCGCCATTGGTGGTGGTGGAGCGGAACTCCTCCACCGAATCGAGCGTGACGCGCAGGACGCTGGTGAACGCGGCGCGGGCGTTCTGGTCCATCACGTCGGCGCCGTCGAGCGAGACATAGCCCTGGTCGGGTTTGCCGCCATTGACCGCGCCGTCGTTCGAGCCGATCGTACCTCCCGAGCTGAAGCTGGTTACGCCCGGCTGAAACGCCAGCAAGCCCACCACGTTGCGGGCGTAACTCGGCATCTGGATGATCACGTTATTGTCGATCGCGTTGCCCAGCGAAGCATCCGTGGTGTTCACCAGGGTCGCCGCGGCCTCCACCTGGACCGTGGTTGTCGTGCTGCCCACCTTTTCGAATTTCACCTCGATGGTGGCCGGCTCATTCACCAGAAGCTCGATGTTGTTGATCACGGCTTCGGCGAACCCACTGGCCCGCGCGTCGATCCTGTACTTGCCCGGCGGAACCTGCGGTATGGTGTAGCGCCCCTGGCTGTCCGATACCGTGTTGCGCTGCAGGCCGGTTTCCGAGTTGGTGAGCGTGATTGAGGCCGACGGGATTGCTGCACCCGACGGGTCGGTCACCGATCCGGTGACGTACGTGTTCTGACCAAACAGACCAGCCGCCAGAACCAGCGAAAGTGTCAATATCCCTACGAGCGTTCGCATGCAATTACCCCCTTGTTGCCGGGATTTCCATTTTTGGCTCCCGATTGGCCAATTCTGCCTCCCGATTCTCAATGAGCACACGCTCCATTGCCTCGGGGCGACAACCGCTCCCTGACGGTCGCGGCTCGGTACGATATTCAGAGCCGGGCCCCAAGGGCACCCCGTCAGGGAGCGGTTGCTGGGCGCCGGTTTCAGCGCCGATGATGGTGATGATGGCATTGGGGATGACGAGCCGGTTTACGCCGGCCCCTTGGCCGAAGAGAGCGCAGGCCAGCGGCAAGAGAACACAAAGCGTTGCAAGAAGTTTGCCCACGGTATCCCTTTTCCCTTGAATCTCAACCAACCCTTTGCTCGACCCGGAGCAATCCCTGAATTTTAAAGGATTTCATCTTGGTTAACACGAAAAGGACTACGGTGTCAATCCGGTCGTGTCCGAGCGGCGGCAGAGTTTGCAAATTCTCCGATAAACTCGAAGGCCATGATGCGCAGAATCACCGTTCCCCTGGCGGCGGCCTGTCTGGCTTCCGCCACGCTCTGCAGCCGCCTTTCCAGGCGGCTCTTTCGGGGGACGGCGTAACCTTCGGCGCGCGGCCAGCGCCGGCTGAAAGCCCAATGCCATTTAGTTTTCTCTGTCCGTCTTGGCATAAGGAAAGCGGCCTCGAATG
>JBKQLG010000284.1:0-3461 GCA_052147235.1 Occallatibacter sp.
ATTTGCCCGCTTGCGTGTCTGCGCGATGTCGTACGCGCTCTGCATCCGCATCAGCGTGTCCATATTCACACCAAAAGCCTTCTCGATCCGCAAAGCCATTTCGCCGGAAAGATCGGACTTTCTATTCAGCAAGCTGGACAAGGTTGGCCGCGATACGCGCAGCGCCTCCGCCGCTGCCGTCACAGTAAGCCCTGCGGCTTCGACAATCTCGGTCCGGATGAAATCACCTGGATGCGGCGGGTTCCTCATCGGCATAGTGCATCCTCCCAGGATTCTAGTGATAGTCTTCCAAATTCCTTTGATAAATCTCGTGCTGCTTTTGATCGACACAAGACGTCAGCCGACGGTTCGCCGTGACACTCAAACTCCAAGTGCCCTTGCGGTCGCCGGACAACTCGTGGGCCTTCCATGTGGGGAGTGTTTTCAATTCGTCCACATCGTTCATCTCATCGAGAAACGCAAACATTTTTCGAAGTTTGTCGACTGAATTGGGAGGCACTCCCTTCGTCTCGTCGTCCTCGTAGAGCTTTCGCAGACCCTTATGAACGAAACTCAGGATCTTCACAAGGTCAAGTGTAGCCTGTAACCTTACGCACGTCAAACTCCGCGTGGGTTGTGTAGAGGCTGGTTGGACGTGATCCAAATCACAGCCCACTCAACGCGCAGGCCCCTACTCTTGCCGCAGAGGCAGGTGACCGACGATGACCCCGCAGACGGCTACAATCGCCCCGCATATTAAAGATCGCAAAAGACTTATCCGTCGCGTGACTCTGGACAACTCGCAGCGCCTGCGCCACACTTTTCAACTCGCATTCGTGCTGCTCAACGCCTGGCTCGGCATTCAGTTCTACCTCTGGTTCCGCTTCTTCGAGCGCGGCGGCGTCGGTCTCCAGGTGCCGCGGCCAGCCGGCGCGGAGGGCTGGTTGCCCATCGCCGGATTGATGAACTTCAAAGTCTTCATCGTCACCGGTCACGTCCCCGCCATCCATCCAGCCGCCATGTTTCTCTTCATGGCTTTCCTGGCGATGAGCCTGCTCGCAAAGAAATCGTTCTGCTCCTGGCTGTGTCCCGTTGGAACGTTCTCCGAAGTGCTGGCCGGAATCGGCAAGAAAATCTTCGGGCGCAATCTATCCTTGCCGCGGTGGGCCGATCTCCCGTTGCGCGGCTTGAAATATCTACTGCTGGGATTCTTTGTTTTGATCATCGGCTCCATGTCTGCCGCCGCGATTGCGGAGTTCATGCACACGCCTTACGGATTGATCGCCGACGTAAAGATGCTGAACTTCTTCCGCGAGATGAGCCAGACGGCGGCGATCGTCATCGCCGCGCTCGTCATTCTGTCCATCCTCGTGGAGAATTTCTGGTGCCGCTATCTTTGCCCCTACGGCGCTCTCATGGGGTTGGCCTCACTGTTGAGTCCTCTCAAAATCCGGCGCAACCCTCAAGCCTGCATCGACTGCGCCAAGTGTGCGCGCGCCTGCCCAGCCGCTCTGCCCGTCGACAAGCTGGTAAAAATCATCTCTGTTGAGTGCACAGCCTGCATGGCCTGCATTGCCTCGTGCCCAGCGGACGGCGCGCTGCGGTTCTCGCTCGCGCCCAGTCGCGCCGCTGCGCAGCCGCGATTCCGTCAGCCCGTTACTCCGCTCGCTCTGGCCGCCATCATCGCGTTCATCTTTCTCGGAACAGTTCTCGTGGCGCGCGCAACCAATCACTGGCAGACCAACGTGCCTCGTCTGGTCTATCAGGAGCTGGTGCCCAACGCCGACCAAGCCACCCATCCCGGCTACTGAAGTTAATCGTTCACCTTTTCACTCCTTCACTCGTTCACTTCTTCACATGATCCCTGACACCTGAAACCTGACCCCTGAAACCTGTATTCTTTCTCCATGCCACGCTTCCCTGCCGGTCAGACGTTGCTCATCGACGCCGACGACACGCTCTGGGAAAACAACATCTACTTCGAGCGCGCAATCGCCGCCTTCATCAGCTTTCTCGACCATCACGAATACTCGCCTGCGGAAGTGCGGCAAACTCTCAACACAGTGGAGCGCGAAACCATCCTGGCGCACGGATACGGCCTCTCGAGCTTCACGCGGTCGCTGGTTGACTGCTTCGAGCGCCTGAGTCCGGCGCCTGTGACCGAGGACAAGCGCGACCGCATTCGAGGATTCGCGCGGACCATTGCCGAGCAGGAGATCGAGTTGCTGCCCGGCGTAGCCGAGACCCTCGCCGAGCTCTCAGGCCGGCACCACCTCATCCTCATGACCAAAGGCAATCATGCGGAGCAAGCCGACAAACTTGCCCGGTCGGGCCTGGCGCCGTATTTCGCCGCCGTCGAGATTGTGGCCGAAAAGGATCCAGCAACGTATCGCGCCGTGATCGCGCGGCACGAACTCAAGCCGCACACCAGTTGGATGATCGGCAACAGCCCCAAAAGCGATATCAATCCCGCGCTCGCGGCCGGCCTGCACGCGGTCTTTCTCTTTCACCCCGACACCTGGATTCTGGAGCACGCGGCCGTCGACAAAGCGCCCGAAGGCCAGCACCTCATCGAGCTCGACGCCTTCGCGAAACTCTGCGAATTCTTCTGAGGCGGCTTGGGCAGTTCTGCCGGCACATCTCTCGCGCCTTGACGCCCGCTACACCTGCAAATATCATCGGCTAACTGTCTTTCAGGCCCCTTCGCTCGGTCTTCGTTGGCCTTTCCGGAATCATTCATCACTCTCAAAGGGAGTTCTTACGATGTCAACTCCACGCGTTATCGTCGGCCTTTGTCTGTTCGCATCGACCGCGCTTCTCTTGGCCCAAACAACGCCGCCCACCGTCTATACCGTCGTTCAAGCCGGCGGCTCGCCAGGAGCGACCACGACCATTTACCGCAATGGATTAAAGGCCCTGATGGTGATGGACTTGCCCGCGCAGGGCGCGACACCTGCGTCGACAACTCACGACTTCATCGATATCGCTGCGGGAACCAACTACACCTGGAACCCCAGTGACAGCACGGTTGGATGCAGCGTGGGAACCTTCTCCGGCGATTGGGGCGATCCCTTCGCCGCGGCTGCCGAGTTTTCCGACGACATCGCCAAGGGCAACCTGAAGCCCACGGGCACTGAGATTGTTGACGGCATTTCCGCTCAGATTTATGCGGGCACAACGCAAGGGGCCAATGTGAAGGCCTGGATCGATCGGAAGGACGGCCTGGTCCTCCGCGCCGTGGCGAACATGCCCAACGCTCCTCCGATGACACTGGTCGACATCACCAAAGTTTCTTTCGCTGCGCCGCCCGCATCCGTCTTCGTGCTTCCCGCCATCTGCGCCGGCGTCAAGCCCCCGCCGACACCCGCTGAGTTGATTGCGGCCGAGACCGGAGATGACGCGGCCAATTGGGTCAACGCAAATTACGGCCCTGGCTCGGCGAACTCATGTTCCATCCTTGTCCGCGTCGTTGCCGCCAAAAC
>JBKQLG010000285.1:0-15630 GCA_052147235.1 Occallatibacter sp.
GAGGCGCGTGGATATGGCTTTGCCGGAAGGACTGCTCGACTTGAACCTTCCCGGAAAATCTTCCCGCGAATAAGCCAGGCCACAGCCCTTTTTCAATCGCGCAATCTTCCAGCCTATTCCGTAACCGTCGAACCCCAGTTGTCCGGCTGCGGCGCTGTTCCGCGAATCTGCTCGATGAAGAGCGGCACTTCTTTCTCGATCAACTCATAGCGGTCAATATGAATGTAGTGGGTGCTGCCTTTGGCGATGATTCTGCGGCTGCGCGTGGAGAGTTTCTTCAGGTCTTCCTGCATTTGGGTCCAGACATTAGCCGCATCTGTCGATGAACCGGCGGCCATCTTGGCGGGATCCTCTGAGATGATCAGGATCGGAATCGTTCCGTAAGGGCCGGAATGAACGGTCTCCTGGCCGGATCGATTGACGCTGTTCAGCTCGTCAAACATCGGGCTGAGATGTGAGTGACAGATGTCCTCAGCCTGCAATTTCGCTGCGCGGGCATCAAAGCCTTTGATGGATTGCGAACACATCCCCATAAGGCGCGGAATTCCTATACTCATTGCGGGTTTTGCCAGCAGCTCCAACACCCAGGGTGGTGGCGCCTTGCTATTCAGGGCCTTCATCACGGGGTTCTCGTCCTGCAAAGGCGTCGAGCCATCCTCAAAGACGATTCCAACAATATTCTCCGGATAGCGGGTGGCGTAATCACGCATATAGATTCCAGCGATGGAATGTCCCATCAGCACGATGGGACCGGTGACTTTGGCTTGAAGCAGAAGTTCATGCAACTCGGCGGCGATATGGTCGGCATCGCGCGGAGCCGGCAGCGCATCGCTCCAGCCGAAACCCGCGCGGTCATACGAGCAGACGCGAGTGGTAATTGAGAGCACCGGCTGCACCCCTCCCCAGGTCAGCGAGTCGTTTCCCAAACCCGATTCCAGTACGATGGTGGGCGAGCCGCTCCCTGTGCAAGTGATGTGCATCCTGTGGCCATTGACGGTGTAAAAAGCGCCGGGAGGCGTATTGTGCGCCCAGAAATAGTGAAGAGCGATTGCGTTGAACGCGCTGCTCCCCGCCATGGCTGCCGCCAGAAGAACGACGACTGACAAAACAAAGCGCTCGACAACCTTCCGCCATGTTCGGTAACTCTTGGTGGAGAGCGAAAGAATGCGACGAACGCTCAACCACACAATCAGACTCCCAACCAACAAAATAATTGCCGGCATGACAACATAATCAAAATCCATAGATTCCCCAGAACTTTCCGACGCAGAGAAACTGATGCCTTGCAGAATAGCACGTACAGGCTAGACTCTTCGATGATTGATCCGGACCAAAAGATGTATTACACCGTGCCCCATCCATTTCGCGTTCTTTGCGGAATGGGTGGGAACGAATGTCGCATTTCATTGGGGTCGGATCACTTCCTTGGTTCAACTTCCGTTCGAATCGCATCCAGCAACGTCTCGTCTTCCTGGCTGAGCGCCGCGTCCAGCAGCAAATCCGGCCGGTTGGCCAGGGTCTTGCGCAACTGCTGCTCGCGGCGCCAGCGGCGAATCCCGGCGTGGTCGCCATTGAGCAGCGTCTCCGGCACGCGCAGGCCGCCAAACTCCGCCGGGCGGGTGTAGTGGGGATAGTCGAGCAGGCCTCCCGAGCCGTACTGCGAGCGCGGGACGCCATCCTCGGCAGAGGCAATCTCGGCGTCGGCTACGCCAAAGCTCTCAAACTCCCCCGAAGCCTCGTTTCCCAGCACGCCAGGCAGCAAACGCATCGTAGCATCCACCACCACGGCGGCGGCCAGCTCGCCTCCGCTCAGCACATAGTCGCCGATGGAAAGCTCCAGGTCGCAGTACAACTCATTGATGCGCTCGTCCACGCCCTCGTAACGGCCGCAGATCAGCACCACGCGGTCTTCGGCGGCCAGCTCCCGCGCCATTGCCTGGGTGAAGGGACGCCCCTGCGCGGAAAGCAGAATCACCTGCGGTAGGGCAGGCGCCGCTTGCACGGAATTCGATGCATGGCGCTCCACTTTCGGCTGAATCCCCAGCGCAGCCAATGCCTCGGCCAACGGCTCCGGCTTCAAGACCATCCCCTCGCCGCCGCCAAAGGGGCGGTCGTCCACGGTGCGGTGACGGTCGTGGGTGAAGGCGCGCAGGTCGTGCACCGCGACCGTGACGAGGCCCTCGGCCAGCGCGCGGCGCAGAATCCCGTTCTCGAAGATACTGGAGAAAAACTCCGGGAAGATGGTGATGATCTCGAATTTCATACTCTTCGATGATATAGGTAAACTCCACACCGGCCTTAGCTCGAGTCGCATTACCGCATGGGCTACATCCCAGCGTCCTTCTGGTTGCATTCGCGGTACGACTGAAGTTGTGCCCTGACGCTTCTTGCAATCTCCATTGAATTTTGCAAGTGGCTCATGACCATAGATTTCATCAACAAGGTTTTTTCACGCCAGAAGGGACCTGGATGTGTTTTACTGTTGGCGAACGTTATGGCAGACTTTGAATCGCACTTGACCCGCTGGCAAACGGCCGGCCTCCTGGATGCGGAGATGGCGCGCCGCATCCGCGCCTATGAAGATTCGCAACAGAAACCATCCGGCTTGCGCTGGCAGGTAATCGTATTGCTGATTCTGGGGGCCATCCTGCTGGCCTGCGGGGTGGCGCTCTTTGTCTCGGCGCATTGGGACAAGATAAGCCCCGGCGCGCGGCTGGCCGTTGTGCTGGCCATGGTGAGCATCTTCCACCTGGGCGGCGGCTGGGCGCGCACGCGCTTCCACGGGCTTTCGACGGCGCTGCATGCCGTGGGAACGCTTTCCACCGGCGCGGCCATCTTCCTGGTCGGGCAGATCTTCAACATTCAGGAGCACTGGCCGGCGGCGGTGCTGCTTTGGGCCGTGGCCGCGCTGGCCGGTTGGATTTTGCTGCGCGATGAGGCGCAGCAAGTTCTAACTTTGCTGCTCGCACCGGCGTGGATTCTCTCCGAGTTTTCCTACTACGCCGAGGGTCACATCGGCGAAAATGTCTACGCAGGCCGATTCCTGATCGTCTGGGCGGTGCTTTACCTGACGTTTTTCATTGGCACGAAACGCGAGGTTCTGCGAGGCATTCTCAGTGCGGTTGCGGCTATCGCCTCCATCACAGGCATCTGCATTCTCCTAGATGGCTGGAGTTCGTGGGGAGACCAGACCTATCTGCCGCTTGGATTGCGCACCTGGGGCTGGGTGGACATTGCCGCGATCCCCTTGCTGTTCGCTGTCTTCAGGTTCCGCAAGACCGTAATTCCCGTGGCGGTTGCGATCTGCTTCTCGATTGCTCTGCCCTGGTGCCAGCGCATCTGGACGGTAACCGGCCAGAGCTGGATTGGCGACGTCCAGATGTCTTATTCACGCTACGTTCCCAATCTCGCCGCTCATGCGCTGGTCGCGGCCTTCGCCGTCTTCATTATCTGGTGGGGGGTGCGGCAGTTTTCGCGGGCAATGGTTAACCTGGGCATCGTCGGCTTCGCCATTACCGTGATCTGGTTCTACTTCAGCGACATCTTCGACAAGCTGGACCGCTCGCTGGGGTTGATCGGGCTGGGGATACTGTTTTTGATTGGCGGATGGGCGCTGGAAAAAACCCGCCGCAATCTGGTCGGCGGCATGAAAAAAGCGGATGTTACCAAGCAGGAGGCGCTATGAAACTCTCCAAAACCTCCATCGTTTTGCTGGTGATTCAGTTGGCGCTGGTCTCGTCGATCGCGGCCAAGTACCTCTACCAGCGTTCGACCTGCCCGCGGGTCTGGACACGAACTGCGGCCTACGATCCCAACATGGTGATGCGTGGCCGCTACTTGAGCCTGCGGCTGACCGTGGACGGCTGCCAGAGCACGCTGCCCAGCGCCCTGCACGCCATCTTCCCGCGCAACGCCGACGGCACCACCAGGCCAAATGGCTTCACCATCAAATCAGAGTATCCCGTTCGTTTCCGCGCTAATCTCAAGGCGGAAGGCAATAAGCTGCTGGCGATACGCATTCCGGAGGCCGACCTCACCTCGAAGGGCGTGTATGTGACGGCGATGCCGGGATCGGCCTGCGACGCCCTGCGCCTGGATGAGCCGGTGAACTTTTACATTGCCGAGCACGCCGCGGACCCAATGCCGCTCCAGCCCGGCCAGGAGCTGTGGATTGAAGTGACGGTGCCGCCACAAGGCCCGCCCCGGCCGATTCAACTGGCGCTCAAACAGGATGGAGCGTGGAAGCCGCTGGCCTTCCAGTAACCACCTGCGGTGGGACGACTCGCCGTCCAGGCAGCCGGCGCTTGCGCGCCATGAAGTTTGTGCTATCCCACCCTAGCCGCTAACAACAATAACGTGGCAAGGATGGGGCACCCAGACTGTCTCGGCTAGGGTGGTGAACCCAGACTGCATCGACAATGGATGTGTTCGCTGGCGCAATTAGAAGGTTTTGTGCGGCTTGGGTTGCTCCGCGCCCACCTGGCCGGCCTTGATCTCGGCGACGAAGAAATTCTCGCCACGAATGGGGCTGCCGGAGAGGCGGCGCAGCATGGCCAATTGGCCCACGTGGGTGAGCGCGTCGGCTACCGGCCCCTGAAACAACTGCTCGACCGGAGCGTGGAGCGGCCCGCCGGTGGCCAGGAAGGCGTCGAAAGTCTGAAGCGACTCGAAGAAGCGCTGCTTCTCCTCGGCCCAGGCGCGTGGCTGGGTATCGCGCCAGCGCTCCTGGCCCAGGGCCATGCTCAGCGCCCAGTCAAAGAGGTCGCCCATGTGGGAGAGAATCTGCACAGGCAGGCGTCCTGCGGCGGAAAAACCGGCAAAGTGGTCGGGCGCGCCTTCCAGGGCGCGGGCGGCCCGGTAGGCTACGGTGGCCAGCGTGTGGCGCAGCATTTCGCGTTTTTCGTCCATAGGGAAAATATAACGCAAGCGGCGGGCTGATGGAATTAGGCGCTATAAGCAGTTCTCTGATAAACTGAAAGTTCTGAGTCCATCAGCAGGAAAACACAATGTCCATTCATCCCGTAATGCAGCGCCTGGCCGACAAGCTCAAGCGCACCGACCTCCCCGAGTTTGTCCCCGGCGACCAGGTTCGCGTCCAGGTCAAGATCAAAGAAGGCGACAAGGAACGCTTGCAGGCCTTTGAAGGCCTGGTCATCGCCATCAACAAGGGCCCCCAGGGCACGTTTACCGTGCGCAAGATGAGCTTTGGGCAGGGCGTGGAGCGCATCTTCCCGTTCAACTCCAAGGTCATCGACAAGGTGGAGAAGGTGCGCAGCTACAAGGTGCGCCGCGCCAAGCTCTTCTATCTGCGCGATCTGCGCGGCAAGGCAGCCCGCCTCAAGGAAGTGGGCCGCGTGGTGGCCAAGGCGTAAGCCGCTCCAGCTTTTTTCACGACGACCCCGGCTCAGGCCGGGGTTGTTTTTTGGTGTGGCCCCTGTAAGCTGTAGTTATGCATCCGAGCGAGCAGGCCCGCCATCACGCCTTTCAGGAGATTCTGCTGAGCGCCCGCCACACTATGGTGCTGAGCGAGATTCTGAAGCTGGCGGTGGACAGCTTCCGCTCCAACAAGGTGCGCTTTGCGCTGACCGCGCTGGGCATGGTGATCGGCACCGCCTCGGTGATCCTGGTGGTGACCATTGGGCTGACCGGCCGGCGCTTCATCATGGAGGAGATCCAGAAGGTCGAGACCAATTCGGTCGAGTTGGAATATTCCGGCGGCGGCTCAACCGCGTCGGAGCGCGTGCTCTACGATGACTACCTCACCCGCGACGACGAGAAGGCGGTGCTGGCGCAGGTGCCCGGCGTGCTCTACTCCTCACCCATCCTGACCATGCACGACCGCATCAGATTTGGCGGTGGCGTCACCAAAGACACGCTGGTGCTGGGCGTGAGTCCGCAGTACCAGCAGATCCGCAACCTGGTGGTGACTGTGGGCCGCTTTTTCGACGAGACCGACGACGCGGCTCACATTAAATGCGCCGTGGTGACCGAACTCTTTGCCCGTGAACGCTTCGGCAGCGCGGATGCGGCGGTCGGCCAGAACTTCGAGATTAGCGGCATTCCATTCACCATCATCGGTGTCTTCAAGGAAAGCGTGAACGACTTTGGCGAATCGGAGATTGAGGACCAGACGATCCTGATTCCCTATTCCGTGGCCCGCTACTTCACCGGAACGGAAAATGTGAACCAGATTTACTTTTCCATGCGCACGATGGACGAGGTTCCCGACGCGGCCAAGGAGATCGTGCGCATCGTGCGCGCGCGCCACCGCCCCAACTCCGTCTACCAGGCGCAGACGCTCAAGGAACTGCTGGTGATGGCCGACAAGATCATGATGTATCTGACACTGCTGCTGGTAGCCGTGGCCGCGGTGACGATGGCTGTGGGCGGGGTGGGCATCATGAACATCATGCTGGCCACGGTGCGCGCCCGCACCCGCGAGATCGGCATTCGCAAGGCGCTGGGCGCTACCTATCGCGAGATCAAGTACCAGTTCCTGGCCGAGGCGATCATCATCTCGCTGATCGGCGGGCTGGTAGGTACCGCCGTCGGATTGGCCGTGCCGCTGGCCGTACGCTTCTTCTCCGGCTATGAACTGCCGGTCTCCGGCTGGTCGATCGTCATCGCGCTGGCCGCGGCGATGATGGTCGGCGTGGTCTTCGGCACCATTCCCGCCACCCGCGCCGCACAGATGGACCCGGTGGAGTCGCTGAAATATGAGTAAGCACGAGCACGAGCCGGCCTGCTCCGGCGACGATCACGAGGTAGATCCGGACAAAGGTCCGAGCCTCACGCTGCTCTATGGGTTGCTGGTCCTGGCTCTGGCCGCGGCCATCGGCTTTGCCCTGCTGATTGTGCTGCCGTTCTATCACCGGAGATAGAGGCCTGCGTTCTCCAATTGCGGCGAGGCATTCCTGAGCCAATCTGTCGATTAACGAATCAGGTAACGGAATCTCCTGTTCTGCCGATTTTTTACATGTAAACAGACGGATGGCCGGTGTGTGTCCATTTCAAGATAAACGTCGTGTGACTCACATCTGGCCATTAAAGTTGAGTGACCCACATCTCGATTTTTAGATGTGGGAGACGATGAACCCCAATCGGCGGTATTTACTCTCGTCGGTGACCCGCATTAGAGCGGCGAATTCTCTTCCCGCCCGGCGATCAGCACCGGAATTCCATCCACAATCGGATAGAGGCGGCCACATTCCGCGCAGAGAAGCTTGTCCTCCACCAGGCGAAGCGCGCCCAGGCAGGCCGGGCAGGCCAACTGATCTACTACGGACGGGGCCAACGCGTAGGAGTGGCTGGATTCGGCTAGCATAAGACCCTTACTGGATGAGGTCGCCGGGGCTGGCGGTGGCTTCAGGGCCGGACGTGGGAGCGACGACCTTGGGACGGCTGGCGAACTCGGCTTCGATGCTCTGAATGGTGCCCCCCTTGGCCGATTCATACGCCACGCGAATGCCGTTGTAGATAGCACGGTCGTTGGAGGAGCCGTGGCCGATGATGCAGACCCCGCGTACTCCCAGCAGATGCGCGCCGCCGTACTCGCGATAATCCAGGCGGCGGCGGAATTCATTGAAGGCTTTGCGTGACAGCAGCGCGCCCACCTGGGCGGTGACGGTGCGGGTGAGCGACTCGCGCAGCACATCGCGCACAAAGCGGCCCACGCCCTCGCTTGTCTTCAGCGCCAAATTGCCGACAAAGCCGTCGCAGACAATCACGTCCGCCTGGCCAGAGAAGATGTCGCGCCCTTCCACATTGCCGACGAAGCGGAAGGGCAGCGCCTTGAGCAGCGGAAAGGCCTCGTGGGTAAGGTCGTTGCCCTTGGATTCTTCCTCACCGACGGAGAGCAGGCCGACGCGGGGCGATTCAATCTTGAGCACGCAACGGGCATAGATTTCGCCCATCACGGCAAACTGCGCCAAATTGTTCGCCTTGCAGTCCACGTTGGCGCCCACGTCAAGCAGTACGCAGGGATTGCCCTTGGAGCTAGGCATGGGTGTGGCGAGAGCAGGCCGGTCGACGCCGGGCAGCGCGCCCAGGACCATCTTGGCGGTGGCCATCGCCGCGCCGGTGTTGCCGGCAGTGACAAATCCGGCTGCCACGCCATCGCGCACCAGCTTGAGCCCCACGCGAATGGAGCTGTCTTTTTTGGTGCGGACCGCGTGCGCCGCCTTCTCTTCCATGCCGATGCGTTCAGAAGCATGGTGGATGACGATAGGCAGGTCATCGTTGCCAAGAGCTTCGTCGAGCAGGTCGCGCAGCTCCGCCTCAGGCCCCACCAGGTGTACACGCACGGGCAGAGCCTTGCAGGCGAGGATCGCCCCGCGAATCTCCGCTTCCGGAGCTTTGTCGGTGCCTACGGCGTCTAGCGCAATATCGATGAGCATGGGAGCGAAGACTACTTGGCTTCTTCCTTGACATCAATCACGGCGCGGCCCTTGTACTCGCCGCACTTGGGGCAGGCGCGATGGGGCAGCTTCTTCTCGTGGCAGGCGGGGCACTCGGAAACGCCCACGGCAGTGAGAAAGTCGTGGCTGCGGCGGAGTGCGGTACGGCGCGTCGAATGGCGCCTCTTCGGATTCGGCATTGCAAAATTCCTTTCGTCTCTCGACCCGCTTCAACCGTCATACGCCATGCAAAAACCGGCTGCCTGACGGGGCGGACGAGAACCCCTAATTCCTTTTGGGGCTATTCTCTGTGGACTCGATCCGGCTGCGAAGACCGGCCAACGCTGCCCAGCGGGGGTCGCTCGGACCCACATCGCAGGAGCAAGGCCGGATGTTGCGGTTTTCGCCGCAGCGCGGGCAAAGTCCCTTGCAGTCGGGCTTGCACAATGTTTTGACCGGCAGGGACAAAAGCACCTGTTCGCGCAGCACATCCTCAAGCGAAAGACTGTCTCCTAAATAATACCCGATTTCGGTCTCCTGCGCCGTAATGGAGCGTTCCGGGGCATCGGCGTCGGCGGCCGCGGGCCGGAAGATAAGGTCGTAATCGGCACTGAGCGGAATCTCCACCGGCTCGACGCAGCGCGCGCAAGGCACCTGAAAGCGGCCCGCAAAGCTGCCCCTGAGCCGAATGTCGGCTACTATATTCCTCGGGCCGCGGTGCTCGTGCAGCACCTCTGCATGGCCGCTGGCGGCCAGCGGCCCCTGCTGCTCGGCCTCATCGCCCAAATCGACCGCTCCCGGCGCCACTTGCAGGTCAAAGTCGATCGGCTCCCGTTCCAGTTCGCTTATCTTGAATTCCATACTTTGAGCCTACGGCGCGAAAGCGGGTGAGTCAATTGCGCCGCAAACTGAGCATCGCCGTACTACTTCACAGTTACCTTGTTACCGCTCGCGGTTGAAATGATCGCTTCGCCAAGCACGTTGATCGTTGTTCCGCCTCCAACGCTTGCCTGCCACTGAATCAGATCAAGCTGCACGGTTTTGGCGGCGCAGATCGGGCCTCCATAGTTGAGAACGATGTCATACGGAGAGAATCCTCCGGTAGTGCCATCCGCCAATGTGATGTAAGGGTGTGAAAGCCCGTAGCCGTCAATAGTCGCCAGGTTGATCCACACATCGCCGAACTCCTTTGCCGCAACGGCAGTGGAGGGGTTCGCGCTCACCACCAGCCCCTGGATGCAGAAAGAACCATTGGTGGAAGTGAAAGTGATCGTCGCGTTCGATGGAGAACCGCCTGAGGCCGTCGCTACAAGCGCCTTTGCGGGCAGATTCAGAACGCTCAGCTCCAGCGGCTTTACTGGTGCTGCAGACCGCTCACCCTGTCCCGCCGCAGCATTAGGGCAAATGAGAATGAATACGACAGTTAAAACGAATGCTAGAATCACAAACCGCTTTTGCAGCAATGATTCGATTTCCATAGAATCTCTCCTGAAATTTGATTTCAATCCAGTGAACCAGCGTATTTGTCTCTGGGATAGTAATTAGGATCCTACAATACTCATATTACAGATTGATGATATGCGACTGATTTCTGATTCGTCCCTCCGCATCCGCGAGGGATCTCGCATCCTCAAAAGGCATATACAGCCTCCCGCAAAGCACATCCCCTTCGCGCTGCCGGGATTCCTTCCGGCAACGTTTTTGTTTTGGGATACGCCTATTCTCCAGCGAGTTACCAGACAACTGCTCAGTTCTTGCGCAGATAGGTCCGCGAGAGGCGGTCGTGCCAGCAGAGGTGGTCTTCGTCAAAGAGCGCCCAGGCCAGACCCAGGCCCACGGGAACCACGGAGAGGAGCAGCGCGCCCAGGCGGCTGCGCAACTGCGCGGGGGTGGGGATCTGTCCGTCGAAGGTGCAGAGGGAGATGCCGGCGACCTTCATTCCCGGCGTGGCGTCGGCGAGGGTGAGGAAGAGCGTCTGGTAGACCATGGCGACTAGCAGGAAGGCAAAAAGCGCGCAGCTTTCCATGATCCGGGCTGCGGGTAGAGTCGCGATGGCGGCCACGGCCACTACAGCCGACCCCAGGAAGAGTGCGGCGATGATCGCGCCATCCACCAGGGTCGCCATCAGCCGGTGGCCAAAGGGCGCCAGTTGCACATCCGTCTCCGAGGCTGATGCTTCCTCGTACTCCGGTTCGTTGCGGGGCTGAGCCTCCAGTTTGAGGCCCGACCAGGCAGGTTCCGGCCAGGCGGCGAGCGCAACCCGAGCCGTCTCTGGCTGAATGGAGAGGGGGCTGGGGTCTACTTCGAAGATGCTCAACTGCCTCTCCATGCCCTCGGCCGCGAACGGCCTCTCGACCCGCCGCGGACGCAGCTTGCGGACGGCGACCAGCTCACGGGGAAACTTGATGAGGTTGGCTTGAATGGGCTCTTCTGGCTCGACCAGCTTCAGAGTATGAATGCCACTGGAGTATTCGGACGGCTGATGCTGCTCCCAGCCGTCTTCATCCACGGACGCAAAGCCCTCCTCATACCGAGAAGCGGGGGCAGCGGTTGGGACTGAAACCGGCTCGATGGGGCGCATACGCAGATCCGGCTCCGGGCGGATATGAGAGAATTCGTTCTCCCAGGCCTCCAATGAGACTGGCAGCGCGTGCGGCGCAGGCAGTGGCGGCACAATGGCCAGCTCCCGTTCGGGCACTGAGGGGGACACAAGCGGCAGGGCTTCGGGCTCCCACGGCCGAGGGGCCACGGAGAGTACCGGCAAGCCCGCTGGAGCGGCTGGAGGGGCATGGTCCGCGACGGCTGCGGGAACCGGAAAAATAGCCTGCGAAAAATCCGAAAATCCTTCCTCCGGGGATAAAACCCGCGTAGATTTTGCCGGGCTTAGGTATGAGCTGAAGCTCGTACGCTTCACCGTGGGAAGTTGATCCGCGGCATAATCTTCGGTGGCCTCAAGCTGGCTGTAGCTGGGGGCATGGGCATAGCGCGCGGCCACGCGCGCGGCAACCTGAGCGCCGCGGCTGCCGGGGGTTGACCAGCTGGGAGCGGGGGCGGGCGGCTGCGCCGTGGACAAGCCTCTGCGGCTTCTGTGCGCGGCAAGGCGCAGGTTCACTTCCTGCTTCCAGGAAGTAGCGGAGTGGGGCTGAACAAGAGATGTGCTCATGGCTCCAGTTTCCCTTCTGACGCGCTCTTGGGGCTGATCTTCACGGCCCAGGGCGACGGTTCCGGTTCTCCAAGCCCACGGAAAACGGGCCTGAAAAACATTGATTTCAAAATAGAAGGGAGGTAACGCAGGAGAAGACAGACAGAGCCCGGATCGCTGCATCCGAGCGCGGTGAAAACCAACCGATTTTTGCCTGCTGCCAGAGCCGCGCGGCGCATCGGATGCCAAGGTAGCCATTTTTGCTATGCTGACCTTGGTCCCTGGGATGCGTCTTCGCTGTTTAGTGTTTATCACGATGCTGGCCCTCTGTCACCTGCAAATGCGGGGGCAGGCGTTGACCAATGCGGCACCCCCGGCTACGCCGGAGACCGGTCAGGCGGGCTCGGCCGGCACCCAGATTCCCGGCGTTGAGCCTTCTTCCGTTCTGCCGGACGAACCGGGCGAGGAGATTCTGCCGGTGGCTGAGCCGGAGGCTGTACCGGAAACAGGCTATCCAGTTGAGCTGAGTGCCGACCACCAGTCATGGGCAGGCAATGTCTGGACCGGAACCGGAAGGGTCGAAGTCCACTACCGCGGCTACATTATGCACGCCGACAAGGTGGTGTACAACCAGTCCATCACGGAGCTGGAGGCGGAAGGCCATCTGCAAGTCTCCGGCGGGGCCAACGATATTCTCATCTACGCCGATCACGGCGATATGCGGCTGAATATGCACACCGCGCGCTACTTCAACGTCCATGGCTCGCAGGGTGTGCGCAATCTTGGCCGCACAACAGTCTATTCCACGACGAATCCGTTACTGTTTAGCGCCCGGGTCGTCCTGCAGATGGGCGAGGGCCGTTACAGGATCATCGACGGTTCGATGACCAACTGCCGGTTGCCAAAGCCGGACTGGGAGATCATCTCCCGGGCCATCAAACTCGAAGACAACAAGGCCTCAACGACCAATGCGTGGTTCAAATTTCTCGGCGTGCCCATCTTTTACCTGCCCTATCTGCGCCACCCGGCGGACAATACCGGCCGGGAGAGCGGGTTGCTGATTCCTGTCATCAGCACGGGATCATCCATCCGCGGGTACACCTTTGGCGAGCAGGCCTACTGGGCGATCAACCGCAACATGGACCTGCTGGTGGGCATGGAGTACTACAGCAAGCGCGGCTGGGCACCCAACGGCGACTTCCGGTACAAAGGCTATGGGCTGGACCACCTGACGGCTCGCTGGAACGCCCTGCTGGACCGCGGCATCGAGCTGCCCAGCGCTACCGATCCGAATCAGATGGTGCTCACCAACCAGGGCGGCGTGGACATCTCTGTCCTGGGCCGCAAGGACCTCACCTCCAAGACGCGGCTGGCCGGCAGCGTCGATTACCTGTCCAGTTACCTCTACCGGCTGGTCTTCAATGACAACTACTGGCAGGCGGTCAGCTCCGAGGTGCAGAGCAATATCTCGCTCACCCACGCGCACAATGGCTTGATTCCCTCCCTCTCACTGGAGCGCTTTCAGACCTTTGCCGGTACCACCAGCAGTAGCAGTACGGCCACGATCAACGGCAACCAGGCGAGGATTCTTCATCTGCCCAGCCTGCGCTTCGACGTACTGGACCGTCCGCTGGGCGCGTCGCCGCTCTACTGGGGCCTGGGGTCGTCTCTCGGCTATATGGGCCGCTCCGAGCCCGGAGAACTAATCTCGCCCGGAGGCGCTATAGGGACCAGCTTTCACGCCCGCAACGCCGGCCGCATCGACTTCTATCCGCATCTGGCGCTGCCGCTGAGCGGTGGCGGGTGGAGTGTGCTGGCCGAGGCCGCAATGCGCGAGACCGCCTACACGATCAGCCAGACTCCCGACCTGAACGGCTCGAACGGCAGCGTTCCCACGATCAGCCACGATCCGCTCAACCGTACCGATCTGGAAGCCGCGGTGGACCTGCGGCCGCCGGCTTTCGAACGGGATTTCTCGCTCGCCCGCTGGAATCGCGAACTGCGCCACGTCGTCGAACCCGAGATCTTCTACCGTTATGTGGCCGGCATCGGCGATCAGGCGCGGAATGTGCTGTTGATCGACAGCACTGACATCGCCACCAACACCAACGAAACGGGATTCTCGCTCACTCAGCGCTTTTATCTGCGCCCCGCCGGTGATCAGCCCTGCTCCGGGGCGGACGGCGAAGCGGCGGAAAAGAACTGCCCATCGCGGATGCGCGAGTGGGCCAGTTGGCAGATCGCGCAGAAGTATTTTATCGACCGCAACTTCGGCAGGGCGCTGATCTACAACCGCCGCAATGTCTTCGACGCCACGCTGGACCAGAGCGGGATCGCGTATCTCACCTCGCCGCGCAATCTCGCGCCCATCACCTCGCGGCTGCGCTTCGAGGCCATTGACAACCTGCGCGTTCAGTGGGATGTGGACTACGACTCCAAGGCCGGCGACTTCGGCGCGGATAACCTTTATGCCGGCTACAGTTGGGGGCGCACCACGGTCGGTGTGGGCCATGAGATGCTCAATGCCGTGGATGAGAACGGCAGCGCGGCCACGACCATCAAGAGCCAGCAGGTGGAGCCTTTTCTCTCGATCGGGAAGCCCAGCGGCAAGGGCTTCAACCTGGCTGCCAATGGCGGCTATGACTATGATCACAACACGCTGCAATACGCCGGGGCGCAGGCCGTTTATAACTGGAACTGCTGTGGCCTCAGCTTCGGTTACCGGCGCTTCGAGCTGGGTTCGGTGCGCAACGAGACCCAATGGCTCTATAGCTTTACGCTGGCCAACTTCGGCTCGGTGGGCGACATACGCCGTTCCAATTCTGCCTTCCGCGACCCCAGCCTGCCGCCGGCGTATTGAAGAACAGGACATAGGAAATAGGGAATAGATAATTCTTCCATGCACAGTCATACTGAGCGGAGGGGTCGAAGGATCTGCGTTTCCTTTTTATCCGGCGAAGGGTAAGCCAAAAAATTCATGGCGCAAGCGCCTTGCGCCAAGACAGCCTGCTGAGCGAAGTCGAAGGGGCCAGTCTCCCCACCACAGGTGGCTGGAGTATCCTTTCAGAGAGGAGATGCATTTGACCCGCATACACTTTTTGACTGGCCTGCTCGCACTGGGCATGGCCGTGGGCTGCAAAGCCCAGCCGGCCCCGCAGCCGGACCAGACGCTGAACCGCCGCATTGAGATCATGGTCCGCGCCCAGTTCAACATTCCCCCGGAGTACACCGTGACCCTCGGCGCGCGCAAGCCAAGCCAGATACCCGGCTATGACACGCTGCCCATTACAATCTCGCGCGGCGCCAATCCAACGGTGAGCGATTTTCTGATTTCAACCGACAGCAAGACTCTGGCCCGCCTGGAAAAGTTTGACCTGCTGAACGACCCGCTCTTCTCGATTGACGTCGCCGGCCGGCCCATTCGCGGCAATCCCGCGGCCAAGGTCACCATCATCAGCTTTGACGATCTGGAGTGCCCTTACTGCGCCCAAATGCACCGGACGTTCTTTCCCGCGACCCTGGAGCACTACAAAGACAAGGTGCGTTTTATTTACAAGGACGACCCGCTCCCTCCCGAGATGCATCCCTGGGCCATGCGCGCCGCCGTGGACGCCAACTGTTTGGCTGTGCAAAGCACCGATGTCTACTGGGCCTACGTCGATTACATACACTCCCACGGACAGGAGGTCAGCGGCGAAGACCGCAATCTGGATAAAAGTTACGAAGCTCTGAACCGCATCGCCAGCCAGCAAGCCTTACTAGGCAAACTCGACACAACGCAGCTGGATGCCTGTCTGGCCCGGCAGGATGAGAGCCAGGTGCGGGCCTCGATGAAGGAGGCCGAAGCGCTTCACGTCGAGGGAGTGCCCGCCCTCTTTGTCGATGGCGAACGCATCGGCGGCGTAATTCCCCAGGCGCAACTCTGGATGGTAATTGACCGCGCCCTGCGCGCCGCTGGAGTGCAGCCGCCAGTCGCGGCCGCGCCGGACGCGCCTGCAACGGTCCGGCCTCCGCAAGCTCAGCCCAAGGCGGCGGGCCACTAGCCCTAGGCTGCACACAGCCTCGCTTTTGCTGCTTCATGGTTAGCGGTAG
>JBKQLG010000286.1:0-17651 GCA_052147235.1 Occallatibacter sp.
CCTTCCCACAGCCCTTGGAAATCGCTGCGGCGATTCCCACATTCCCACCGCCACGACGACCACGAGGATGAATTTGATCCTCAAAACCCGGCCCGTTAAGAGATACGCGTTCTGAGGGCAAGGTCAAATGATACACGTGGCGAAGCGGCTCTTCAGGGCGGGATTGGTGTTGGGTCTGGCGGCGGCGCTGGGTGCGCCTCTGCCGGCGCGGGCGCAGGAGAGCCTGGCGAACGCGCCGGAGCCAACCCGTGCGGTCAAGGCTCCCATGCTGCCCGGCGGGCTTCCCGACAAGCCCTCGCAGCCGCCCGCATACACGATTGCCGTCGAGGCGCTGGGCTTTTCCGCGCCGGGGCCCCTCTACATGGGCCTGCGCGCGAGCTTTGTTTCGCTCGACTTCATCGATGAAAACCGGCTGCTGTTCACCTTCCGCGTGCCGGGACTGATTCGCCGCGAAGCCGGGGAGAATGACACGCGCCAGATTCGCGCCGTGGTGCTGACTCTGCCGGCCGGTACGGTCGAGGCCGAGGCGCTGTGGACCGTGCACGACCGGGCGCGCTACCTGTGGATGCTCAACGATGGCCGCTTCCTGCTGCGCGACCGCGAGAATCTTGAGCTGGGCGACGCCACGCTGGTGCTGAAGCCCTACCTGCGTTTTCCGGGACCGCTGCTCTGGCTGGAGATGGACCCGGCGCAGAAGTACCTGGTGACCGACTCGCGCGAGCCGGCGGGCGCGGCCGGCAAGCCCGGCGAAGTGCCCACCCCGG
The DNA here is from genome assembly GCA_052147235.1 of Occallatibacter sp. GTDB lineage: Bacteria > Acidobacteriota > Terriglobia > Terriglobales > Acidobacteriaceae > Telmatobacter. The sequence goes on from JBKQLG010000286.1 coordinate 765, forward strand.
AGAGCGCCAAAGCCATCATCGACGTGGATGGGCAGACCTCGAACCGCAATGCCGATCTGGCAATACGCATCCTGCGCCGCGACTCCGGCCAGGTGATGCTGGTCAGCCGCAGCCCCGCCCTCGTGCATCTGCCCATCAACTCCGACGGCTACCTGGAGAGTCTGCGCGCCCGCGGCGACGCGTGGCTGTTGAATCTGAACTTCTTCACCGGCGGCAGCAGGATTCTGGGCCAGGTGGATTCGAGCTGTTCGCCGCTCTTTGATTTTCTTTCGCAGCGGGAGGTGCTGGTGACTACCTGCTCCGCCAACGGCGCGGGCAAGATGGTGGCGATGGGGACCGATGGCCGCCGCCTGTGGGAGGCGCAGACGCCGGATACGACGATCTGGCCGCTGGTGGTCAAAGCGCCGGATGGCTTGCGGCTGGCGTGGGAGGCTCTGGCAGCCAGTCACTCGGTCAGCGCCGGTGCCTCCCTCAGTCCAGAGGAGATCAAAGGGCAACTGGTCGAGGTTCTGAACGCTGCGGACGGCAAGGTGGCGCTGGAGACGGCGGCTAGCCCGATTCTGGACGGAGGCGGAAATGTGGCCATCTCGCCCTCCGGACGGCGCGTGGCCGTGCTTGCGGGCGGCATCATTCAGGTTTTCGAACTGCCCCCGCCGCCGCTGCTTCCGGAGCCGGCAATTATCGCTCCCGCTCTTCGCCGGCCGGGCCGCTGAGTGAGAATAACTCTGAGTCCGGCTTTGCAAACCGTGTAAACTGAACTGCGGGAGAGTATTCTTGTCTACCGATCTTGTACGCTACGCGGCTGCCGCGGTTTCCGATGTCGGCAGCAAACGCGCCTCCAATGAAGATGCATTCGGGCTTTCGGCCGAGTACGGAGTCTATGTTGTCTGTGACGGCATGGGTGGCGCCGCGGCCGGCGAAATCGCCAGTTCGATGGCTGTAGACGAAGTGCTGCGCCGGCTCAGTGCCCGCGCCGAGCCGGGGGCCGAGGCCGCGCCGCTCGAAAATTTGATCGACGAGGCCATCCGCGCCGCCAACGAGGCCATCCATTCCCGCGCCATGAATGATCTCCAGCTCAGCGGCATGGGAACCACGCTGGTGGGCCTGGTGACCGAAGGGCAGCGCGTGCTGATCTTCAACGTCGGCGACAGCCGCTGCTACCTGATGCGCACTCTGAGCCCGGAGCCGGGCAGCCCGGAGCAAGATGGACAAGAGCCGAGCACTCCCGATCAGAGAAAATTGGTACAGATCAGCCTCGATCACTCACTGGTGGAGGAGCAGGTGCGGATGGGCCGCATGACCCACGATGAGGCGCTGCACTCCAATTATCGCAATGTGATCACCCGCGCGCTGGGCACCCAGCCGGTGGTCGAGCCGGATATCTTTGAGCTGGAAGCCGCGCCCGGCGACGTTTTCCTGCTCTGCTCCGACGGGCTGACAGGCGAAGTCAGCGACGAGCAGATTGAATTCATGCTCCTGGCCGACTTGCCGCTCGACGAACACTGCGTCCGGCTGGTGGACGCCGCCAACCAGGCCGGCGGCCACGACAACATCACCTGCCTGCTGGTGCGCGTCGAGGGATAATCCTCTCGACACCCCCTGCCGCTGCTGCTACAAGTTAGCTGCCGCATCAATCATGCCGCTTGACGCGCTGAAAGAGCAGCAGCAGCGGAATGCAGGCGAGCGCGAGAACGGCAATCAGGCGGAAGTTATCGGCGTAGGCCATCAGAGCCGACTGCTGTTGCACGCTGCGGTAAATCATGCCGAGAGCCTTATAATGCGCGGTGACCATATCCGTGCCCTGGGAAAAGAGCCGGGCCTGCAAGCCGCGCGCCAGCATGCCGGCCAGAGGAGATCCGGCGTCCGCCGCCAGCGTACTCTGGTGAATCTGCGAGCCGCGCACCAGCATCGTCGTCACCGTGGCGATGCCGACGGAGCCGCCGATGTTGCGCATCAGGTTGTATATGCCGGTGGCGTTGCCCATCTCCTGCTTGCGCAGGCGGCTCAGCGTCACCGTGGTCAACGGAACGAAGACGAAACCCATCGCGAAGCCGTTGAGAATGTTGGGTATGACGACCGAGGACATTCCGATCTCCAGGCTGATGTTGCCCAGCATCCAGGTGGATGCGCCGAGCAGCGCGAAGCCGAAGGTCATCAGATAGCGGGCGTCAATCTTGCGGACCAGCAGGCCCACCATCACCATCGAAGCCATGGCGCCCAGGCCGCGCGGGCTGACCGAGAGGCCGCTTTGCAGCGCCGAATAACCCATCAGCGTTTGCAGAAACAGCGGCAGCATCGCCGTGGCGGCATAGAGAACGAAGCCGTAGGTGCAGGTAATCAGCGTTCCCATGGCAAAGTTGCGGTCGCGGAAGATGCGCAACTGCACGATCGGATCGTGGTCCGTCAGCTCGCGTACGATGAATGTGACCAGCGCCAGCGTGGAGATGGCAGCCGTCCAGCAAATCCAGGGAGCGGCAAACCAGTCGGCCTCCTGGCCTTTGTCCAGCACCAACTGCAACGTCCCCAGCCAGAGCGCCATCAGGCCAAAGCCGAGATAGTCGATCGCTCCGTGAAAGGCCTTGCGCAGGTAGGGCGGGTCTTCGACGTAGAGGTTGACCATGATGAGGGCCAGGATGCCGATGGGAAGGTTGATGTAGAAGATCCAGCGCCAGCTGTAGCTGTCGGTAATCCATCCGCCCAGGGTGGGGCCGATGACCGGGGCGACGATGACGCCGACGCCATAAGCGGCCATCGCCGTGCCGTGCTGGCGGGGAGGAAAGCTCTCCAGCAGGATGGATTGCGCCAGCGGCTGCATGCCGCCGCCGCCGATGCCTTGCAGAACGCGCGCCACAATCAGCATGGGCATGGTCAGCGCCATCCCGCAGAGCAGCGAGGCCAGTGTGAACAGCAGAATGGAAAGCAGCAGTAGGCGGACTCGGCCGATACGGCGCGCGATCCAACCGGCGGCGGGCAGCATAATGGCATTCGCGACCAGATAGCTGGTGAGAACCCAGGTGGATTCGTCGGTCGAAGCCGAGAGGCTGCCGGCGATGTGCGGCAGCGCAACGTTGGCCACCGAGGAGTCGAGCACCACCATGAAGGTGGCCAGCATCACCGACCCGGCAATGGTCCACGGATTCGCCCTGGGCTTCCAGGCGTGTTCTTCGGCCTCCGTCAGTTGATGCGTGTTGCTGGCGGCGCTCATCCGGCTCTCCTCTCCAGCCGGTGATGATGTAGCGCTGGAAGCAGCGGGCGGCGGGCTTTCAGTTGAACTGTCCGCATATTCAGTTCAGTATACGCGACCGTCATTCGCGGCCAGCGTTGACGGGGCGCGGGGGCGTGAGTATTCTGCGGAAGGTGGAGGAACCTCATAGCTATGAACAGACGTGATTTGCTTAAATCGCTGGGCGGCGCGTATTCAGCGCTGGCGCTCTCGAGATTTGCCAAGGCCCAGGCGGCGCAATTCAATAACTTTCTGGGAACCAGATCTTCTTTGCAGGGCTACCGGATTCCCGACTGGTTCCGCGATGCGAAGTTCGGCATCTGGTCGCATTGGGGCCCGCAATCGGCAATCGAAGACGGAGACTGGTACGCCCGCAATATGTACATCCAGGGTCAGGAGCAATACAACTACCATGTGGAGACTTATGGCCATCCCTCCAAGGTTGGCTACAAGGATCTGGTGAATGACTGGAAGGCCGCCAAGTGGGATCCTGAACACCTGATGGGCCTGTACAAGAAGGCCGGGGCAAAATACTTCGTCAGCATGGGCGTGCACCACGATAACTTCGATCTTTGGGACTCGAAGTACACGCGCTGGAATGCCGTCAACATGGGACCGAAGAGAGACATCGTCGGAAGCTGGCAAAAAGAGGCGCGCAAGCAGGGTTTACGCTTCGGCGTCAGCGAGCATCTTTGGATCAGCTACAAGTGGTGGGCGGTGAGCCACGGCGCCGACAAGACCGGGCCGCTGGCGGGCGTTCCCTATGACGGCGCCGACCCGCAGTACGCGGACCTCTATCATGATGCCGACTGCGCCCGGCTCGCCGACCAGTGGGAGTGGAACGACAATGACATTCCCGACTCATGGAAGCGGCATTACCTGGACCGCATGACCGACCTCATTGACAAATACCAGCCCGATTTTCTGTATACCGACGGGCATCTTCCCTTCGAGGATGTTGGACTGAAGATGGTGGCGCACCTCTACAACGTCAGCGCGCAGTTGCACGGCGGCCGGACCGAGGCGGTGTATACCGCCAAGGATGCCGTGGATTGCGCCATCGGCACCTGCCTGCTGGATCACGAGCGCGGCGTGAGCGATGCTATCGCGGCAAACCCGTGGCAAACCGATACCTGCATCGGCCAATGGCATTACAAGCGCGGCCAGCAATATAAGACGGCCAAGAAGGTGATCGACCTGCTGGCGGACATTGTGAGCAAGAACGGCAACCTGCTGCTGAATTTCCCGCTGCCCAACTCGGGCGAACTGGATTTTGAGGAGAGGGTCGTTCTGGACGGCATCACCCAGTGGATGGCGGTCAACAGCGAAGGCATTTACGCCACGCGCCCGTGGAAGATTTACGGCGAAGGCCCCTCGACGAAGACTACAATCAAGACCGGCAACTTCAACGAGGACAAACAGAAGGATCTCACTGCCGAGGATATCCGCTTCACCACCAAGGGCAGCACCCTCTACGCCTTCGTGATGGGCTGGCCGGAGAAAGCGGCGGTGATCAACGCGCTCGGTCTCGCCAGTCCGCAGAATCCCGGCAAGATACAGCGCGTTGAATTGCTGGGTGCCAAGGGCGATCTCAAGTGGAAGCAGGACGAAGCCGGATTGACAGTTGAGATGCCCGCGGAAAAAATCTCCGATCTCGCGATCACGCTGAAGGTCGAGTTGGCTTAGCATTTCCTCCGGGGCTCAGCCGGTATATGATTCTTGCGGCGGCGATTCTCGCCGATAGGAAGAGTGTTGGCGAATGAGCGGGAGGAAGAGCGATGAAAGACAAGCACAAGAAGAAGCACGCGGAAGCCGATCCGGCGAAGACGCCTTCAAACGGCAATCAAAAGCACGGCGACCTGCCGGCGCCCGTGCTGGGCAATGCCGAGATACTGCACCTCGGAAAAGACTGCGACTACGAAAAAGAGCTGAGGCGCTTACAAGTCGAGCTGGTCAAGCTGCAGGAGTGGGTGCGCGTGGAGGGCCTGCGCGTGGTGGTGCTCTTTGAAGGGCGCGACGCGGCGGGCAAGGGCGGGGCGATCAAGCGGATCACCGAATCGCTGAATCCGCGCGTCTGCCGGGTGGTGGCGCTGGGCACGCCCACGGAGCGCGAAAAAACGCAGTGGTACTTCCAGAGATATGTTCCCCACCTGCCCGCGGCCGGCGAGATCGTGCTCTTCGATCGCAGTTGGTATAACCGGGCGGGCGTCGAACACGTGATGGGCTTCTGCACCGAGGCGCAATATCAGGAGTTCTTTCAGAGCTGCCCTGAGTTTGAGCGCATGTTGCAGCGTTCAGGGATTCGGCTCATCAAGTACTGGTTTTCCGTCAGCGACGAGGAGCAGGAGCGGCGCTTCCAGGACCGCATGAAGAATCCTACCAAGCGCTGGAAGCTGAGTCCGATGGATCTCGAATCACGCAAGCACTGGGCCGAGTACTCACGCGCCAAGGACGAGATGTTCGCGGTGACCGATACCAAAATGTCTCCGTGGTATGTCGTGAATGCGGAAAATAAAAAATGCGCGCGGCTGAACGTGATCCGCCATCTTCTGTCGATGTTCGTCTATCGCGATCTGACGCCGGAGCCGCTGGAACTGCCCAGGCTGGAAAAGTCGAAGTATGTGCGTCCGCCGATCCAGGAGCAGAACTTCATTCCGCAGGTTTACCGGTAGGGAGTCCGCGGGAACCGCTCGTTCCAACGGCTGTTTGCATTTTTACGGGAATCGTTCGCCTCGCCGCGCGAATCAATAGGGATGAATCCAGATTTTCAGGAGCGATAATTCATGACCTTATCCGCGATTGAAGTTGACCACTTGAAGCAAGCTGCGACGATCGAGGGCGTATTGCCGGCTGTGCGCGTGCGCTGGAGCCCGCGATCTTATGCCGATCGCGAGGTCAGCCCCGCCGACCTGGCCCGAGTCTTTGAAGCCGCTCGCTGGTCCGCCTCCTCCAGCAACGAGCAGCCCTGGCGCTTCCTCATCGGCCGGCGCGGCTCATCGACCTACAAGAAGATCTTCTCGACGCTGGTCGGCTTCAACAAGGATTGGGCCGGCGCCGCGCCGGTGCTGATTCTGGGGGCGGCGAGCGCCACGTTCAAGCATAACGGCTCTGTGAACGCGTATGCGCTCTACGACCTGGGCGCGGCGGGCGCGGCGCTCTCGCTGCAAGCCACCGCGCTCGGACTCAGGACACACTCCATGGCCGGCTTCGACCACGACGCCGCCCGCCGGACCTTTCAAATTCCAGACGATTACCTTCTTGGCGCTGTCATCGCACTTGGCTACCAGGGCGAACCCGCCGCCCTGGCCCATGAAAAACTTATTGCTCAGGAAGTCACACCGCGCACTCGCAAGCCTTTACACGAGTTTGTTTTTGCGGAGTGGGGTGTGCCGGCGGAGCTGGGCTAATCCGGCAAGGCTGGTTGGGGTTCTGGTTTCCCAGGTCTGAAATCCAGACCTGGGCCACCCAGTCGTTTTCTCCATTCGAATCGAAATTTGTATAATCCACAGATGCAAGGAATACCATGGAGCACAATTACGCTTGGCTCGCTGTTGCTGATCCCAGCCTGCTCACTAGGAGGACAGGAAGTGAAATCTCCTCAACCTGAAAAGTCGAAGCCGCCTGTCAAAGTGGAGCAGCGCGGTCGTATCCTTGGAATCGGCGGTATCTTCTTCAAATCCGCTCATCGTGATCAGATGCGCGAATGGTATTCGCAGCATCTTGGACTCGCCGACAAAGGCTATGGCGCGATGCTTCCGTGGCGGGAACACGACGACCCGCAAAAGGAACACGTTACAGTTTGGACTATCTTCCCCGGCTCCACTGACTATATCCCAGCCACGCAACCGTTCATGATCAACTACATTGTGGACGATCTGGATGCTTTGCTGGACCGCTTAAAGCAAGAGGGAGTAAAGATAGACCCCAAACGAATGGATGAATCCTACGGCCGCTTTGCCTGGATCTATGACCTGGATGGGAACAAGATTGAGCTCTGGCAGCCGCTGCCCGCCAAACCCTGAGGGCTTTTCATTTCAATTGCTCAAGTGGAGGCGGGGGAGTATTTTTGGCCAACGCGCGCCCAATTCGCAAGACGCCCGCACGCCGGCCCGGCCATCGGCAAGCGTCCTTCAAACTGCGGCGCATGGGCTGGCGGGGCCGGCTGACGCTGGCCGCGCTCGTGTTGGTTGCTGGTCTGCTGGCCTGGGGAGTGGTTGCCCGCCTGCTTGCGCCTGCCTCCAACACCGCGCTTACAAGATTTGACGCCATCATTGTGCTGGGCAATCCGGCCGACAGCGACGGTAATCCCACGCCAACGCAGTTGGCCCGCGTGACCGAGGGAGTGCATGAGTATGAGCGGGGCGTGGCGCCGCGGCTGATCCTGACCGGTGGAGCGGTGCGCAACCAGTTTGTGGAGGCGCGGGTGATGGCGCGCTCCGCGCACGCACAGGGCATTCCGGAGGCGGCCATCTTTATTGAGCCGGAGGCCCGTGATACGATTCAAAACGCCTGTTACGCGGCGCGGATCATGAAGGCGCACGGCTGGCGGTCGGCGGAGGTGGTTTCCAGCGCCAGCCATCTGCCGCGCGCGGCCATCATCTTCAGCGGCTTGCCGCTTGCCTGGCGATCCCACGCCGCGCCGCCGCTGGAGCCGCAGTCGGCGGCTTACCAATGGGCCGCGGAGGCCATCGAAGACATGAAGACAACACGCTACCTGGTCTGGACGCGCTGGAGCGAGCGCTGTGAACCGTAGGACCGGGACTAGGGACTGAGGCCTTGGGACGCTGCGGGAGTTGGCGGATTTTTTAGAAGCCGCTTGCAGATGCCACCCGGTTCGCATTGTCCACCATCGGCATCGTCTAGTAAGCTGAATAGGATGCGTCTCTCCGTAAGTCATACCGCCGCTCTTGCCGCCGTAGCCTCTTTGGCTTTGTTTTGTGCACCCCGCGCCCAGGCCCAGGCGCAAAGCACCGCCTCTCCCACGGCCGGCAATGGCACCTACGTCGCCATCGACCCGCTGGCGAATGTGCGCTACGACAACCGTTTCGATCTTTCGCTGGGCGCGGCCTACGGCCACATCCATGCCGGACCGGTCGCCCTGCAAGGAGCCAACCTGGGCGGACTCGATCTGAGCGCCTCCTATTGGTTCAGCAAACATTGGGCGCTGGAAGGCTCGGGCCGCGGCTATCTGGGTACAAGCGGCGTCGCCAGCGTGGGGGGAAGCAATGCAGGACAAAATGATGTCAGAGGCCCCTTCGTCAGCGAGTATCTTTTCGTTGCCGGGCCGGAATGGCTGGGGCCGCACAACAAGCACGGCGATATTATGTTTCATGTATTGGCGGGCGGAGCGCACTTTCTTTCGCATGATTGGCCGCAGACGCCTGCAAGTGTAGGTTTTTACAACAATCAGATCGCTCCTGCCGCGGTCTTCGGCGGCCACATCGACCTGAACCGCACGTCGCGCTGGGTCTTCCGCATTACGCCCGACGCGCTGTTTACCCGTTATGGCTTTAATTATCCCGTCGTTCCCGCGACCACAAGCCCGCACGACAACTGGAACTTCGGTATTTCGGTTGGCGTGGAGTACAAGTTCAAAACGAAGCGCTAGCAGGATTCCCACCCGAGTTCACCCCAGCGAGCAAAAATCGCTCGCCGGGGACCCCGATAGCCGCAAAGAGCAAGAAGCAGATCCTTCGGCTTCGCTCAAGATGACATCGGCGAGAGTGGGGCACTCGCTTGCCGCGCCCAAACGGCATTTTTCCCATTCCGGAGTTTCCCGCGAGGAAGTTTTGCCGGCGGCGGCTCCGGAGTTGTCTTTGCGGCAACCCCCTTCGATCATGTGGGAACGGCAGCCGATCTCAACTACTTGTTGTATTCTCCATTCTCCGGCTATTCATGGATAATTGTGTTGCCGGAAGGTATGCTGGAGTGGAGCGCGGCGCTTCCAGCCCCGGCGGGGATGCACCCGGCGAGCATTAGCACGAAGGCAGGGTTCAGCGATGAGAGACACACTTGGAGTATTGCTAGCAGGCGGCGCGGGAGAACGGCTTTTTCCCCTCACGCGCGATCGCGCCAAACCGGCTGTGCCCTTTGGCGGACACTATCGCATCATCGACATCACTCTTTCCAACTGCATCAACTCCGGCCTGCGCAGGGTCTTCATCCTGACGCAGTACAAGGCGCTTTCGCTGAACCGGCACATCCGCGAAGGGTGGACGGGGATTGTGGCCCAGGAGCTGGGCGAGTTCTTTGAACTTCTCCCGCCCATGCAGCGCACCGGCGCCAATTGGTACATGGGCACTGCCGACGCGGTTTATCAGAATATTTATTCGATCGGCAGCGAGCAGCCCAGGCACATGATCATCCTGCAGGGCGACGCCATCTACAAGATGAACTACAACCGTATGCTGGAGTACCACAAGGAGACCAAGGCCGATGTCACGCTGGCCACGCTTCCGGTTCCGCCTGAACAGGTAAAGCAGTACGGCGTGGTGGAGGTGGGAAAGACAGGCGAGGTGCTGGGCTTTCTGGAAAAGCCTGCCTCCACCACCTTCCGCTCGCCCTTTAATCCCGCTTCCGTGGATGCCTCGATGGGCATTTATATCTTCAATACCGAAGTGCTCCTGAAGGCGCTGATCGCCGATGCCGAGGACCCGGCTTCGAGACACGACTTTGGCCACGATATTCTGCCCAATATGCTGGGCAAGAAGAAGATGATGGCGTACAACTTCGTCGATGAGAACAAAAAGCAGGCGCTCTATTGGCGCGACGTGGGCACGCTGGACGCCTACTACGACGCCAACCTGGACCTTTGCTCGGTTTCGCCGACCTTCAACCTCTACGACAAGAGCTGGCCCATCCGCACCCGCGTGCGCCAGTATCCGCCGGCCAAGTTCGTCTTCGGCGAGCCGGGCCGTTCGGGCATGGCGGTCAACTCGGTGATCACCGCCGGCGTCATCATCTCCGGAGCGTCGGTGACCAACTGCGTGGTCTCGCAGGATGTGCGCGTCAACTCCTACTCGACGGTGGACGCCAGCATCATCTTCTCGCACGTGAACATCGGGCGGCACTGCCGCATCCGCAGGGCCATCATCGACCGCCACGTCCACATTCCCGAAGGCACCATCATCGGCTACGATCCGGTTGAGGACAAGCGCCGCTACTTCGTAACGCCGTCAGGCCTGACTATTGTCACCCGCGACGCCTCGCTCTTCGAGAATCCCGTCGAGCCGGAGTTCTCGCAGCGGTACTAGGGCAGGGAATTGAGATGAGCATGTCCGAACCAGAACTTACGGTCAAGAGGGACTCCCTGCTGGCTCGCATCCGCGAGCTGGCCGCGGCTTCGTATGATCTCGACGCGCTGGAGAGAGGCATCGTCGAAGCCATCGCCGCGCGGCTCCCGCATTACAACTGGACCGGCTTTTATTGGCTCGACCCCACTGATGCGGAGACGCTGGTCCTGGGCGCTTTTGCCGGCGAGCCAACCCCGCACGTGCGCATCCCGGTCTCGCAAGGCATCTGCGGCGCGGCGGCGGCTTCGGGCGAGACGGTCGTGGTGGACGACGTGCATGCGGACCCGCGCTATCTCTCCTGCTCGATCAAGACAAAATCCGAGATCGTTGTCCCCATCCGCGCGCACGGCAAAGTCGTGGGCGAGATCGACATCGACAGCCACGCGCCGGCCGCCTTCACGGAGATCGACCGCGGATTCGTTGAAGAAACGGCGCGCATCGTCGGAGCTTTTATCGAGGAGCGTTCCGGCAAGACGATTGAGTACTCCAGTTGAAGTCAAAGGTTCCGCAGTGAGGCGCATTTCAACGCGCAAACAGCTCCAGCGGAATGGCGCTGCCCATCGCCTTGTAACCAGCGGCGGAGGGATGCAGGTGGTCGCCGCAGTCGTAGGCGGGCAGCAGATGATCGGGATGCTCGGGGTCGCGCACCACGGCATCGAAATCGATCACCGCGTCGAAGTGGCCTGGCGCGCGAATCCACTGATTGACTGCCTGGCGGTCGGCCTCGCTCAGCGGGCCGGGGTGATAGTAGTCCGAGCCGACATAGGGGGTGATCGTCGCGCCGTACACGCGCAGGCCCTGCGCGTGAGCACGGGCGATGATCTGCTGATAGGCGGCGGTGACGTGCTCCACCATGGCTTTATGATCGGCAGGCGTGGCCTCTGCGTTGCGTGCCAGCGCGCCCAGATCGTTCACGCCTTCAAATACGATGACCCAGCGCACCGCAGCCTGCGCCAGCAGATCGCGATCCAAGCGCGCCAGGACGTTTGGCCCCAGGCCGTCAGTCAGCAGATGATTGCCGCCGATGCCCTGGTTCGAGACGCCGATCTTGCGAGTCTTGCGGGAGTCCTGCAGTCGTTGCGCCAGTACATTCGTCCAGCGGTTGTTTCCGTTGGTTGTTGCGCCATGGCCGTCGGTGATGGAGTCTCCCAGAACCACCAAGGCTGCCGCGCCAGGCTCGGCCTGCACATCAATTCCGGCAAGCTGGTACCAGTGGTCCACATGCTTTGCATCCGGCATGCTTACAATGCTGACAAAGTCACCATGCTGGTAATAGGAGGTGGCGCGCGAGCCGGGATGCCCGGTCTCTCTGGCCGGGGGCGCATCCAGATGAAAGGTTACGGCTACGTCCGACAACGGCGCGGCGGGAAATTCCAGAGAGTCCGAGACGAACTCCGCTCCCGGAGGAACGGTTACATCAGTGCTGCCCGCAAAGGTCAGCGGGTGATCGCTGGCCGGGTCAATCTCCGGCGAGGAGGGCGAAAGCGGCCGCGCGACGTGTACGGATGTGAAGTGGAGCGCCTGGGTTCCGAAGGCGTTGGAGAGATGCACGCGCAGAGCCTTTCCGCCCACTGAGAGGTGAACGATCTGACGCACCGTGGCGTCGCGCAGGTCGTCCGCGGGCAGGGCATTCTGCGGCTCGGGAATCTGCTGCGAAGCCGCCCAGGAGGCAACCCACACCGGAGTCTTGGGTTGATGTCCTCTGGCCCATGCGCAGTTTGCCAGCAGGACAAGAGCAATGATCGCCGTGATTTTTCGTGTGAGTGTCATGGGTAACGGTTTACCATGGATTCCTGTGATCAAAGCGGAACCAGAATTCATATACCCTAATGGGGTCAATGGAAGGTTGCCGCTCCTTGTTGTCGCGTCAACTTGAAAGTTGTGGCTTCGAAGGACACCAATTCTGGTTCCGCTTGAGCCGGTTTCTTTGCCGCGGCAAGAATATCACTTTGGAGCTTCCCATGCCTCTATCGATCCGATCGTCGTTTCTCTGCATCTGCCTTTCCTGCCTGCTCGCCGCGTCCGCGCTGGCGCAACGAGCCGCCGCTCCGCCCCCGGGCGCGCTGACCGCCGATCAGGATCAACACAAGATGATGGATATGCTGGGCATCAAGGCGCTGCGCCCCGGGCCGAGCGGCAACGAGAAGGCTCCCAATCACGCCAACATCGACGAATCGAAGGCAAATCCCAATCCGAATCTCCCCGATCCGCTCACGATGAATGACGGCCGGAAGGTGACGACGGAGAAGATGTGGTGGGAGGAGCGCCGCCCGGAGATCGTCGAGATGTATTCGAAGTATGTCTATGGATTCGTCCCCAGAAACGTGCCTAAGGTCACATGGACCGTGACCGCGGTGGATCACGAGATGATAGGCTTCACGCCGGTGACTGCCAAGGATCTGATCGGCACGGTGGACAACTCCGGCGACCCCGCGATCAGCGTGCGCATCCACATGACGCTGGTCACGCCCGCTTTTGCCAGAGGGCCGGTGCCGGTGCTGATGATGTTCGGCCGCGCCGGGTTTCCCAATCCCAACGAGCCCCGCGGTGACGATCTCAACCGCCTGAACACTGCCTGGAAGGCGCTGCTCATCCAACAGGATCCCTCGCTCAAGGATGTTTTTGCCCAGCATCCCGCATGGGAACCGCTCAAGGAGAGCCCGTTTTTTCAACGCCCCGATCTCAACGAAGACGGCGACCTGCCCAACACCTGGCAGTTGATTGGCGCGGGCTGGGGCTTTGCCCTGCTCGATCCGGCCAGCGTACAGGAGGATAACGGCGCGGGCCTCACGCGCGGCATTATCGGGCTGGTAAACAAAGGGCAGTCGCGCACTCCCGAGGATTGGGGCGCGCTGCGCGCCTGGGCGTGGGGCGCGGGCCGCGGCCTCGATTACCTGGAAACCGATCCGGCCGTCGACGCGAAGCACGTGGGAATCGAAGGCGTCTCGCGCTACGGCAAGGCCGCGCTGGTCACCATGGCCTTCGATCAGCGCTTCGCCATGGTGCTGGTCGGCTCCAGCGGCAAAGGCGGAGCCACGCTGCTGCGCCGCAACTTCGGCGAGGCCGTCGAGAGCCTAACGGGCGGCGAATACTACTGGATGGCCGGCAACTTCATGAAGTACGGAGCCTCCGAGGCGAGCTTCGGCAGCATGAATCCCGGCGATATCCCGGTTGATTCCAACGAACTGATCGCTCTGTGCGCCCCGCGCCTCACCTTCATCAGCTACGGCATCCCGGAGAAGGGCGACGCCAAATGGCTCGATCACCAGGGCAGCTTCATGGCCACAGTGGATGCGGGCCGCGTCTTCGCGCTGCTGGGCGCCAAGGGAATTGGAGTCGAAGGCGACTACCATACCGCCAAGATGCCGCCGGTCAACACCGGGCTTCTCGATGGGCAGCTTGCCTGGCGTCAGCACGACGGCGGCCACACCGACGCCCCCAACATGAAATGGTTCATTCAATGGGCCGACAAGTTCATCGGCCACACTCCGGCGCAGTAGTTTTGTTCTCAATACTGGGGCGCTCACGGAAACCGGCGAGCGAATCGGGGTCTGGAGCGTCAAATGAACGAACTTGCGGAACCAAGTGGATGGTTCGTTCGTATCTCTCTGGATGTTCATGCCGCGCGCTCTGCATCCCTGCTCGGCGCACGCACAAGTACGTATGAAGCAGCGGGACGGTCAATGTATGCTGTTGCAGATGGACGAAATCCCGATTCCAATTCCGCCAAATCTCAAAAAGAAAGGGAAACGACTGTGATGAAGACGTTAGTCTGTCTCTTGATGTGCCTTTTTCCGCTTGTAACCGCTGCCGGAGCGCAGGATAAGAAGGCTGCCGGAGTTCCGCCCTTGATCGATCGAGAACTGATCTTCGGCAATCCTGAGATTGCGGGAGCCGAGCTTTCTCCGAATGGACAATACCTTGCATTCCTCAAGCCGTGGAAGGAGACTCGCAATGTCTACGTAAAGGCGGTTGGCGAGCCGTTCAGCGCGGCGCGGCTGCTGACCACGGAGAGCAAGCGGCCCGTTGCCGGATATTTCTGGACGCGGGACAGCAAGTACATTCTCTACGTCAAGGACCATGACGGAGACGAGAACTTTAACGTCTACGCGGTGGATCCCGCGGCCAAGCCGGAGGCGGGCGCGGATGCTCCGCCCTCACGCGATCTGACCGGGATCAAAGGAGCGCGCGTGTTGATCTGCGCGCTTCCCAAGAGCGATCCTGACATTGTTTACATCGGACTGAATGACCGGGACAAGGCCTGGCACGACCTTTACAAACTGAAGATTTCAACCGGCGAGAAGACGCTGCTGCGCAAAAACACAGACCGCATTGTGGGCTGGGACTTTGACCATAAGGGCCAGTTGCGGCTGGCCGCGCGCAGCGCGGATAACGGCGACACGGAGATTCTGCGCGTGGATGCCGACAAGCTGACCAAGATCTATTCCTGCTCGGTCTTCGAGACTTGCGGCACGCTGCACTTTCTTCCCGATAACAGCCGTATCTATATCGAGACCAACAAGGATATGAATCTGATTTCGCTGATGCTGCTGGATCCGGCGACGGGCAAGACGGAGATGGTTGAGTCTGACCCGCTGGGCGAGGTGGATTTCGGCGGAGCGCTCTTCTCCGAGAAGACCGAGGAGCTGGTGGAGACCTGGTACGTCCACGACAAGGTAAAGACTTACTTCAAGGAAAAGGCCTTCGGCGAAGACGACCACTGGCTGCAGGAACACTTCAAAGGTCAATTCGTCAGCGTAGTTTCGCGCACCGCGGACGAAAAGACCTGGCTGGTGACGGCGCACAGCGACACCGAGCCGGGACAGACGCTGATCTTCGACCGCAAGACGCGCACGCTGACGCCGCAGTACAAAATCTGGGAGAAGCTGCCGCGCCAGGATCTCGCGGAGATGAAGTCGGTCACCTACAAATCCTCCGACGGGCTGGAGATTCATGCTTATCTCACACTTCCCAAGGGCGTTCCGGCCAAGAACCTGCCCACTCTCATCATTCCCCACGGCGGTCCATGGGGGCGCGATGAATGGGGATATAATCCCTGGGCGCAGTTCCCTGCCAATCGCGGCTACGCTGTCTTACAGCCCAACTTCCGCGGCTCGACGGGCTACGGGAGAAAATTCCTGGATGCGGGCAACCTGGAGTGGGGCCGCAAGATGCAGGACGATGTGACCTGGGGGGTGAAGTACCTGGTGGCCGAGGGCATTGCCGATCCCAAGCGGGTGGGCATTATGGGCGGCTCGTATGGCGGCTACGCGACGCTGGCTGGAGTGGCCTTTACTCCCGACCTGTATGCCGCGGGAGTGGACATCGTTGGGCCTTCCAACCTGATTACGCTGATGGAATCGATTCCTCCCTACTGGGAAGCGGCGCGCAAGATGTTTGCCGTACGCATGGGCGACGTAAGCACGCCGGAAGGCAAGAAACTGCTGATGGAGGAGTCGCCGCTGAACTCTGTCGACAAGATCAAGACTCCGTTGCTGGTGGCGCAGGGCGCCAATGACCCGCGAGTCAACCGCCGCGAGGCCGAGCAGATCGTCATCGCGCTGCGCGATCGCGGCTTCCCGGTGGAGTATATTCTCGCCCCCGATGAAGGCCACGGCTTTGCCCGCCCGGTCAACAACCTGGCGCTGTTCATGGAAGCGGAGAAGTTTCTCGCCGCGCACCTCGGAGGAAGATACCAGGAGGGCGGTTCGGCAGAGTCGGTGGCGCGGCTGAAGGAGATCACGGTTGATCCCAAGACGGTAGTGCTGGCGAAAAAAGTCGATGCGGGAGCCGTCGGCACACCTAAGCCGGCCGTCGATCTACAACCGGGTGTCTGCCACTATTCGTTAACGATTGATATGGGCGGCCAGCAGATGAACCTCAAGCTCACCTCCACAATCACCGACGGCGGCGCATCCTGGACGGCGCTCAATGAGGTGGAAACGCCGGGAGGCACGATGACACAAACCGCGAGCCTCGAGAAGAGCACTTTGATTTTGCTCAAGGAGAAGATGGACCAGGGGCCGACAACCATCGATCTGGATTTCACCAGCGGCAAAGCGGTCGGCAAGATGAGCATGAACGGCCAGGAGATGCCGGTCTCCGTCAACCTCGGCGGAGCGCTCTTTGCCGATGGCGCCGGCGCCGGTCAGGTCATCGCTACGCTTCCCCTGGCTGAGGGATACACGACGACCTTCCGCAACTTCGACGTTCAGACGCAGAAGGTGAAGCTGCTGCAACTTAACGTTGCCGGCGTCGAATCGGTCACCGTGCCCGCGGGAAAATTTGACGCTTACCGGGTTGAAATCTCTTCGGCGGACGGCGGCACGGACAAGATGACGTTGTGGGTGTCAAAGGACTCCCGTAAGGTAG
>JBKQLG010000287.1:0-4372 GCA_052147235.1 Occallatibacter sp.
GCCTTTTCTCTGTGTCGCTTTCCTTCGGCGTAGTAGTGAATCCAGAAGAACCCGGACCCGGCGGGATGCTCATAAACGCCCCTTACGGCCTTGGCTTTCATCTCTCCTCCTATAGGCCGGGATTGTAGCACAGCCACTGGGAGAATAACAGCCATCAAAACAGCCATCTACAGAAGTACAGCCACCGGAGAATTCTTCTGTTTCTCTATATCTTATTGATTCTATTCGCTTTATTTGGTGGGCCTGCAGGGATTCGAACCCCGAACCAAGGGATTATGAGTCCCCTGCTCTAACCGTTGAGCTACAGGCCCGACTCTTTCGCATTGAAGCGAAGATCACCCTCTGCTGGGTTTCGAGCGTTCCCTGTTCTCAGTGTGACACAGCTGCTTGGGCCTCGTCACTTGACGGTTACTTCAGGGCGGCCATCAGGGCATCGAGCGCACTCTTGGGCGGCCTGGTGAGCGATTCCGGCAGCGTGCCCAGCGGCTCATCTACCAGATTTAACCGATCGATGAAGGTCGGCTTTTCGGTGTTGATATAGAAGACGCCGGTGAGTATTTCGTCGTTGTCGGTTGACTCCATCAGCGTGCGCACGGCGTTGGCCTTGTCGGTGGGATCGTAATCCTCCAGCAGCTTGCGCAAGCGCAGGTTGGAGCCGTCGTGCATCTCCACCTCGTAGACCTCGCCGGATGAGTAATCGACCTCAATCTCGTCGAAGCTGGCCACAAAACCGATCTCGTTGATCGGCTCGTCATTCTCCTGCATGAACTTGTAGCTCTTGGTCGAGCCTTCATGGTCGTTGAAGGTGACGCAGGGGCTAATCACGTCGAGCAGCACCGTGCCTTTGTGGGCGATGGCCGCCTTGAGCATGGAGAGCAACTGCTTCTTGTCGCCGGAGAAGGAGCGGCCCACAAACGTTGCGCCCACCTGAATCGCCAGGGCGCAGGTGTCGATGGCGGGAAATTCGTTGACCACGCCGGTCTTAAGCCGGGAGCCGATGTCGGCGGTGGCCGAGAACTGGCCCTTGGTGAGGCCGTAGACGCCATTGTTTTCGATGATGTAAATCATCGGCAGATTGCGGCGTAGCAAGTGAACAAACTGGCCCATGCCAATGGAGGCCGTGTCGCCGTCGCCGGAGATGCCGATCGTCGTCATGGTGTGGTTGGCCAGGATGGCGCCGGTGGAGATGGCCGGCATGCGCCCATGCACGCCGTTAAAGCTGTGCGCGCGGCTCATAAAGTAAGCGGGACTCTTGGACGAGCAGCCGATGCCGCTCATCTTCATCACCCGCTCCGGCTCCACGCCCATCTCGAAGAAGGCGTCGATGATGCGCTCGGAGATGGCGTTGTGGCCGCAGCCGGCGCAGAGCGTGCTCTTGCCGCCGCGATAATCGAGGATGGGAAGGCCGATGTGATTGACTTTGGTCGTTGCGGTTGCGGTCGCCATTTACAGGCCCTCCTGATGAGCAAATTCTTCCGTGATGGATTCCGCGTCCACCGGCAATCCATTGTAGTGGAGAATGCTGCGCAGCTTGACCACCTGCCCGGCGGGAAGATCGAGCTTGAGCAAGCTGGCCAACTGCGCATCGCGGTTCTGCTCGACCACATATATGCGTTCATGTGCAGCTACAAAATCGTGAATCGCCTGCGTGAAGGGCCAGGCGCGAATACGCATGTAATCTGCCTCCACGCCGTAGCGCTTGCCGATCTGGTCAAGGCTTTCGGTAAGCGCGCAATCCGTGGAGCCGAAGGCCAGGAAACCAATCTTCGATCCGGCGTCTCTCACCATAACCGGAGCTGGAACCAGCTTACGCGCCTTTTCAAACTTCAGCGCCAGCCGATCCATCACCGCCTGATACTCGACGGGATTCTCGGTGTAGCCGGCCGCGTCGTTGTGTCCCGAGCCGCGGGTGAAGTAAGCCGCCTTGGAGTGGCGCGTTCCGGGCAGTGTGCGCCAGCCGATGGCGTCGCCGTCCACGTTGCGATAGCGGGCAAAGCCGCCCAGCCGCTCAAGATCTTCGGCAGTCAGCACCTTGCCGCGATCCAGAGGCTTGACGGGATAATCGAAGGGCTCGCTCATCCAGTTGTTCATGCCCAGATCCAAATCCGAGAGCACAAAGACCGGTGTCTGCATCCGCTCGGCCAGGTCGAAGGCCGCCATGCTCAGCTCGAAGCACTCCTTCATCGAACCCGGCAGCAGGATGATGTGTTTGGTGTCGCCGTGCGAAAGGAAGGCCACCGAGAGCAGATCCGACTGCTGGGTGCGCGTCGGCATGCCGGTCGAAGGCCCGGTGCGCTGAATATCGAAGATCACGCCGGGAATCTCGGCGTAGTAGCCCAACCCGCTGAACTCGGCCATCAGCGAGATGCCGGGTCCGGAGGTTGCGGTCATCGCGCGCGCGCCCGCCCAACCCGCGCCCAGCACCATGCCGATGGCAGCCAGCTCGTCCTCGGCCTGCACAACGGCAAAGCTCGCCTTGCCTTCCGGCGTCACGCGCAGCTTCTTCAGCAGATCGGTCGTCGCCTCCACCACCGAGGTCGAGGGCGTAATCGGGTACCACGCCACCACCGTCACCCCGGCAAAGACCGCGCCCATGCCGCAGGCCGCGTTGCCGTCGATGATGATCTTGCCCGCCGTGGCATTCATCCGCTCGATGAAGAACGGATCCTGCTTGGTCAGATTCGCCTGGGCATAGTCGAAGCCCGCCTTGACGGCGCCGAAGTTCAGATCGAAGACCTTCTGCTTCTTAGCGAACTGGCGCAGCAGGCAGCTCTCCACTACGCCCAGATCGATGGCCAGCACCTGGGCGACGGCGCCCACGTAGACCATGTTCTTGACCAGCTTGCGCAGCTTGGCCTCGGGACAGATGGCGGCCGTGATCTTGTCAAAGGGAACAGGATAGAAGACGAGATCGTCGCGCCCCTGATCGAGCTTCAGGTTCTCCTCATGGATGACCACGCCGCCGGCGGGCAGGGCTGACACGTCCGCCTGCGCTGTCTCCGGATTCAGCGCCACCAGGATCTCGGAGTCGTGCTTGCGGGCGACGTAGCCTTCCGGGCTGGCGCGGATGATGTACCAGGTTGGCTGTCCGGCGATGTTGGAGGGGAAAAGGTTTTTCCCGCTGACCGGTACGCCCATGCCGAAGATGCTCTTAAGCAGCACGCTATTGGCGGATTGCGAGCCGGAGCCGTTTACTGTAGCTACGTTGATGCTGAAGTCGTTGATGACCCGCTGCCGCGTGCTCAATGCGCTCTCTGGTTGACCGAGAGCCAGGTCTGCTGTCGCCATCTGGCGGGATTCCCTTCCTATGAATAATCGAGCGAGGCTTTTTCTCGTTCTAATGTGATTATAGTCACATTTCGGGAGTTTATCCTCGTCTGCAACCATACCTCTACTCCTTTGATTCCTGCCAAATGGAATGGATTCGTAGCCGATTCCGAAATTGGCAGCCTCAGCGAGCAGGCATCCTCTCGGCATATCAAGACGCAGCCGTCAACCGTTCTAATCGCGGCAGGCGGGAGTATACTGGCGCAAAGCTGAGAAACATAAGAGGTATCTGGCCATTAGCCCGCCTCTTTTCCCTGCAAGCAGCGTACACAAGGCGCGCCATTTGCATACCGACCGCTCAGACCCCAATTGAGGTTCGCCAGGCTTAGGCCGGAGTTC
Organism: Occallatibacter sp.; assembly: GCA_052147235.1. Classification (GTDB taxonomy): domain Bacteria; phylum Acidobacteriota; class Terriglobia; order Terriglobales; family Acidobacteriaceae; genus Telmatobacter. Next base: position 3,667 of record JBKQLG010000287.1, read on the forward strand.
AGAATGAAGTTATTTTCCGTCGCCCGCCGGCTGTTGCCCGAGTTTGGGCTGCTGGTGTGTGGCATAGGCCTGGGTGTTGGTTTGGCCTATATGATCGCCCATGCAGTCCGGCTGCAGGAAGGCCGGGCCGAGTTGAAGGCTTACGCCCAGCGGCTGGTCGAAGCCGCGGACGAACTGGGCGTGGAGAACACCCAGGCCATTGACGCCGTGAGCCATGACAATCTGCCCTTTTGCTCCGACCAGGAAATCGCCTTCATGCGGGACTTTGTCTTCCACTCTCCGCATATTCGCGACATAGGCCGGACCAAAGACGGAATGCTCTACTGCTCGGCGGGCCTGGGAAAGCTGGCGCAGCCAAAGGCCACGAGCGCGCCGGACATCGCCACCGGCGGAGTGAAGCTCAACTTGCGTGCCCAGTCGTTAATTTCGGCCAACACGAAGTGGTTTGTGGTCGAGAAGTACGACGTCATGCTGGTTCTCAACCCCGAGGCTATCCAGAACTTTATCGAACCGCCGAAGTATTTCAGCGGATTCCTCTTCGACCGGCTAAGCCAAAGTTTGAAACAGACCTTCGGGCCCCCCATTCCGCTGAGCGTGGACGAGGTGGCCGATGGCGATCCTATCGAGCGCAACGGCATTCTCTATCAGCCGCTCTGCTCGCAAACCTCGATGGTTTGCCAGGTTGCCGCCGAATCCCGCAAGGATG
>JBKQLG010000288.1:0-20395 GCA_052147235.1 Occallatibacter sp.
AATTCTCGGAGGTCGTTGTTACGTTGGGGCTATCCAGTGACGGGCAATCCCTAGAGGGGACAGCAGTCAATTACGATAAAAACTACCAACCGTATAGTAACTACCCTCTCCACTTGATACGGAGAAAGTAACAGAAGGAATCATCGACAAGAGGCAAGAATTCGGGTCGATGCTGCTTCCGATAACTTATCAGAACGATAGGGCCGATCCCCGAAGGAATCGGCCCGCTACCTTTCGCTAACTCCGCAAACTCCGTTGCTTTTCGCTAATTCCGCTTCTTCTAAATCTCCCAGCGCAGCAGCACCGCGCCCACCGTGAAGCCCGCTCCCACCGTGGCCATCAGCACCAGGTCGCCTTTATTGAGCTTGCCTTCCTCGACGGCCGTCTCTATCGCCAGGGGAATCGACCCGTCGGAGGTGTTGCCGTATTTCTCGATGTTGACAATGACGCGACCGCGCGCCATACCGAGCCGGTCTGCGGTCGCCGTGATGATGCGCAGATTGGCCTGATGGGGAATGAAGCATCCCAGTTCCGCGCCAGTGACATTGTTGCGCGCCAGGACTTTGGTCGTGACCTCCAGCATCTTGCGCACGGCAAACTTGTAGACCGCCTGGCCGTCCTGGTAGATGTAGTGCATCTTCTTGTCCACGGTCTCGTGGCTGGCCGGATTCAGGCTGCCGCCGGCCTTCAGATTCAGAACCTCGGCGCCCGAACCGTCGATCTCGTGCACATAGTCGATGAAGCCAATCTCGCCCTCTGCGCAAGGCTCGAGCAGAACCGCGCCGCCGCCGTCGCCAAAGAGCACACAGGTGGCCCGGTCGGTGTAGTCGGTCATGCGGGTGTTGGCGTCGGCGCCGCAGACCAGTACCTTTTTATGCGCGCCGCTCTCGATCATCTTGACGCCCGCCTGCAAGGCGAAGATAAACCCAGGGCAGCCGGCAGAAACGTCAAAGCCCCACGCGCCCTTGGCACCGATCTTGTCCTGCACCAGGCAAGCCGTCGCCGGAAACATCATGTCCGGCGTCACCGTAGCGACGATGATCATCTCGATCTCTGTGGCCGGGATGCCGCGCATTGCCAGGCACTTTTTAGCCGCCTCGGTGCAGATGTCGCTGACGCCCAGCCCCTTGGCCAGCACGTGCCGCTCGCGGATGCCGGTGCGCTCCATAATCCACTGGTCGCTGGTATCCACCATCTTTTCCAGGTCTTTATTGGTGAGAAGTTGCGGAGGGACGTAGGTTCCAAAGGCCGTAATCTTGGCGCGGCAGCCCACGATGGGACGAACACTCAGGGTCAATGCATTTCTCCTTGCGGTTCTCTACGATTGTCATCCTGAGCGGAGCGTAGCAGAGTTGAAGAACCTGCTTTTGCTCTTCCGCTTCAAAACTCAATCAAATCATGCGCAAACAGCGCTAATAGCGCCGGGTGACCTACTGCGCCCGTACTAGCCCGTTACCGTTGCTTCCTTCCGGACCTGGCGGGGTTGGCGGGATTACGTCGCGTAGGACCCGGCACTTGTCGATTTTAGCACTCCGTAGCGAGCCGCCGGTTTCCATGGACGCTGACCGCCGAAAGGTCAAACTGCAAAAGAGTCAAGCACATTTTTTTGAGACTGCCAGGCACATATCCTTGCGATATTTTCTTTACAAGTCGGGATCGTCCTATACGCGACATTCCCATTCCCTGCTTCATCGCAAATCAATCAGCCGGATGGTTTCAAGGAACACATCCCCGTCGATCTTCAGGCTGTGCGCGCTGATCTTGTCCATCGTGTCCTTGTCTGTGTGATGATAGCTGTTGTGGGGGCCATAATCGAGGTCGATGATGTCAATTGACGGCACGCCGCGCTGGACGAAGGGCAGATGGTCGTCCTGGATATCCTCCTCCTGCTTGAAGAAGTATTTCTCGTAGCCGTACTTCTTCGTCGCCTGGCGCACCAGATCGACCAGCCAGCCCGTGGAGTTAGTCTCGCGCTGAATGTCCAGGTCCTTGTCTCCGATCATGTCGGCCAGAATGAATGCCTTGATCTTTCCCAGCGTTCCGTCGCGCGCCCATTTGGCGGCCAGGTGGCGGGTGCCATAGAGGGAATCGGCGTCCGTCCAGGTGGATTCAATTGACTCTTCGCCGTCGTCGAAGAGCAGCCAGACCGAGTAGCCGTCGAGCTTTTTGCCGCCCGTGGTCTGTGCGCGCAACTGGTCGGCGATGCCCATCAGCAGGCCGGTCGTCGCGCCGCCGTCGTTGGCGCCGACGTAGTTGATGTTCCTGAGCCAGTAGTTGGTCTCGTAGTGCGTGGCCAGTACGATGACGCCGTCCTTCTTGCCGGGATAGCGCACGATGAAGTTGCGCATGGGGACCGGGCCGATGGGCGTCAACGCTGTGAAAGCATCCTCTTCGAGCTGGTCGTGCTGGAAGTGCTTGCGCAGAAAGGCTTCGGCCTGGGCGTGGCCCTGGCTAGTGGGCCAGCGCGGGCCAATGGCGACGAACTGGCGGGCGTACTCCAGCGCTCTGGCACCGTTGAAGTGGGTCTGGGCGGGGGCGGCGAGCGGGGTGAGGAGGAACAGAGCGAGAAGAAATCCTATCCAGAGGTGTTGAATCCCAGGTCCCCAAATGCGAGGGACCTCCACCCCACGGACGAAGACCTGTCCGTGGGGACCCCGGACCTGGGGCACCCGTAACTTTACACTCCCAATGAATAATTCCCGTTGAGGTTCGTGGTTTCCCACCCATTCGCTCAACCACCCCAGCGACGAAGACCTGTCGCCGGGGACCCCGGTAACGCGAATGGATGGGGCACGGAACTTCTTCGATGCAACTCTCAAGAACAAGTTCACTTTGCGGCCTCCTTGGCTTCTTTGGCCTTGCGGCGCGAGGGATGCACCCACCACGCCACGCCGATACCGATCAGATAGAGTCCCAGCATGGGGACTGCGTAGATGCACATCGTCCAGGGGTCGGGGCTGGGGCAGATGATGGCCGCCACCACGAAGACGGCCAGAATCGCGTAGCGGATATTCTTCCACAGAAAGCGCGGGCTGACGATGCCGAAGAGAGCCAGGAAAAAAATCAGGATCGGCATTTCAAAGCTGATTCCCAGCCCAAGGATGATCGACAAAAAGAAGCCGGTGTACTCCTCGATGGTGACCATGGGGGTGAAGTTGTGGCCGAAGTTCACAATCAGGATTTGCAGCGCGCCGGGCAGCACATAGAAGTATCCGAAGGCCGCACCGGTGAGAAACAGCCCCACCGTGGCCGCCATGAAGGGCACCACAAAACGCTTCTCTTTCTGGTAGAGTCCCGGCGCAATGAACATCCACACCTGGTAAAGGATGAAGGGCGAAGCCAGAATCGCTCCGGCGACCAGCGAAACCTGCAAGTCCAGGTTCAACGGGTCCATGGGATGGGTGAAGACCAGCGTCTTGCCGATGTGGTTGAGCGGGGCCTGTATGTAGCCGACGAAGCGGTCGTGGAAGCCCCAGGCGGCGACGAAGCCCAGCGCCAGGAAGATCACCGAGCGGACGATGCGCTTGCGCAGCTCGTCCAGATGCTCCATCAGGCTCATGCCGGGCAGCTCCACCCGCTTGGCCACGGCCTCGCGCGCCATGCCGATTGCATCCGCTGGATCAACCATGGTTGGCCTGCTCTGAAATTGGGTTAGGCTGGTTTGAAGCTTCGGGGGCTAAAGCCCCCGCCGATTCTGCCGGCGTAATGTCAGTGCTAAAGCCCTGACCTACCAACCCAGGCCGCTCCGCCGGCACCGGCTCACCGGTCGAAGGCGGCTGAATGCGCGGATAAGGCTCTTCGCGCTGAAACTCTCCAGGGGATACTGCGGGATACACGGCCTCACCCGGATAAGGAGATTCGATGCCGGATGCGCTGGCAGGCGGCCCGGATCTCGCTTCTGAGACCTGGGAATCCACGACGGCTGGAGCCGCCAGCGCCAGCGCAGCCACTCGCTCCTCTTCCTTTTTGCGCCGGTCGGCGTCCTCGGCCTTGCGCAACTCCTCTTCCATCTGGAACTTGAAGTCGTTGGAGGCCTTGCGCACCTCGTACATCAGCTTGCCGATCTGGCGGCCAATCTCCGGCAGACGGCGGGGCCCGAAGACCACCAGCGCCATCACCATCAGGATCAGCGAATCCCACATACCCAGGTTGGCGAGTTCGATTCTCGGCGGCGTCATCATGAAGATTCATGATACCTGCCCGCGCAGGTCGCGAACAAACGCTGCGTAGGGCATGGCATTTTCGATGTCGCGGGAAGCTCGCATCGTATCGCTGATGCGTGCGCCATACTGGGCGCAGCCACGCTGCTGCCCGGCACCGTGTGTAACCGGCGTCACAGCGCAGGCTCTTGCGGCGCACGTAGGCTCTGGAACGGAGTTGGAGAGGATTTCTCATGTCAGGAATTGCCGCGGAAAACGCAGTGACCGTTCAGAATCTGTTAGCCGCCTTTGAGGGCGAGTCGAATGCGCATGCCAAGTACACTGCCTTTGCCGCCAAAGCCGACGAGGAGGGTTTGCATGGCGCGGCCAGCCTCTTTCGCGCCGCGGCCCGCGCCGAGCAGATTCACGCCGGCAATCATGCCCGTGTCATCGGCCAGTTAGGCGCACGCGCGGAGTGCGCGATTCACGCGGTCGAGGCGAAGAGCACCCTGGACAACCTGAAGGCCGCGCTGAACGGCGAGCAGTACGAGATCGACGTCATGTACCCCGGCTTCCTCGCCGAGGCCACAGAGCGCAAGAACACCGCCGCCATCCGCACCTTCACCGGGGCAATGGAGGCAGAGAAGACCCACGCGCGGCTCTACAGCGAGGCAATTGGGCTGCTTCAGGCGGGAAAGAAGGATTCCTGGATCGGCGAGGCGCGCGAGTTCTACGTCTGTCCGGTCTGCGGCTACACCTCGGAGACCGAGGAGGAACACGAACGCTGTCCGGTGTGCAACTGCGTGTGGGAAAGATTCGAGATTATCCGGTAAGATCGGGGTTATTGATTTCGAGAAATTTCTTTGGGTTCGTAGATTCCCAGGCTTCGGGATTGAGACCCTTCGACCTCGCTCAGGGCAGGCTCTGGGACGCCCGGTCCTTCTTCGGAATCGTCAGTTCCGCGCCCTCGCTCACTCGATACGTCTTCGCAAAGTTGCCCTGATCGATCCCCAGCGCGAGGCGGCCGCGCGAGTCGATGTAAAAGAGCTCCTTGCCCACGGGCACATCGCTAAAGGTCTTCATGAACGGGAAGATGTAACTCTTGCCTGCGAGAGTTACAGGCACGCGGTCGCCGAGTTTGTAACCGAGCTGGGCGAAGGCTTCAGCGGGGACGTTGAGCACCAGATTGCCGAAGGGCCCGTCTACGCCGATGACCTGGCCGTGCAGGCCGGCCGCGTCCACGAACGCAGTCTTCAGGTCGAGGCGGACGAGTTTGGCGACGTCGAGCGCGGGGCCGGCCAGGCGAAAGTCTTCACCGCGAGCCAGGTGCGCGCCGGCTGGCGAGAAGATGTCGCGGCCATGAAAGGTCGAGGAGATACCGGAGCCGATCATCCACGCGGGGTTGGTAATCTCATGCGCCTCGACGATGCCGTCGCGCTCCTGGATGAGGGTAAGCAGGCCGTTATCGGGGAGGACGAAGAACTGGCCGACGCGCGACTGGGCGATGATGGCCTTGCGCGCGGAGCCGACGCCGGGATCGATGACCACTACGAAGACCGCGTCCCTGGGGAAGTAGGGCGCGGAGCCGGCCAGAAAACGTGCGCCCATGGCGATGTTGTACGGCTCGGATTGGTGGGTGATGTCGAGGATGCGCACGCCGGGCGCGATGCCTTCCATGACCGCCTTGCAGATGCCCACGGCGTCGTCCTTTACGTCGAAGTCGGTCAGGAAGCCGATGACACGCGCCGGCGCCGTCTGCTGTGCCGCCGCTGTGCCGGCCAGCACCGCCGCCATCGCCGCGCCAAGAAGAAACTTCATCGCCTTGCGCATACGCACCTCGCAGTCTTTTTCTCATGGTAACGCGCAGACGCTCTTGACGCGCGCCGCGGCAAATGTTCGACTGGACCTGGAACAGGACTGAGCGAACCGATGCGCGTGCCTCAATTTACACTCGACGATTATGAAAGAGTTTTTGCCGATCGCCATCTACTGCACAAAGTGGTGGCGAAGTGGGCGAAGGCCAAACCGGAGGCTGTTGCCCTTCTCAGCGCGGAGGGCGGCCGCGCCGTTACATGGCGCGAGTTCGACCGCATGACCACGGCGCTGGCGCGGGAGTTGTCGCGCCTGGGCTTCGTGAAGGGCGATTATCTGGTCACGCTGCTACCGCTTACTGTCGATCACGTTTTACTGGAATACAGTTGCTTCAAGATCGGCGTGATTGCCGCTCCGCTGGATCTGCGTTTGCCCGCCGCCGAGGTTATGCGCGCGCTGGAGATTCTGCGGCCGCGCGGATTTGTCTCGCTCGGCGTTAAAGCGCCTTTAGATCTTCGCCCGCTGTGGCGCGCCGTGCAGGCGCAGTGCGCATGGATTCAGCATTGCATCGTGATGGGCTCGGAGGACGCGATTGAAGGCACGGGATCCTTCGCGTCGATTGCCGATTCTGCGCTCAGCGCAACTACGGATGGAGACCTCGCAGCTCTGCCCGCAATCTCCGAGGACGATGGCGCACTGGTCATCTTCACCACCGGCTCGACCGGCTCGCCCAAGCCCGCCCTGCTCTCGCATCGCAATATCACCGTGCAGAATATGTGCATCGCCGGCGCATTTTTTGGCGGAGACAGCGGCGCTCGCTCTCTGATCAATCTGCCCCCGTCTCATGTAGGCGGCCAGACGGAGTTATTGATGAGCACCCTCTTCGGCGGAGGCACGGCGGTTCTGCTGGAGCTCTTCGACGCCGGCCGTTCGCTGCGTGCCATTGCCCTGCATCGCGTGGAGATTCTGGGTCAGATTCCGGCGATGTTCAACCTGGAGTGGATGCAGAAAGATTATGATCGCCACGATCTCTCCAGCCTCAAATTTGCCGCCTATGGGGGAAATGCAGTCTCGCGGCCCTTCGTGGAGCGGCTTGCCACGATGGCGCCGGTGATCGGCAGCGGGCTGGGACTGACCGAAGCCGCCGGTTTCTGCACCTATGTGCAGGCAAACGCGGAGGATCAGGATACAATTCTCGCCGGACTTGGCGAAGATATGCCGATCTATCCATGTACAATCCGCCAACCCATGCGCGTCGATGGCCACGCCGGCGACGTGTTACCGCCGGGCGAGATAGGCCACATCTGCTTTCTTGGGCCGCAGACTTTTCTTGGCTATGTCAACGATCCTGAAGCTACCGCCAAAGCCATCTCGCGCGACGGCTTTTTATACACCGGCGACCTTGGCTACAAAGACGCCGCAGGTTTGCATCTGACCGGGCGGGAGAAGTGGGTAATCAAGTCGATGGGCTACCAGATCTTCCCCGGCGATGTGGAGCAGCATATCTGCGCGTTGGCGGAGAAGGTGGCCAACTGTGTTGTCGTCGGCGTGGCGCATGAAGTGGTCTCCGAAGCGGTGGTGGCCGTGGTGGAAAAGAGGCCTGAAGTTGAAGTGAGCCGGCAGGAACTGGATCGACACGCGCGTTCCCTGCCCTCTTATATGCGGCCGCGCCATTGGATTATTCTCGAAGCGGGCCAGATGCCGCTGAACCGCGTGGTCAAGCCGGACTACGTGCGCGCACAGCAGATGGCACGCCAGGAGATCGCCGCGTTGCGGGAGCGCGGCGAATGGGACAGCGGGTATGTTAAAGACTGAGCAACATCGACTCCGGCGCGCACTGCATTCGAATATATGTATGGTAGTGAAATCCTATCCTTTCAATGTCAAGGTAATTTTCCGCGCATCGCCGCCTGTGGATGCAATGACAATCTCGCCGGTAGCTTTCTTGCGGATGCTCTTGAACTTCTCGCCCCACTCCACCAGCACCAGAGCTTCTGGAGTCAGTAACTCATCCAGGCCCAGCGTTTCTAACTGCCGCTCGCCTTCGATCCTATAAACATCAAGGTGGTATAACTTCACCGGCTGGCCGTCGCGCGCGCCGTCGTACTCGTGTATCAAGGTAAAGGTCGGGCTGGTCACCTCGTCTGCCTCGGCGGCGTCCAGAGCCTCGGCAATTCCTTTCACCAGCGTCGTCTTGCCGGTGCCCAGATCGCCGCGCAGAATCAGCAGTTGCGGCGGCGTCAGCAGCCGGGCCAGCTGGCGGCCTGCCTCAATGGTCTCCGCGCCGCTCTCAGTGGTGAACTCGTGCGAAATGGGGACAGTTGGGTTCACTGAAGTCATCCTTTGGCCTCAAAAAGGGCTGCCGTCTGCAAGACCTCCGCCGGCAGCCCCTGCAACCAAAGATAACCGTTGGGGCCGATTGCGCAAAATTGAAAGGCCCGCGCAAGATGCGCCAGGCAGTCCGTGGCCAGCAGCGTGTGCTCGTCTGCCGCGCGCACTGCCAGATCTGCGGCCAGGCCATGGAGATACACCGCCACCTCGACCGCGCGCGCCGCGTCCGCGGGATATTGCGCCAGCAAGCCGGCGATCAGCCCGGTGAGCAGATCGCCGCTGCCCCCCTTGGCCATGCCGGGATTACCGGTGGTGTTGACGGCCACGCGGCCATCGGGGTGGACGACGAGCGTGCGCGCGCCCTTGAGCACCAGCGTGACGCGAGTGCGCTGGGCGAAGTGGCGCGCCACCTCCAGCCGGTTTGCCTGCACCTCAGCGGTGGGGATGCCAGCGAGCCGGGCCATCTCGCCCGGATGCGGCGTGAGCACCAGCGTTCGGCCTTTGGCGAGCTTCGCGAGCAGCACCGGCTCCGCCGCCAGAATGTTGAGTGCGTCCGCATCAATCACGGCCGGGATTGTAGTAGCCGAGAGCAGGCCGGTGGTGAATTTGACGCTCTCCGGATCCTGGCCAAGGCCGGGGCCAATCGCCAGTACGGTCTTTCCCGCAGTGAGCGCTGCCAGCACTTCCGGGGCCAGGTTCTCCGCCGAGATGCAGCCCGCGAGGCTTGCGGCCAGCGGAAAGGTCATCAACTCCGGCGCGATGGCTGCCACCAGCGGCAGCACCGGAGCGGGAACGGACGCCGTCACCAAGCCGGCTCCAGCCCGCAGCGCCCCCAACGCCGCCATGGCCGGCGCACCGGACTTGCCGACAGAGCCTCCCACCACCAGCACATGGCCGAAGTTGCCCTTGTTGGCCTCCACAGGACGCCGCGCCTCCGTGAGCGCCAACGCGGAGCCGGTCCAGTGCAGCCCCAGCGTTGAGACTATCGCCTCCTCAGGCGAGCCGATGGGCGCCACGACTATGGGTTGTGACCAGCGCCGCGTCAACTGGCCGAGGACGTGCGCCGGTTTGGGCGCGGTAAAGGTAATGACCGCATCGGCGGGCCAGACGGGACCGGCAACAGTCGCTGTGGTCGCGTCGGCCGGCCAGCCGGAGGGAAGATCGAGAGCGAGAATGGGCGCCTTGCTGCCCTCGATCCACTTGAGCGCCGCCAATGCCAGGCCTTTCAACGGCGGCTTGAAGCCGGTGCCCACCACGGCGTCAAGAATCAGATCAGCTTCGAGCGCGGAGTTGAGCAGGGCTAAGTCTTCGGCTGTCTCGATGATGTGGATGAGACCGTGCGGTAAACTCGACAATTCGCGCCAGGCAACAGCCGCGTCGCCGGTGAGGCTGTCGCACGAGCCTAGTAGCAGAGTGGTCACCTCCAGGCCCGCCGAGGCCAGCAGCCGCGCGGCCATCATGCCGTCGCCGCCGTTGTTGCCGCGGCCGCAGATCACTGTCACCCGCCGAGCCAGTGGAAATTGCTGGCGGGCAAAGGCAGCTACTGCCGCAGAAGCCGCCCGCATCAGGTCAATCGACGGCACTCCAAACCGCTCTGTCATCAAGCGGTCGCATGTCTGCATCTCGGCTGCGGAAAGAACGTGCATGGAAACCATGGTAGTGCATCGGGCAACGAGGGATTTCTCATCGAGGACTGTGCGCTCTGGGAAAACTTCTCCCTGCGCCTAGCGATTAACTTCAACGGGCGTGACCTCGGTTGCGGCTTGTCCAAACTGAAAGCGCAGGACCCACTCGCTGGAGACGGCCTGACCCTTCACTCGCGGTGGGTTGAATCTCCACTGCTGTGCTGCTTGCAGGGCCACTTTGGCGAAGTACTTGCTCGGTCCCTGCGAGGCCACCTCAGCGCTTGAAACATTACCGCCGGGATCAACAGTGACCCGTATGCTCACCGGGATTTTGCCGTGGATAGTCGCACGCACTTTTTCGGGTACATCGGGCAGAACACGCTCAGCGACATCACCCTTCACCATCGCAGCTTTGGAGCTGTGAGTTTTCCGACCTGGAGATGGAGGCGGGGGTGCAGCTGTCGCGGGTGTGGGCTGCACTTCCGCGGCTGGCTGCGATGGTTCGGCCGGGTGAGAGCGCAACAGCAGTACTGCGATGACCACAAGCAGGACAAGCGCCGCGGCTACGATTGCCGGCCCGCGTAGTTTGGCAAGCGCCGTGTTGCCGGTCTTACCGTCCCGGAAGGCTTCAAGTCGAGCCCTCACGTCGCCGAGAGTGCATCGGCTCTCTGGGGCGATGCGCAGGCACTCCCGCGCTATGCCGGCGAAGGGCTGCGGCATCGACCACGGCACCGTCGGCTCCCCTTGGGCCGATCTCTTCCAAACCGGAGTGTGCTGAGTCAGGGCTTCGACCAGGGTGACGCCCAGCGACCAGAGGTCGGCGGCTGGAGTGACCTTCCCCGAGGCGGCTTCCGGCACGACACGGACTCCCGACGCCTGAACGAGTTTGCCCGGCTCGCCAGCGACAAGAAGATTGTCAGAAGATATTTTCAACTGATCGTCGACGGCCACGATCTCCGATGGCTTGAGGCAGCCATGCACGAAGCCTTTTCCATGAAGATAGGCAAGCGCGTCGAGGAGCGGGTCGAGCATCTTTCCGGCCTCGGCGGGCGTAAGTGGCCGCTCAAGAAGAATCTGCGCGAGGATCTCATCGGCGTATTCCGTCACCGCGTAGATCAGCGGGACCGTGCCGATCTGACAACGGCCGTAGTGATAGATGCGCATCAGGTGGGGATGAGAGAGGGTAGACGCCGCCGCCCAGCCGGCGAGGCGGGCCTCCGCGTCGGCGGTATCCACCGGAATGAGCTTGATAGCGGCCTTCCGCGATCCATCTCCCGGCAGTTCGGTGAGGAAGACGGCACCCAATTCGGAACCGCCCAGCCATTTCTGGAGGGTAAATCTCCCGTCTACGACCCGCCCTGTCCAATCACTGCGCATTGCCTCAGTAATCATGTCGTACCCATTCTATCCGAGTACGGCGGGAATCATCTCCCGAATCTGCGGTTTGCGTTACTAATGATTGGGCGCGACCTGGCTTCGGCGAAGGCCCGCTCTTCCGGAGTATAGTTTGAAGGGAGTCCAGCCATGAAAGACGCCCTTTACGTCTCCAAAGAGAACTACCTGAAGGCTATCCTCGAAGCCGAGGCCGAGGGGCGCGAGGTGATTCCAGCGCTGCTGGCGCATTGGCTGGAAGTTTCGCCGCCGGCAGTAACGATGGCGCTGAAGCGGCTGAAGCGCGACGGTTTTGTGGAGGTCGTGAGGGGCGTCGTACGGCTGACCGCAACCGGCCGTGAGACCGCCTATCGCACCGCCCTGCGCCACCACCTGATCGAACGCATGCTGAGCGAGATCTTCGGCATGGAATGGCACGAGATTCATGAGGAGGCGGAGCGGCTGGAGCACGCAGTTTCGCCGGCCTTTGAAGCCAAACTCAAGGAGAAGCTGGGCGAGCGCGGCGCCTGTCCGCATGGCAACCAGGTGCTGCCGGAGAGCCCGGCTGCGCGCAGGCAGCACGGCGAGACGCCGCTGTCGGATGCCGTCGAGGGGCGGCGCTACGTTGTCGTCAGCCTGCACGAGCGCGACCACAAGCTGTTGCTGTTTCTGCATCACAATGGCATCGGCCCCGGCCAGAGCCTGCGCGTGCTACGGCAGAACTACGACCAAACCGTTTGGATTGAGCTGCCTACGGGTACTGTTATTTTGGGCCATCCAGCTGCCGAGGCAGTCTGGCTGCGGCCGGAAGCTTCGTAACAATTAAATTTAAGAAAAACTATTAACCATAGTTAACAACTTGTGGCATACTGGTTTTGTATGAGCACAGTAGAACTTCCTCCACTGCCAATAATCCCCGGTCTCGCGTCCGGCCCTGAGCACCAGGTGCCCTCGCTGCCGGAGGTTCACGCGACGGTGCGCATCTCCCGCTCGCCGCAGTACTGGCGGCGGCTACTGGGCTTTCTCGGTCCCGGATTCCTGATCTCTGTGGGCTATATGGACCCCGGCAACTGGGCCACCGACATCGCCGGCGGCTCGCGCTTCGGCTATACGCTGCTCTTCGTCATCATGGCTTCGAATCTGATGGCGATTCTGCTACAGAGCCTCTCGCTCAAGCTGGGCATCGCCACTGAGCGCGACCTGGCGCAGCTTTGCCACCAGAGCTACGGCCCCCGCGTCAGCTACGCACTGTGGATCGGCGCCGAAATCGCCATCGCCGCCTGCGATCTGGCCGAGGTGATCGGTTCGGCCATTGCCCTGAACCTGCTTTTCCACATTCCGCTCTTTTACGGCGTGCTGATCACCAGTCTCGATGTGCTGCTGATTCTCCTGATGCAGCGCTGGGGCTTCCGCTACGTGGAGGCGCTGGTGATTACGCTTATCGGCACCATCATCGCGATGTTCGGCGTGCAGATGTTCCTCTCCAGGCCGGAGTACTGGCCGGTATTGAAGAATCTTTTCATCCCCTCGGCCGCAATCGTCACCAGCCCGGATATGCTCTACATCGCCATCGGGATCCTGGGCGCGACGGTAATGCCGCACAACCTCTATCTGCACTCCTCGATTGTGCAGAGCCGCAAGTACGAGCGCACACCCAAGGGCAAGCGCGAGGCCATCTACATGGCCAACATCGACTCCGCGCTGGCGCTCACCGTAGCGCTGTTTGTGAACGCGGCAATTCTGATCATCGCCGCCGCGGTCTTTCATCGCAAAGGCCTCTTCGATGTGGCCGCCATCCAGGACGCCTACAAGCTGCTCAGCCCGCTGCTGGGCGTGACAGGCGCAAGCACGCTTTTCGCCATTGCGCTGCTGGCCTCGGGGCAGAACTCGTCGATCACCGGCACGCTGGCCGGGCAGGTGGTGATGGAGGGCTTCATCCACCTGAAGGTTGCTCCATGGCTGCGGCGGCTGATTACCCGCTCGCTGGCCATCATCCCCACCATCATCGTGGTCGCTTTCACTGGCGAGCAGGGCACCGAGAAGTTGCTCATACTTAGCCAGGTGATTCTCTCGCTGCAACTGAGCTTCGCCGTAGTGCCGCTGGTGCTCTTCACCGGCAACCGCAAGATGATGGGCGAATTCGTCAACGCCCGCTGGTTGAAGGCCCTGGCCTGGTTCACCGCCATCCTGATCGCCGGATTGAATGGCTGGCTGCTGATTTTAATGTCTCAGGGCCACTAACTCCCCGCTTCCCTTGGAGGTAACGCATGAAATGTACACGAACGATCTGGTATTTCTCTCTCTGTTTTGTGCTATTAACCATGGTTAACTCGATGACCATCAAGGCGCAGAGCGGCACGTCGAGCGCTATTTCAGGCACGGTGACGGATATAACCGGCGCGGCGCTGCCCGATGCAGCGGTCACGGCTACGAATGTCGATACCAAGGCCGACCGCGCCGGACAAACCAACGGCGACGGCCGGTTTCTGTTTTCACAGGTGAATCCGGGCACCTATACGGTGACCGTGAAGGCAAGAGGCTTTGCCGACCAGATCTCGCCCCCGATTGCCGTGGAAGTCGGACGCACCACGACTGTGAACTTCACACTCTCTCTCGAATCGACATCCCAAACTATCGAAGTGTCGGCTCAAGCCGCCATGCTCACGCTGGAGAACCCAAATACCACAACTACGCTGGAAGCCGGGACGATTGCCAGCCTTCCCAATCCCGGCCAGGACCTGACCTATCTAACTCAGTTCGCGCCCGGGGCGCTGATGAATACCGCCGGCTCCTCCAACGATGCAAAAGCGGCTGGAGGCTACGGAAACGTCGAATTCAACGGCCTTCCCGCAACTTCGAACGGTTACATATTGGACGGATACGACAGCAACGATCCGTGGCTCGGACTGAATATCGGGTTATCGACAAACCTGGTCATTGGTTTGGATGCTGTCGGAGAGGCAACCGTCAATACGAATTCCTACTCCGTCGATCAGGGAAGATATGGCGCGTCGCAGGTGAATTATTTCACCAAATCAGGAACAAACAAATATCACGGTGACTTTTACGAGCTATGGAACGGCTCGTTGTTGAACGCGGAGAACTACTTTCTTCACGCCAACGATACGCCCGGCAGCATCGCCAAAAAGCCCCGCTCCACGGTGAATGAGTTCGGTGTGAGCGTGGGCGGACCTATCCGCAAAGACAAGCTCTTCATCTTTGCCCACTATGAGGGCATCCGGATTGCTCTGCCATTGGTTTCGCAGGCCGTTGTCCCCACGCCCGCATATCAACAATATGTGTTGGGCCAATTGGCACAGGGCGGGACGGACCCGATTACGGGGGCCTCGATGCCGCCACAGCCGGAGGAGATTGCATTTTATCAGTCGATGTTCAAGCTGTATAACAATACCGCCGGAACCCCGGTTCCAGTTAGTTCCTGCCCTTTGGACGCAAGCGGCGCGTTGCTTCCGGGCAATCAGGCGAGCGGCAATCTATTTACCGGAAACGGTTGCGCGAACCAGAGGCAGGAATCGCTCACCAACAGCGACAGCGAGAATCTCATCGTAGTCAAGATCGACCACACCATCGATAAGAACAATAGTGTCTGGTATCGTTACCAACAGGATACAGGGCTACAGGCTGCCTATACCGATCCTATTAACTCAATCTTCAACTCCTACTCTCCGCAGCCGCAGTACACGCTGGTTGCCGGCTACACGCATGTGTTCAGTCCGAATCTTGTCAATCAGTTCAATCCCGGCGCGAGCTGGTATTCCAGCATCTTCGAGCCGGATAACTTTGCGCAGGTTCGTCAGGTCTTCCCCATCGTGCTTGCGGCGGGCACCAACAACGCCCCATTCACAACCATAGGAGGCAATGACAATACCTACCCTCAGGGGCGCAAGGTGACCCAGTGGCAGATCAACGATAACCTGATCTGGACGCGCGGCAAGAACACCTACAAGTTAGGCGTCAATACGCGGCGCATCGACGTAAGCGACTATGATCTGGGCGAGGGAATCGTGCCTGCAGTCGTCTACAACGATCTTGCCCAGTTCACCTATGGCGCGGCTTACACGGCCAGCCGGACTTTTCCTGTTTCCGTGAAGGAGCGCGTGGCGACGGGCAATCTCGATCTCTATGTGATGGACACCTACAAGCCCACGTCACACATAACACTGACCGTGGGAATGCGGTCAACCTGGAATACCAATCCCGTCAATCAACAGCGATTGTTTGCGCGTCCAGTGGGCTCGTTTCTCGATCTCTCGCACGATATTTCGCAACCGCTCGATCAGGCGATTCAAACCAGTGTTCGCGGACTCTATCCGGCGACGCCGCTGCTCGTTTGGCAGCCGCGCGTGTCGGCGGCCTTCCAGGTAACTCCGGGGACCGTGCTGCACGTTGGATTCGGTGTCTTCAACGACATCATTCCCGCGCAGATCGCCGATCTAGCCGCCACCAATGCCCCTTACTCGCCAACCTTTATCGGAGGCATCGGCGGCCAGGTTGGTGGCATGGGGATAGCCCCGGGCGTACCCGACAGCGCGGTCGATGCGACAACCAATGCCGATCAGAGCTTTCAATCCGTCTTCAGCGCGGGCGCGGCTCCCTGCGCCGGCATTGCCGCTGGCGCGCCCACATGCCCGCTGGCTGTCAGTATGAATACCTTTCCCAGCGGCACGCTGAAGACGCCTTATTACTACCAATATAACTTCGGGGTTGAACGTCAGGTGGGCGCGCATGGCGCGGCGCGGATCGATTACGTCGGCACCCGCGGCGTCCATGAGCCCTATCAAGTCGAGTTGAACGGCTATCAAACTGCCTGCGATGGATGCTTTGCTCCCTATCCCTATAACAGGCCTTTGGATCAGCGATTTGGCAGCGTCAATGAGTTTCAAACCAACGCAAACAGCAGTTACTCCGGATTGCAGACCAATTTCACCGAACAGGTCGGCAGCCTGACCTTGCGAGGAAATTACACCTTCAGCCATTGCCTGGATGAGGTCTCGAATGGAGGGCTGCTCTCTTTTTCCAGTCAGGGAATTCTGTCGCCGCTGCCGGGCGAACTTAGCCGTCAGCATGGTGACTGCGACTATGACGTGCGCCATAACATCTCGGCCTTCGGAATCTACCGGATTCCGTTTTCCTCCGCCCATGCGGTTCTGCGGACACTCTTCGCCGGCTGGTCATTCTCCGAAACGGCATTCTTGCATAGCGGGCTTCCTTTCACCGTGCTCAGCCAGCCTTACACCGCCAACGGCAACGGTGTCTTTCAAGCGAGCGGACCGCAGTTTGCACGCAGAGTTCCCGGCGTGCCGCTTTACCGAAAGACTCCGTACTCCGGAGTGACCGTGGCAGGAACGAAGCAGTGGCTGAATCCGGAGGCCTTTGTCTCTGTCGTCGATCCAACCACCGGCGCCTGCACTGGAGGCGATTCCGTTTCCAATTGCCAATTCGGCGACGCGGGCCGCAATACGGTGCGTGGACCGCACTTCACCTATTCGGATATTTATTTGTCGAAGAAGTTTCCCATCACGAAAGCAGTGAGCTTGCGCTTCGATACGCAGTTCTTCAATGCGTTCAATCACCCTAACTTTGCCTTGCCAAGCAACGTTGAAGCCGGAGTGCCCGGTGTCTTTATTCCGGCAAAATTCGGCACGCTGGAAAGCACCATCTCGCCTCCAACAGGGTTGCTCGGCGTTGGTCTGGGCGGCGACAGCTCGCCGCGCATGATCGCCTTTCAGGCCAGGATCGAGTTCTGAAACACGCTCCCATGGATGCAATGTACGTAATGTCGACAGCCGGGATGCAAACCTGCGACCGCCCGAGCCCGAGCGATTC
Source organism: Occallatibacter sp. (assembly GCA_052147235.1). GTDB lineage: Bacteria > Acidobacteriota > Terriglobia > Terriglobales > Acidobacteriaceae > Telmatobacter. The sequence continues at coordinate 17,126 of JBKQLG010000288.1, forward strand.
GGAGTGCCATCTCTGGAACTGATTCGCGCGGCTTCGGCGGCGGTCACCAGTCTCCCGATCCCTGAACTTTTCGGCTAGCCCCTTTCCCACTATGCGGTCCGGATGGCACAATGGTACAAGAATCACCTATAAATTTTTCTGGGGCGGAAGGAGTTCTCTCGATGTCGGAAGTTTCTGGGGTGGAGTCTGTCAAGGCACTGGCGGCGGGACCGCGAGTGCATGCCAACCTGTGTGCAGCGGAGCTGGTGGAGACGTCGCTGAAGCACGGCGAGGGGCAATTGGCGGCCAATGGCGCGCTGGTGGCGGTGACTGGGACGCGCACCGGGCGCAGTCCCAAAGACAAGTTCACCGTGGACGACGCAGTGACGCACGCGGTGGTGGACTGGGGCAAGGTGAACAAGCCCTTTGCGCCGGAGAAGTTTGAGGCGCTGCTGGGGCGGGTGGTGGAGCATTTGAAGGAGCGCGAGCTGTTTGTACAGGACTTGTACTGCGGGGCGGATGCGGCCTACCGTCTGCCGATCCGGGTGATCAGCGAGTATGCCTGGCACGCGCTCTTTGTGCGCGATCTCTTTGTCCGGCCCGATGCCTCGGCGCTCGCCGTCCATGCGCCGGAGTTTACCGTGGTGGCCGCGCCGGAGTTTCAGGGTGTGCCGGAACGGGATGGGACGGGGACGAGCGCCTTCATTCTGGTGGATTTTACGCGCAGGATTATTTTGATTGGCGGCACCAAATACGCCGGCGAGATCAAGAAATCGATCTTCGGCGTGATGAATTTCATTGTGCCGAACAGGGATGTTCTGCCCATGCATTGCTCGGCGAATGTGGGCGCGGATGGAGTGACGGCGCTGTTCTTCGGGCTCTCGGGGACGGGCAAGACAACGCTCTCGGCGGACCCGGCGCGGCGGCTGATCGGCGACGACGAGCACGGCTGGGGGCCGACGGGCATCTTCAATTTTGAGGGCGGCTGTTACGCCAAGTGCGTCAATCTGACAGAGGAGTTCGAGCCACAGATCTTCCGCGCGATTCGCTTTGGGTCGGTGCTGGAGAATGTGATTCTGGATGCGACTCGCAAGCCGGATTACTTCGACATTCATCTGACGGAGAATACGCGCGCGGCTTACCCGGTGGACTTCATCGATGGCGCGGTGATCCCCGGCGTCGGCGGGCATCCCAAGAATGTGCTTTTCCTGGCGGCGGATGCCTTTGGCGTGCTGCCTCCGATTGCGCGGCTGACGCCGGAGCAGGCGATGTACCACTTCCTTTCGGGCTATACGGCGAAGGTGGCCGGGACTGAGTTGGGCGTCATCGATCCGCTGCCGGAGTTCTCGGCCTGCTTTGGCGCGCCGTTCCTGCCGCTGGCGCCGCGGGTGTATGCGGAGATGCTGGGCAAGCGGCTGACGCAGCACGGTGCTTCGTGCTGGCTGGTGAATACCGGCTGGAGCGGGGGCAAGTTCGGCGTGGGCAAGCGCATGAGTCTGAAGATCACGCGCGCGCTGGTGAATGCGGCGCTGGACGGGCGGCTGGACAAGGTGGAGTTTGTATCCGAGTCGGCCTTCGGGCTGAGCATTCCGGTGAGCTGCCCGGAGGTTCCGGCGGAGATATTGAACCCGCGCAACGCATGGGCGGACAAGGAAGCCTACGACTACACGGCGGTCGACCTGGCGGCGCGCTTTGAGGCAAACTTCAAGCAGTTCGATGCTTCGGAGGCAATTCGCGCTGCTGGACCTAAAGCTAAGTAAGGGAAGGCGGGAAAAGAGGGGCTTCGACCGGGCTTTGGCTGGTTGGGGCCCCCTTGCGTGTATGGAGTGTGGGAAGGACGCTTATTAGAAGCCGACTTCACGGTACTGATCCGGAAGCGATTCCTACTAAGTTGCCAGCGGTTAGATGGCTAAGGCTTACTCCCTCGCCAACACTGTACTTCAACAGGTTTCAATAAGTTTCAACACCTCTGCTCCCAAAACAGGTCAAATAGTCTATTGAATCCTATTGGTATTTGTTTATTTTAAGTGCTTTTGATTGAATTGTTTACAGAGAACCTGTCATTCCTTGTTGATCCTTGTGGCTTTTGGGTGCTTTGACAGTTACAAAATCGACTACAGCAATGAATTGCCCCAGGGGAATGATCTGCAGAATAACGAGAAAAGCACGTTAGTCCCCGTAGTCCGGCTCTACACTGGTGGAGTGACAATCCGCGTCCTTCGGGGCTTGGTCAAGCCGAACGCAAGGCCATATTCCGTCCAGATAGAATTTTGGCGAGGCAAACCCTCAGTTGTAGATCACTGAATCCGGGCTGACGGTCCTGATCTTGAATTCGTACGGACCAATCATCTCAAAGTCGGTGGGAGCCCAATTGTCGTATGGACTTGGGCTGTCGGGTTCTGTAAGCACGAAGTGGAAGACAATATCCAAGCTTCGCTTTTCGCTGGAACATCCTGGGAATTGCCACTCGCGGACGGCCTGCAGAACTTCGTCGCTAAGGAGCAGATGGCCCGCCAGAATCTTTGCAGAAGACACCCGGCAATTCGGGTCCAGATCAGCTCCGATTCTAACCTCTCCTTGAATATGCATGTCGCGAGCATAATAATTCGGAGAAGTGAAGATCGTTTGGGCTGGCCCCCCGGTGCCTTCCTCGCGAGCCTTTGATTCCATGATCTCGAGGCCATCATTCGGCCGACGAGAGCTCGCGTTGGAATTACGGTTGCCTCCTGCCTCGGTTCGTCGATTGGTGCGCTGCAGGCCGAGAGCTCCAAGGTCGGCAGGAGTCGTGCTTATGTTGAAGTTGAAGGACCCTCCATGATCAGAAGTCAACCTTACCGTGGTCGTCGACCACCCGTTCGTTGGCTTTCCCTGAAGTGTGAAAATGTACGAGATATGCACAACAACCGGTTGTGACATAGCACAAGGGCGGAACTGCAAGTGTGTGTAGTCTCCATGGAAACTGCGTTCTACTACGCCGACCAACCTGGGCTCACCTTTCCCAATCCTTATGTCCGTGATATTGCACTTGGGGTCTAGACTAACATCCAGTCCGACTGTGCCCTCCGTTCCGGCGAGTCTGGCAATGGAAGGGTAGGGTGGAACTGTGAACTGCTCCAGAACCGGGGAATCGACAGCGGCGACAGCACCGGCAGGCAGCGCGAAGAGGAGCACGCCTAGACTAATCAAAGAAGCTATTCGTGTTTTCATCGCACCCCCCTATCATTAGTGACAATGCTCTTTTAACTTCGAGTGACCTTGCCCTCAGAACGCGTATCTCTTAACGGGCCGGGT
>JBKQLG010000289.1:0-17043 GCA_052147235.1 Occallatibacter sp.
GATAGAGTCCCCAACAGGCTCCGGCCAGCATGAAGAAGAGATAGAGGCAGGAAGAGAGGAACGCCTTGACTGGCTTGGCGTTTCGATTGAAGAGCCAGATACTGGCCATAGAAGCGATGACTCCGACAGGAACGACGAAGGTGAATGGGTAATTGAAGTAGTTGTTCAGGCTGACCGGGCGCACAACAATAGCCGAAAACCAATGCATGAGCTTGGAGATGCGCTTCTCGCCATATAGAAAGAGTCACAGAAAGGCCGACTTCAGAAAGAAGCTGAAGACGCCCTCCATGGCCAGCGGTTGGCCGATTACTCCGCCGGAGAGCCGCGAGAAGCGCGCCCAATTAGTGCCGAACTCAAACTCCATGGGGATGCCGGTTACGACGCCAAAGACGACTTGCTCGCGAAGATGCGCCCCCAGAAGCGGGCGGCGCGGTCCCACTGCTCGCTGCCGGTTTTGAGCGCCACTGATTTGAGCACCACGATCAGGAGGGCCAGGCCCATGGTGAGTTGAGGAAAAAGATAGTGGAACGTGATGGTAAAGGCAAAGTGCAATCGGTGAATCAACTCAGCGGTCATCGAAAACTCCTGTTCCAGGACGTGCGCGGCTGGAATGTGGCACGATCACTGCGCCGCCGAAATGCCATACGGCAGGTCTTCGCCAAGACAAGCCGGAAAGACTGACGATTCTGGTTCGGCACACTATTCGATTAATACAACATTTCCAACTACTTTTCCCTTTTTCGAGCAAGTTCACTCCCGACCACCTTCGCTCGACTGATTGTCGGCCCGCTTCACCGCGTTACTGGCAGCCGTTCCCGAGTCCGGGCCGGCGGCATCGATTGATCTTCGAAGTAATATCGTGCTACGATATGTTTGTGGCAGCAAAGACGGCGCGTCTTAAATCCCGTGAGTTTCAAGCGCTGGCGGAGTTTCGCTATCAAATCCGCCGGTTCCTGCGGTTCAGTGAAGAACAGGCACGGGCCAGCGGAATCGAGGCGCAACAGCACCAGCTTCTGCTGGCTATCAAAGGCCTGCCGAGGGGCGTGAAGCCCACTATCGGCGAGCTTGCCTCGCGGATGCTGATCCGCCATCACAGCGCCGTGGAACTGGTGAACCGGCTGGCCGAACACGGAGCGGTGCGACGAGTATCAGCAGAAGAAGATCACCGCGAGGTCTACGTTCGGCTCACGAAGAAAGGGGAAACGATGCTGCACAAATTGTCGGTTGCGCATCATGACGAACTGCGGGCCGGAGGCCCCGAATTGATGAACGCGCTAAGCAAAGTGCTGGGCAGCGCATGAAACGCTCACCCGAACTTGAAAAGCTGGGGGACTTCACTACCACCATTCGCGTGCTGCCCATCGCCGGGATGGCCGTGGTGATCGGATTGGTTGGGGCGTGCGTGGCGCTGGCGCTGTTGCGCCTGATCGGGTTCTTCACCAATCTCTTTTACTACCAGCGTCTGGGCAGCGCACTGGTCTCGCCCGCAGGGAATCATATGGGCTGGTGGGCCATGCTGGTGCCTGTCGCCGGCGGCTTGATCATCGGCCTCATGGCGCGCTACGGCTCGGAACGGATTCGCGGGCACGGCATACCGGAGGCCCTCGAATCCATCCTGATCGGTGGCAGCAAAGTGCAGCCACGGCTGGCCATTCTCAAGCCCTTGTCGGCGGCGCTGTCCATCGGAACCGGCGGACCCTTCGGCGCTGAAGGCCCCATCATCATGACCGGCGGTGCATTCGGGTCAATGATCGCGCAGTTCTTTCATCTCACCAGCGCTGAACGGAAGACTTTGCTTGTGGCCGGAGCAGCGGCGGGCATGTCCTCAACATTCGCCGCGCCGTTGTCGGCGATTCTGCTTGCCGTCGAGCTGTTGCTATTCGAATGGAAGCCGCGCAGCCTCATCCCCGTTGCGTTGGCCAGCGCCACCGCGGGAGCCGCGCGGAGATACCTTATCGGCCTCGGTCCGCTGTTCCCCACACCGCCCCACCCGGTATTCATCGGCCCGGCAGGGCTCATGGGCTGTGTGATCTGCGGTGTTCTCGCCGGGGCGCTCTCCGCTTTGCTTACCGGCGCAGTCTACGCGGCCGAGGACGCCTTCGCAAAGCTGCCCATTCACTGGATGTGGTGGCCTGCCATCGGAGGCCTCGTGATCGGAGTGGGAGGAATGATCTTCCCACAGGCCCTCGGCGTGGGTTACGACACCATTGGCTCGTTGCTTCAGGGCAATGGGGCACTCGGCCTGCTGCTGGGCATCCTGCTGGTGAAATCCACCATCTGGGCGGTATCGCTGGGGTCCGGCACATCGGGCGGCGTGCTGGCGCCGCTGCTGATGATGGGCGGCGCGTTGGGCGGACTCGAAGCGTCATTCCTTCCCGCGGCAAGCGCCGGGTTCTGGCCACTCGTCAGCATGGGAGCGATCCTTGGCGGCACCATGCGGTCGCCCCTCACGGGAATCGTATTCGCGATCGAACTGACACACGACGTCAACATGATTTTGCCTCTGATCGTTGCCGCCGTCATTGCTCACACCTTTACGGTGCTGGTGCTGAAGCGCTCTATTCTCACGGAGAAAGTGGCGCGCCGCGGGTTTCATCTTAGCCGCGAGTACAGCGTGGATCCACTGGAAGCGCTATTCGTCCGCGAGGTGATGCGCACCAGGCTGATCGCGTTCCAGGCGAGCGGTTCTGTCGACGAGGCACGGCGCTTGTTGAAGATTAGCCATCCTGCTCGCGGACAGCACCTCTATCCAGTCATCGACGCAGACCGCCGCCTCAGCGGGGTCATCACCCGCAAGGATCTGGCCGCAACCAGTGGCGAACAGACTCTGATGTCCGACGTTGCACGCGGCAGCCCGGTGGTGGCAGTTGCGGACGAGCCGCTGCGAGCCGTCGTCTATCGCATGGCAGAGACAGGCTTCACGCGGATGCCAGTCGTGGACAGCTACGAAGAGCGAAGGATCGTAGGAATGGTTTCCAGCGAGGACCTACTGGGCGCACACTCTCGCAATTTCGCGGAGGAGCGCAGTCGCGAGCGTGTCCTGCGCATCCGTCTGCCGTTCCGAGGCTCCAGAGTATCGACTCCGGCGGTCAAGTAAGAGTTATCGCCCTGGCATGATGCCGGTGTAATCTGTGGCTGTGGAACAAGGCAAGATGCCGCAAACTGCGAAGTGTGTTGCGCTTACTTGAACTTGCACAAGCCGGCCCGGAAATTCTGAATAACCGTAGAATTACCCAGTGGTTTCCAGATGGAGACATTGGATCAGGAACTCCTTTAATGCGACAGCGTTGTTGTGCTCAGAATCACGAGAACTATAGATCAGAGTCACCGTGCCGTTGCGTGCAGATTCCAACAGTGGATGCCACGAATCTGGATTTTCTTTGAGTTCGATGAAGTAACGCCGGCGGAACTCATTCCACCGCGCCGGATCGTGGTGAAACCACTTCCGCAGATCAGTGCTCGGGGCCGCATCTTTTATCCATGTGTCGATCGCCAGCGAAGACTTCTTCACGCCGCGAGGCCATAGGCGCTCTACAAGAAAGCGGGCTCCGTCCGCGCTGTCGCACAATTCATAAACACGCTTGAGCCGAATCACCTTATACCCTCCTACGAGAACAAACTCATCTGTTTACAATGGAGAGCGAAAGAGCGCGTAAGACCAGTTCGCGGTATTCCAAGACACTCATTTTGCCACGGTCTTGATCTGAATCAGTAGCATTTTTACTGGTGATTTTGCGCAGATGCCATGGATAAGCAAGGGTGGCATATAAACAAAAGAACCTGCGCAAGCGCTGACAGTATCGTTCCCCAGACGCACTTCGGCCTCGCCCTCGAGAAAATAGATTGCGGCCGGCGTGGGCGCTGAATGGGAAGACAATTCTTGTCCTGCCGCAAATCCAAAGGCAGTGATGTTCACATACTCATCCTTGTGCACTACGTTACTCAAGATTCCCTTTTCAGGCAGAGAAATCTCATTTGCCAAACTGGCGAAGAATGTGTAGTCCATGATGTTCTCCTTTCCGGCAACGAACATAGTTGTAAGAATGATGGAACACTATTCCCCGCTGCTCTTTTCGTAAGAATGCCCGGTCAGCAATCCAAGAACGAACCAGGCAAACAGCGCCGCGCCACATGCGAACAGGATGTCTCCTGGGAAGCGCATCCAGCGCAGGGTTTGCATCGATCCGGACTGCATAAACTCCGCGGATCGCGCATACCATGTACCACGTTGAATGGATGCCCAAGCCTGTAGTAGTCCTACAGGCAACATGCTGAGGATAACCATGAAACTCAGACCAAGATTGAGACACCAGAAGGAGAGTTTGACGGCTCCCTGTTTCCACGGCCTGCCAGGCATCAAAGCCTGCAGGCAAAATAGCGTGAGACCAAGCCCCAGCATCCCGTAGACGCCGAACAAGGCCGTGTGTCCATGCACGGGCGTGGTGTTCAAGCCCTGCATATAGTAAAGAGCAATGGGCGGATTGATGAGAAAACCAAACAGCCCGGCTCCAACCAGATTCCAGAAGGCGACCGCCACGAAGAAGTAGATCGGCCACCTGTAGTTGGCGATCCACGGGGCCTTTTGGATGGGCTGCGCAAGACGAATGTTCTCCCAGGCCTCATAACCGACCAGCGTGAGCGGCACAACCTCGAATGCACTGAAGATGGCTCCCAAAGCAATCACCGCCGCGGAGGCGCCCGCGAAGTAGAGGTGATGGAAGGTGCCGATGATTCCGCCGGAAAGGAAGATCGTCGTCGAAAACAGAGCTGCCTTGGTGGCGGTGCGAATCTCAATCAGCTTGAGCCGCGTGAATAGGAAGCCGATAACGACGGTCGCAAATACTTCAAAGAAGCCTTCGACCCAGAGGTGAACCACCCACCAGCGCCAATACTCGGCTGTCACCAGTTCGCTGCGCTGACCGTACATGAGGCCGGCTGCATAAAAGAGAGGAATCGCTATGCTGGAGATGAGAAAGAGCAAGAGCAGGGACCTGTCCTCGCTCTTGCGAACGAGCGCGGGCTTGAGCGCCGCCACCATCAGGACAAGCCACAAAACGAGGCCCACGAATAGCAGAATCTGCCAGAATCTTCCCAGGTCAACATATTCATACCCCTGGCTGCCGAACCAGAACCACAGATTGCCAAGGCGCTGCTGGATGCCCAGCCATTCTCCCGCGAGCGAACCGCCAACCACGAGAATCAGCGCGCCAAAGAGTACATTAACACCGAACCGTTGGAACTTGGGCTCGTGGCCGCTGACCGTTGGTCCGACATACAGTCCTGTTGCCAACCACGAAGTCGCAATCCAAAAAATGGCCAGTTGCAAATGCCAGGTGCGAGTGATCGCGTATGGCAGGTAGCGATCCAAGGGAAAGCCATAGAATCCGTTGCCTTCAACCCCGTAGTGCGCGGTCAACATACCCATCAGAATCTGCACGCCCCATAAAATGACCACGACAAGAAAATACTTTTTGGTGGCGCGCTGCGAGGGCGTAGGTTGAATTGCCAGGAAGGGATCTTTTTCCGGATACGGACCGTGAACGAGAGGCTTCTCCTGCGAGGCGTACCACCAGACCATGCCGCCGATGCCGGCAAGAAGACCGACGATACTCAGGATGCTCCAAAGCACCGCCCCCGGCGTAGGGGCATTGGCGACCAATGATTCATGCGGCCAGTTGTTGGTATAGGTGGTTGTCGATCCGGGACGTTCAGTGCTGGCGGCCCAGGAGGTCCACCAGAAGAATGCAGCGAGTTTGCGCTGCTTGGCTGCATCAGTCAATGCGCCGCGAGGAATGGCATACTCCGTGCGGCCGTTGGCAAAGACGTCGGCATAGTAACCGGCAAGTTGCTGAAATGCTGCCGCGCGATCGGCGTCGATGACGACGCGATTACGCTTGGCATCGTAGGTATTGGTACGCATTTCGCGAATGAGGCGGGCCTTGAGTATGGCCTGCTGATCCAGATTCAGAGCGGCAAAGCTGGGCGCTCCATCCCGGACGGCCCATCTGTCGAGCAGTATCTCCGACTCGCGATGCAGCCAATCGGCGCTCCAGTCCGGAGCGACATAGGCGCCGTGGCCCCAAACTGTGCCAATCTCTTGCCCGCCGATGGACTGCCAGACGCCCTGCCCATCGGTGATCGAGCTTCCTGTGAAAAAAAGTTGTCCGTCCGTTGAGTAGACATCGGGAAGGGGCGGGGCTCCGCTGATCATCTTCCGTCCCACTCCTCCGAGCACGGCGAACGATCCGATGATGACAATGGCCAAAGCCAGCCAATAACGCTTATAGGACACGATCCCTCCTCATTGAAAATGGATGATGCTATTCCGTGAATCCGGTGATGCCGCCACGTGCTTGCCCGGGCTGCCCATTGCGAACGCGGAGCGGCCCAACAGGAAGGTGAACGCAAGATTGATTGCGAAGAGAAGCACTCCGCTCAACTCCAGCATCCCAGAGATGGGCAGCACCTTCCATGCGAAAGGAAGCAATCCTTCGTAGGCCAGAGGCTCAGAGGAGACGCGCAGAGCGCAACCCAACTGGAGCAACAAAAGGCTGAGAAACATGAGCCGCTTGCTAAAGATGCCGTGAACACCCCCAAAGTGAGGAAGAATGCGCGGCCCTATGGAGAAGACCATAGTGGCAGCAAAACCAACAGTGAGAGCGTGGCGAGCGGCACCCCAGATGCCTCCGTGATGATCTGCAAAGGCGGCCCAAATACTCATCAAACCGGCGATCACCAGCCAAGCATAAGCAAGCCGAATAAACGACGGAAAACTGGGGTGAATCCCCTGCACCTTTGGTCGCCCATGCGGCCGTTGTGTGAGATGCAGTGCGAGCCCGATGGCGACTGCGCTCGAAGCGAGCAGGATTGTCGCCGGCTTTGTCCATCCAGCAACGCCGCACAATACTCCCATCAGATCCAGACCCAGAGCGACTTGAAACAATTGAGCGTCAGGCTTCGAAATTGCGAGGAACGAAGGTAACCAGCGTGCGGAGAAACCCCACACCACTGGAACAAGAAATCCCCAGCCCAATAACACGAGATATTTCTGATCGAGCGCGTGCGGAAAAGAGAGCTGTACTCCGTGAATTGCAAGGTTCAGACACTCGACGAAATTGAACATGACCGCGGCAGCGAGGCCTGCTGTGCCAAGAAGCACGGAGACCATCCAGAGTTCCATCGGTGTTTTTACAGGCCTGCCGTCCATCGACTCTGGAAGTTTGTGACGGGAAGCGGCTGCAACGAACAGGATGACTGCAATCAATTCAAATCCAGCGGAGATCGGGAAAAGCGAGCGCCAATGCCATACGTAGATGTTCGCAAACCAGCGCATCGCTACGCCTAGCGTCCAAAGGACGAAACATGCAAGAGGAAGTCTGATCACCGACTGCGCCCGAGTAGGCTGTGAATAGAAACCGATTCCGAGAATGAAGCTCCCGATCCATCCGAACATTTGCGCATGGCCGTGACCTTCCAGCCACGCGGGGGGAAGAAAAGCCAGTCCTTGATGCGCGCTAATCGCCATCAGGTTTGAAAATCCCAGCAGAGTACCGGGCAGCGCCATAAAGAACAGGCCGCTGAGAATCCATGCTCGAAGCATCAGACTCTTCTGACGCTCGCGAACAATGATGGCCACCGTCATGTTTGCGCCGACAATCTTAAATGCTGGTTCGATTGGAGAAACCGTGGCCATTTCTACCCCCGGCTGTTCTGTTCGGCTTCCAGTTCGATGGCGCGTGGAAAGAGCACATCGTTTTCGAGATGAACATGCTGCTTGAGGTCACTCTCGAATTCACTGAGTCCGGAAAAAAGCGCAACGTGTGTGGCGCAGGCCCACTCCGGCGGCTCAAAGCCCACGGTGAGACGGCGGAGTTCGGCAACAATATGATTGGCGGACTCATGCTCCTGCATCATCATGGAGATGGGTTGCGCAACCGAACGGAAACAGGCATGCGCCGGAGCGCCGTTATTCAGCAACACTTCCTCCATCTGCACGATGAACGGAAACAGAATCAGCTCTTCTTTCTGAATGTGCGCGAACATGTCGGCTCGAAGTGATTCGAGCAACTCCACAACATTCTTCAGTTCAGGAGCGCGATCGCTTCGTTTAGCAGCAAGCTTCTGGGCCATCTCGGCCAGTCTTGGCAACTCTTGGCGCACATAGTGGTGATGGACACGAACAATATGCTGAATCAACTTGCCAATGGATAGGCTGGCGAGATCGACAGGTGGACCGCCGCGTTCCTGAGTCGCAGCATCGCTGAGCTTTTCAAGGACCTGATCGACCGAGAGTTGCAACTCGGCGCACGCGTCGTCGAGCGACTTCTCGGCCTGTGAACACAAGTCGATGTCGAAGCGATGAAACACTTTGGCTGCCGATGGCTGCGTGGTAACGATTTCAAGGATGGACTGTGTTGAGGTAGGCATGAGCACTCTCCACCTGCAACAGTAGCGAATGGCCAAACGGCACGCAGTAACTTATGTCACTCGGAGTCAAAATGGCTAAGATGCCGTATCCAAAAGGGCGTTCAGTCCCTTCACATCCTTCACCACAATCTGTCGCGCGTCCACATCCAACAGCCCTTCGGCCTGCAACCGCATCAGGTTGCGCGAGATCAGTTCACGCACGGTTCCAAGCTGGTTGGCCAGTTCCTGGTGGCTCGTTGGGAGTTGAAACTCAATGCCACGCGCGGTCTTCTTGCCTTCGCTTTGAGCGAGTTTGAGCAAAACGGAGATCAGCCGTTGGCGAATGGTGGTGAAGGACAACTCCTCGATGATACCCACGAGGTTTCGCAGCCTGGCGCCGACCACAGTAAGTACCTTCAATGGAACTTCGGGATGTTCAAGGCAATAGGCGCTAAAGTCGCGCCGCGAGATGAACGCAATCTCAACATCCTCAATGGCCACCGCGGAAGCAGGGTACGGACCGCCATCGAAGACGGGTATCTCGGCTATGGACTCACCGGGTACGTTGACCGCCAGAACCTGTTCCCGGCCGCTTACCGAGGTTTTGAAGATGCGGACCTTGCCCCGCGCAATGATGTGCAGCCCATTGCAAGGCTCGCCTTCTGAAAACAGCAACTCGCCCGCACTGAACAATTTCCGCACCGTGCGCGCCTCCAGCAATTGCAGTTCCGGCGGAGAAAGACTTGATAGCAATGCGGTTTTTTCGAGGACTGCGGCGAGATCGATGCGTTGAGTTGTCACTCAGAAATTCTAGCAGGAAGCGACTTTGGTCACTGCGCGCGATGCAAATACACGTGTCTGATGGGACCATGAACCCGCAAATCAATGCGATCAACTTCAACGAACGTCCATTCATCGCCATTTGGGAGGTGACGCAAGCCTGCGACCTGGCATGTGTGCATTGCCGCGCCTCCGCGCAGCCGGAGCGCCACCCAATGGAACTCAGCACAGATGAGGGCAAGCGCCTAATCGATCAGATTGCAGCTTTGCAAGTCCCGGTTTTCGTACTCACAGGAGGCGATCCCATCAAGCGGCCGGACCTATTTGAGTTGATCGGCCATGCCCGCTCTGCCGGAGTTCGGGTATCCCTGACGCCGAGTGCTACACCGTTGCTGACACGGGAGATTGTCGTTCGGCTCAGGGACGCAGGTCTCGCTCGGCTTGCGGTAAGCATGGACGGCGCGAGCGCAGAAACTCACGACGCGTTCCGTGGAATGAGCGGATCGTTTGCGCGAACGCTCAACGCGGTTGGCTGGGCAAACGAAATCGGCCTGCCGGTTCAAATCAACACGACTTTCAGCCGCAGGAATATTGATGAAATCGATGCAATTGTCGCACTTATAAAAAGCCTGAACATAACGCTTTGGAGCGTCTTCTTCCTGGTTCCCACAGGACGCGGAAAACTCGGTGATCTGCTGAACGCCGACGAGTTCGAGCAAGTCTTCGCTAAGATTTACGGCCTCTCAAAGACAGCGAGCTTTGATATCAAAACCACAGAAGCGCAGCATTATAGGCGTTATATGTTGCAACAGAGAGTTGCCGAGCGCAGAGCCGGCGCCGGCATACTCGCAACCCAAGAGAAAACTGAGGACACCATTGGCCGCGCACCGCGTGGCTTGAACGACGGCAAGGGATTCGTGTTCATTTCGCATACGGGAGAAGTTTTCCCCAGCGGGTTTCTGCCGCTGTCGGCGGGCAACATCCGGCAGCAGCCACTGGACGAGATTTACCGCCAATCGCCGCTGTTCAAAAGTCTGAGAGATGCCTCAATACTGGCAGGAAAATGTGGCGCTTGCGAATTCAAGGAAATCTGCGGTGGCTCTCGCGCCCGTGCCTATGCACTCACAGGCAATCCGAACGCAGAAGAGTCTTGTTGCAGCTACATTCCCAAGGGTTACATTCAGCTTCCTCCGAGTGTAAGAAGAGCCTCGACGCTTCACGTATTGCAGGGAGTATGAGTTAGCTTCGGGTGGAGTTGTGCGCAGATGTTGCAATAATGAAGCTGCCAATTATCAGTGGCGGTACAGAGGAGAGCAGATGATGGCGATACAGATAGGTGCGAAGCCAGATAGCGGATTTGATGACCCGATTGGTATGCTCATCGACTGCCATCGCAGGATTGAGCGCTTTCTTCACCTCCTCTGGGTGGTGGCGGATCGTGCTCCGGGCAGAGCTTTGACGGACGAGGAGACAGCGGCCGTGCAGTCGGCGCTCCACTACTTTCGCGTGGGCGGGTTGCGGCACACCGCGGACGAGGAAGAATCTTTGTTTCCCCGGCTCCGCGCGGAATCCACTGCTGGGAACCTTGAGGAATTAGGCGGACTGGAGAGCGATCATCGCTCTGCAAACGAACTGCATTTAGCGGTGGATGCTCTCTACTCGGCCTGGATTGCTACTGGCCGGCTAAGTCCGGAAGATGAAATGCGGCTGCGATCCAATACAGAACAACTGAAGCATCTCTACGAGGATCACATACTGGTGGAGGAAAAAATCGTCTTTCCACGAGCAGCCGAGATGCTGAACTCTCAGGCCATCGCGGCCATGGGGCAGGAATTCCATGCGCGGCGGAGATGAACCAACTGCTTGAGAATGCGCCACCGTGCGCAATTGCCGGCATCGTTGCAGGCGCAACGGAAAACCAATGCTGAAACACCCCTCATATAGCAGGTTCCTACATCCCTGGGTGGGTCAATTCGTTCGCTTGCGGAACCAGGTTCATATAGACGGCGCGGGGAATGTTTGTCTGCCAGTGACTCGTGACCCTGGCAAGCAGAATGACCGCGAGGAAGATATACGCGAGAATCCCGGTGACGGCCAGCGGCCCGAAAGAGCGACGGAACCAGCGCCGCGCCGGTGCAGCGGTTCGCCTCGGCGGCAATGCAAACTGAAGTGCATTTTGGGCGGGGCATGCCGCCACGCAGGCCATGCACGCGCTGCACTCCGTCGACCGAATCTGCATCAGGCGGTCCACCGGCAAACCGGCCGGGCAGGCGCGCGCGCATTTCCCGCAATCGATACAGGCTTCGGCGTCGCGGCGAATCTTGACCGGACTCAGCAGAGAGACCAGACCCATCAGCGCGCCGTAGGGACAGAGATACCGGCACCAGAAGTTTTCTACCAGCATGGAGAGGAGAACCAGCAGGGCTATGACGATGGCCGCTGTCAGCCCCATCTCGCGGAAGAAGTTTAGCATCTTCACGTCCGCGACAAGGCCATAGGGCGTTTGCATGAAACTCTCCAGAGCTTCGGCGGACATAGCGCCGATGGCGAAGACGAAAAATCCCAGCAGCAGGTACTTCAAGCCGCGCAGCGGAAAGTCGGCCCAGCGCGGTAGGCGTAAATTGCGCCCGAAGACTCTCCGGCCCAGCTTCCATAGAACCTCCGAGAGCGTTCCCACCGGACATAGCCACGCGCAGAAAGCCTTCTTCAGCAGGAGGCTCATTAACAGGAAGGTTAAGAACAAAAACATGGCCGCTGGATGAATCTCCGGCACATGCCCGGTGAGCAGGAAATACTTGGAGTTCATCAGGCCGGCAATGGGCAGCCAGCCTTCGACTCCAGCGGGACGCGCCACGTACAGGCCTCTTCCCCCGCGTTCGAAATATCGAACCCAGAGAAAAAACTGCACGCCCAGCCAGCCATTCAAAGCCATAAACAGCCACTGCACACTATGCCGGATGCGCTGCGAGCGGTCAGGCGTGGGCCGGCGAATCAGTGTCTTTTTCGCTTCGCTGATGTGGATTCGCTCTGCTGCTTGTGTGCTCATGTCCGCTTCTTCCTACTGGATAGGAGCGTAGTGGATAGGCAGAACGCAGGCTATGACTTTAATCACAGGCGCATCCATAGGGCTTCCAGCGCATGTTTTTTACCATGTAGGATCAATTCGGAAGACTAGAGCAGCGCATTTACTATTTCTATGCAGATGCAAGCACATTGCGTCTTCGTGCTCTTGATCTTTTCGAAGCCGGAACGGCGTGGGGAATGAGAATTTCCATCTGGACTATGACACCACGACAGCTCCATGAAATTATCGCAAGAGGCTGGCAAAGAATCGTCTTTGGATCTTGCTTCGATCCGCTGCGCAAAACGCAATCCATGGTAGCGAAGAATAATCTAGCGTAAATGCAGGATTCCGGCGTCAATCCTGCATTTATCATAAAGAAAATAAAGAAGATGCGCACTGTACTGTCATTGTACCGAACCGACCATGATTGCGATGCGAAAATGCGGAGTCGACAACCATGTCGGAAGTAAGTCTTTATTAGTCAAACATATATGTGGTGCCCGGAGGGGGACTTGAACCCCCATGGGATTGCTCCCTGCGAATTTTAAGTCCGCTGCGTCTGCCAATTTCGCCATCCGGGCTAAGGAACGGATGAACCTGGGGCGCTTTGCGAGATCCGCCCGGTTGCATCGTACCGTTCATATTCCACCTCCTTGCATTCTAACTGTAAAGACTCTGGAGGAGGCAGCGAGAAGGCATTCTCCGCTAGTTGCCCTCTGGAGGCACGGCGCTTGTAAGTGATTGCTACCAAAGAACCCACAGCTCTGGCAGGGATATTGACTCAGAGCTTCCATCCAATGCCCGGTGCGCAGGAAAAGCGGCACAGCGGGATTAGACTTACTACGGAGGAATTCCATGAAAAGGCTGACGTTTCGCTTTGGAATGATCGCTATGCTGGTCACGCTCGCATCTCCCGTCATTTTCCCGCAGTTTGCGCCGCCGAATACCGCTGCCGCAGCGGGGAGTGCTTATTCGATTCCCCTGGCGCAACTGATCCAGCCGGAGGCTCTCAACCGGTTGTTGCAGGCGGGCGGGACTGAAAAACCCCTGGTGCTGCAAGTCGGCTCCCATCTTCTTTTTGCGGAGGCTCATATTCCCGGAGCGGAGTACGCGGGGCAGGGCGCTCTGCCAGCGGGTATTGAGCAATTGCAAAACCGTGTTAGCGCCCTTTCGCGGAAGAAACTCATTGTTCTCTATTGCGGATGCTATCCGTGGAATCGCTGCCCGAATGTTGGGCCGGCATTCGCCAGGTTGCAAGAGATGGGCTTTACGAACGTGAAGGTGCTCTATCTCGCCGAAAACTTTGGAACGAACTGGCTGGAAAAGGGTTATCCGGTGGAAAAGGGGCGCTGACATCATCGAAGAGTGTTTTCATACGACTGCCATAAGAATGCGGACTGCCATGCCGCGCCGTTGGATGCAGGCCTGCCTGCTTGTATGCTTCTGCCTTGCCGGCAGCACAGCAAACGCGGCTGATTCGCTTCTCCACAAACAGGCGCCGGAGATCATTCTCACGGATTTGAACGGCAAGAAAGTGGACCTCCATGCCCACCGCGGCAAGGTTGTGCTGCTGAACTTCTGGGCCACCTGGTGCGCTCCCTGCCAACTGGAGATGCCGCGCTTCGTTGCATGGCAAACAGAGTACGGCACGCGCGGCCTGCGGGTTATCGGCATCTCCATGGATGACGATCCGGAGCTGGCGCGCAAATTGTATAAGAAGTTGCGCTTGAATTACCCGGTCATGATGGGCAATGAGAAGATCGGAGAGTTATACGGCGGAGTTCTCGGGCTGCCGGTCACGTTTCTCATCGACAGCCATGGCGAAGTCCGTGCGCAGTTTCAGGGCGAGACGGATCTGAAAGTAATGGAAGAGCAGTTAAAGATGCTTCTCCTCCGCCCTTGAAAGGGCTGGCCGATCAGTCGAGGCGGAATATCGCGCCCTTTCAAAACATCGACTTATTTGAAATTCCCTGTCTGTTGCTTACTGTGCAGTGCGGTATTGGATGGTCTCGCCCTCCAGCCGGTACTCGGCCGAGCAGAAGTCGCTGCCGCATATCATTGCCTCACTGCCGCGCAGTTGGCGGTGCGTAATCAATCCGATGGTTCCACAACGCGGGCAGGAGAGAACGGCCACGAACTCCCTTTGCGCATGGCCCGACTGCGCATGGTTTTCCAGCATAAAAACCGTTCCGGGATCCATTCTTTCGGGAATCCATTCTTCCAGAAACTGCAAATCGGCTGACATAGCGCCCTCCGGTCAGTTGAGGAACCAGGGCTGCGCCGAGTCGTCCCGGCTGGCCCTGTTGTGCAACAACAGCAGCTGCGAATGGCATCGCGGAGGCTGAGGATGCCTCCATTTCAAAAAGTGTCGCTGGCCGCGAGGCGGTAAGTCAACCGGGAATTGTGCGCGGGAAGTATCGTTGCAGGTTCCTCCGGCGTGGAAAACCGTCGGTTATTGGCCAGTTCCCGCTGCCTTGCCCTGCGCGGCAGCATAAGTGTCGATTGCTTTATAGGTTTCCATGTTGCGCAGGATGCTCTCCACGTACCCGCGCGTCTCGGTGAAGGGAATGGATTCGACAAACTCGTCGATGCCCGAATAGGGTCCGGCGGCCTGCCAATCCACAATGCGGCTGTCGCCGGCATCGTAGGCGGCCAGCGCGTACTCCGTCACACCGCCGAACTTGTTCAGCGTTTGACGAAGATACCGGGTTCCAAGGCGGATATTGGTGGCCGGATCGAAGAGCTGGAAGCTCTGGAAGTTGCTCATGCCCTCTTCACGCGCCAATCTCTTACCCTCCGCAGGCAGCAATTGCAGCAGGCCGCAGGCGTTTTTGGGTGAGATGGCCGAGGGGTTGAACTCCGACTCCTGGCGCATCTGCGCGGCCACCAGATACGGGTCCAGATTGTTCTTCGCCGCCTCGGTCTTGATCGTCTCCCACCACGGCTTGGGAAAGAGGATGCGCCAGTACACCAGCGGGATCGATTTGATGGGGGCGCTGGCGGCTGAGGGCAGAGCCCGCTTGACCGCGCGCAGGGCGCGAAAGGCCTCGCCATAGGAGGCGTAGATCTGGGCCTCGGCCAGTGCGCTCCACGAAGATGAATCGGGGTCGGCGGCGATCTCCTGGGGGATGTAGTCGTTCAAGCCCGCGTTGGCCAGCAGGCGCGCCTTGGCCAGATGCGGGCTGTCGGCGGGAAAGCTCTCCGCCAATTGAGGCGGCGGGGGCGGCTGAATGCCGTCCAGTTGCGGTTGCGGCGCGGGTTGGGCATTGCCCAGCGCGGCCAGCCGCTGCCGCGCCATCTGCGCATAAAAGTAATGCGGGTAAGCACGCAGGATAGCGCGATAGTTGGCCGCGGCCAAAGCCGGTTTGTGTTCCTCGGTCTCATACAAGCGCGCGCGCCAGTAGAGTGCGCTCACCGCTTCCTCGGATGCAGGATAGAGTCGAATCTGTTCGTCAAAGAGGCGCGCCGCATCGGCGTAGAGCCCTTGCCGGTAACTCAGCCAGGCGGCCTTCCAGTGGGCCGCCGAGGCGTGCTTGCTCCCGGGAAAGCGTGCGGCCAGATCGCTGTAATACTCGACCGCAGCCGGATATTCGTGCTTGAGCATGTACGTATTGCCGCTGTCGTAGAGCGCCTCGGCCAGCCAGGAACTCTGCGGGAAGCGCGACTCCATTTCGGCCACGATGCGCCGCTGGTTGTCCAGATCGTCGCGGTTGCGAGCCAGTTCCATCAATAAATAAATCCGCCGCGCGCCGTTATCGTCCGGAGTGTCGGGCAGCGCTTCGGCTTCGGCCGTCGATAGCAGCTTCAGCTTCAGGTCACAGGCCGCCGCGGCCACGGCAAAGCTGGCGCGGCTGGTGGCGTCGAGGCTCGCATGGCGCGCCAGCGCGCGGTATTGCTCGCCTGCCTCCTGGTAATGGGCGGCGTTGTAGTAAGCGTCGCCCAAGCTGCGCAACTCCGAGATGGTCAGGCTGCTCTCCGCGCCCATGGCGGTAAGTTTTGCCCGCGCAATCTCTGCCTCGGAGGCAAGCGGATGAGCCAGCAGCAACTGCTTGAAGAGGCTCCCGGCCTGCTGCTCCTGGCCCAATGTGAATGCCACCTCAGCCTGCGCCAGCTGATAGCCGGGGCGGTTGGCGGCCTCGGTTCCCGCCGCGGCGGCGAGCACACGTTCGGCGCCGGTTGCATCCTTCATTGCCAGCAGCGTTTCTGCTTCCAGTTCCGGCGCCTGGGCAACAAAAATGCTCTCCGGATAGCGTTCAGAAAAGCCCTTCAGCAACCCCTCGGCTGTCTCCTCATTGCCGACCTCGTGGTTGGCGCGGGCGTTCAGAAAGTCGGCGTAGTCGGCCAATTCCGTGCCCGCCTTCCGAGCCAGGCGAAAGTCTTCTATCGCCTCTCCGTAGCGCTTGTCCAGCAGGTAGGCGTGGCCCAGCGCCAGATAAGCCGCCGCCGCTGCCTCGCCAGTGTGGTGCTGCGCGTATTTGGTCACGCCCGAATAAGCCGCCGGAGTGCGCAGCGTGGCCAGTTGCTGGGCCATGGGGCGCAACTCGGCTGAGGCTACAAAGGCCAGCTTGATGCGTGCCGTGCGCGCGCGCCGCGCCGCCCTGACTTTGGGACTGACGGGCTTTTTGGCAGTCTTGCCGGCTTTACTCGCTGGCTTCGTGGACTTCTTCGCCGTTGTGCTGGCGGGCTTGGCGGTTGTAGGCTTATTAGCCGTTGGCGACGGCTTCTGGGTTGCATTATGGACCGGTTTCTTCGCCGTCGGCGCAGGCTTTTTTGCCGGGCTGGAAGCCGTGTTG
>JBKQLG010000290.1:0-9886 GCA_052147235.1 Occallatibacter sp.
ACATCGATGAATGGCAGCCCGGTTCCTGGGGCATCTACTGGCTCGGCATCGCTTTTGCCTTGATCTCCCTGCCCGCCGTCACTTCCGTCTCGCTGGGCGAATACAGCCTGAATCCGCAGAAGACCTCCTGGGGCCGGCGGCTCAATCGCTGGAGCTTTTTCTCCGCCAAGATAGCGCTGCTGCTGCCCATTGTCTATTTTTCAACGCTGGATCTGGCGTACATCCGCACCGCGCACTATTCGCATTCCTCCGCGGACATTCAGATGCTCAGCACCTTCGCCTTCTTCCTCTTCGGCATGCGCTGGGCGCTGCTGGATCACCGTCAGCGCTGCCCGGTCTGCCTTCGCCGCGTCGAGCATCCGGTCGAGGTCGGCCTCGCCTCCCGAACCTTCCTGGCTTGGAATGGCACCGAAATGATGTGCATGGGCGGCCACACTTTGCTGCACATTCCCGCGCTGCCCACCAGTTGGTTTGACGCGCAGCGCTGGCTGTACCTGGATAATTCATGGGAATTTTTGTTTGTTGGATCAGGTGTTGGATAAGAACGGCAGGTGGCCCGCTCATCAGTCCCGAAGAATCACTCTGAACCTTGAAAAGCTGTGCCCCGTTCATCGTGGCTTTATCGCGATGAGCGGGCGGATGTCACAGGTCGGCCTGGTAACGAATGTGTGCTTCAGGTCCCGTTGTTGGGACCTGGGAATTGAGCTAGGAGCTAGAAGCTAGAGGCTGGCAGCTTCACTTCGCAAACGCCGCGGCCGCGTTCTCCAGCTCCGGGTCCCAATGTTTGGGCTGGTAGATGCAGCAGGGCTCCTGGGCGAGCGGGTCGCCGGTGACGGCGTAGGCGCGGGCGCGGGAGCCGCCGCAGATCTCCTTGTACTCGCAGGCGCCGCACTTGCCCTCCAGCTTGCTGGTGTCGCGCAAAGACTTGAAGATGGGCGCGTTGCGGTAAATCTCGCTGAGCGGCGTCTCGCGGATGTTGCCGGCGTGGATGGGCAGAAAGCCGCTGGGGTAGACGTTGCCGACGTGCGAGACAAAGAGGAAGCCCTTGCCGTCGTTGACGCGGCGGGTGGCCCAACTGGCGGTGCGGGTTTGCGCGTCGGCGGTGGGAGCGCCAGGTTCGTAGCCTTGAGGAGCGGATGCCGTGCGCGGATGGCCGTGGCCGATTTTGCGCTCTTCCAGGTTGTGCTGCAAGAGGTAGCGGCGGTAGTGCATCGCCTCGGTGGTCTTGATCTGGAAGTTGACGCGGTGCGATAGCTCGTAAATCTTGCCGAAGACCCGCTCGAAGTCCTCGCCGCTCAGCAGGTCGCCGAGCTGCCCGCGTCCTACGGGAACCAGGAAGAAAACATTCCACATCACGATGGCCAGCTTCTCGAAGAGAGCGCAGAGGCTGTCGAGGTCATGGGCGTTGTGGCGGCTGATGGTGGTGTGCACCTGGATGGGAATGCCCGCCTCATTGGCCCACTCGATGGCCTGGATGGTGCGCGCATAAGCGCCGGGAAGGCCGCGGAAAGTGTCGTGAATCTCCGGCGTTGAGCCGTCCAGCGAGATGCCGAGCCGCACCAGGCCCGCCTCCTTGAGTTTGAAGATCGCCTCGCGGGTCAGCAGCGGCGTGGCGCTGGGAGTGAGCGCAACCTGGACGCCTTTGTCGGCGGCGTAGCGGATCAGCTCGAAGACGTCTTTTCGTTTGAGCGGATCGCCGCCGGTGAAGACGAAGATGGGAACGCCCATCGCCGCGATCTGATCGATCAGCGCCTTCCCCTCGGCGTTGGTCAGTTCGTCGGGATGGGCGATGGGCTGGGCGGCGGCGCGGCAGTGCTTGCAGGCCAGGTCGCAGGACTGCGTGACCTCCCAGATGGCGAGAAAGGGGGTTTCGTCAAAGTTCAACGCGCCACGCGCCGGAATGTTGTGCATCGGTTGCATAAAACCTCCAACAGAATCGCGGCGGGGAGGGCTTCCCATCATTTCGCCAGAAAAAACTCAACGCAGGTTCTTCAACTCCGCTGCGCTTCGCTCAGAATGACAGGGCACGATCCGGGGATGGAGCGCCACGATTCCATTCCAGAAGAGCAGCCTTGGTGCCTCGCGGGCTGTGATTTGGATCACATTATCAGATTCAATTCGTTTTTGCAGGGATCGGGAAAGATGCGGGGAAAAACGCGCAAGAAACGCTTTGCTTATGGATAGAGGATATCTTGCATTTTTTTGGCCAAGACTTGAGCCAAAAAACTTCGATCCTGCCGTCAAAACGGTGAGCGGGGTATTGGGACTGGCCGGGGCACGGGCGGCGCTGACGAGGCGGTTGAGGTAGTCGATTCCCAACTCCGAAAAACCGAACCTCAACCCATGGACTTGAGGCACCCCGATTTACATACCCGCTGAGCTGCGCCACCCGCCGGCCAGTGACGCCAGGGCCGAAATCGCTCATCAACCGGAGGTCTTTTTGGCCGGGTTTTTTGAGCCGGTTCAAGCATTCTCATACGAACATTGACCTATTGGTGACAGTTGAGGGTCTTCTGTAGGCGCATCAATGGATGCAAGCCGACTTTTCGTCACCGATCCCACCTCCGAAGAGTTAACTGATTGCATTCAATGTAGTTATCGAGATTTTTCGGCGAGCGGCGAGGCGATTGGTGCCTTTCAACTGGCGTGGAACGAACTCAAGAAGACTCCACATTTCCAAACGTCTACTCTCATGACGGGGAGTTTGACCAGGCGGCATTACTGATAGTTGCCGATGAGAACAAACGGCGCCCAGTAGAATGGATGAGAATAACCAGCGTACTGCGCAGAGGACGTTGGTTCCTGCACGACTTCAACGCCACGTTCGCTTGCTGAGCCTGGGGATGCGGCGGCCCCGCGCAAGAGCGCCACCTGCGCCCTGCGCAGGGCTTCGGCTTTACCATTGATGGGGTCTTTCATCCACCGCGCGTAGAAGTCGCTCATGAGCTGGCTGGTGCTGGCGTCGTTCACATCCCAGAGCGTGGCCAGCACCGCTTCGGCATCTTTCTGCTGGGCAATCATGCCCAGGCTGTCCATCTCCAGGCCGTTGCGTGATTTATAGTCTTTCGCCGTACTGCATGCCGAGAGGGTGAGAAGCCGCGTGCCGTGAAAGGCGACCGGAGAGCTCTCCATCTCAGAGAGATTCCACGCATATCCCGCGGCCTCTCCGGCGTCCTCTCCGCCCAGCATCAGGTAAGGCTCTTCTCCGTTGCCTGTCTCCACCACGTAATGGCTGGCAATATGCACCACGGGGACGCTCTTGCCCGCACCTAACTCGGTCTTCAATGCGGTCAGTGTGAACAGCTCGTTGGGCAACAGCTTGCCGGCCATGGCGCCGTGCGAGGCGGGCGCGGCCGGGTCGTGGACCACGGCATCCAACTCCGGCATCACGCCGGGGAGCGCCGGCAAGCCCCCATAGCTTTTGGAGATGCCCATCGCCAGCACGCTGGGCGCGCTTCCGCTCAAGAGCGGAGAATCCGTCATATGGCCATAGCTCTCGGGAGTAAAGAGAACATTGTTGAAGCGCTCGACCATGTATCGATGGCCATCATAGAGCGCGGCCATCGGCAGATAGCGCAAGACGCCGTCCAGCGACCAGAGCAGCGTAGGGAGACGGCTCTGCGCGGGGCCGGAGGTCTCCAGAAGCGCTAACTCATCTTCCAAGGGAGCTACGACGATGGCATATAACTGCGTCAATTGCGGACGGGGATCGGAGCCGCGCGACTGTAGAGCTTTCAGCGCCACGAAGGCTTGGGCGCGCAACTCGGCCGACGTGGCCCCCAATACGAATTTCTTGCGCGCGGTGGCTGTGACCACGATTGCATAGGCATGATCCTCGCCCACCAGCAGACGGATGCCTACGACACGCGGCCCCAGTTTAGCCAGCGTCTTCTGCAGATAGCTTTGCGCATCCGCGTCTTCCGGCGATGAAGCATGTTCATTCCCGGCGCTCGGATGCGGCTCCAAATTCGTGTTGATCGCGCTGGAGAAGATGCTCTGCATCTCCGCGATTTGCTGCTCCATGCTGGCGTTCAAGCTCTTCAGCCGCGCGTCTTCTTCGGAGGTGCGAGTGGCTTGAGCCTGCAGAACGGCAACCTCGACACAGACTCCCTCGAAGGCCTGCGCCTTCTGCTCCAAAGCTGCCAGCGTGCTCTGCGCCTTCAGTTGCGCGGTGGTGAGCTTCAGCGGCTCGATTTGGGCCGCAGCGCCGGAAGAAGCGCCGCGCACTACATCCTTCAACTCCTGTTCCTTGAGCATATCGAGAATCTGCTCGGCCTCGCCGAGCCGGCCGGCTTCGATGAGCAATTCGGCAAGGATGCGATAGGTTTGCGCCTTCGATTGCGCAAATCCGGCCTGTAGATCCTTATCCAGCCCGGATATATTCTGGCGGATCTGCTGGTAGGCGTTCACCGCCTCGGTGCCGAAGAAGATCGCCGCTTCGTTGCGATGCTGTTTTCTGAAACCGAGCATCAGCGTGGTCTCGATCGCGCCTTCAATTTCTGGATCGCCGGCGGCCTTGGCCAAAGATAGCGCCGCGATCTCGCTGGCCAGCGCCTTCTCCATCTCCTTGTGAGCCGAGTAGGCCCAGCCGATGGTCATCAGCGCCATCGCCTCACCGCGCCGGTCCTTCACCTCGCGCCAGATCGGAAGCGCCTGACGATCGAACTCCAGCGCCTTGTCGGCGTCTCCCAGATCGGAATAATCCCTGCCCATATTGTTGAGCGTCATCGCTTCACCGCGGCGGTTCCCGGTTTCGCGCCAGATGGGCAGCGCCTGGTTGCATAACTCCAGCGCCTTTTGCGGTTGCTCCTGGTCGGCATAGGCCCTACCCATATCGCTGAGCGCCAACGCTTCGCCGCTGCGGCTGCCTACTTCACGCCACACGGGCAGCGCCTGGTTGTAATAGTCCAGCGCCGTCCGCGGCTGCCCCAGATCGCGGTATATGCGGCCTATGCTGTTCAGCGTCAGAGCTTCGCCCTGCCGGTTTCCGACGCTTCGCCAGATCGTCAGCGCCCGGTTGCAGCTCTCCAGCGCCTCCTGCTTTTTCCCCAGGTTCGCGTAGGTACTGCCCATATTGTTCAGTGTCAGCGCCTCGCCGCCCTGCTCTCCCACTTCGCGCCAGATCGCCAGCGCCTGGTTGAGATAGTTCAGCGCCTCCGTTCCCCGGCCCATCTCGGAGTAGGTCTTTCCCAGATTGTCCAGCGTGGCGGCTTCTGCGGCGCGGCCGCCCTTTTCCCGCCACTTCGCCGGCATCGAGTCGTTCAGTTCTCTCAGGGCTCTGAGCTGACTTAAATTGCGCAGCATATCCATTCTGCTCATCGGCCGCATCTTGCTCTGCCCATTGTCGAGATCGCGCCAGATTGCCAAGGCATCGTTCAGGTTCTTCAGCGCCTCCTCGCGTTGCCCCAGGTTGTCATAGGCTTTGCCGATATAGTTCAGCGTGTTGGCCTCGGTCTGGCGAACTCCCAGCCCGCGCCATACCTGCAGCGCCTGATGGAAGAGATCCAGCGCTTGTTCTTCCTGGCCCAGATCGGTGTAGATCCGGCCCATGATGTTTTCTGTCATGGCCTGAGCGGCCAGATTGTTCTCATTCCGTTCGATGGGCATAGCATCGTTCAGGTACTGCAACGCTTTTTGCATCTTTCCGGCCTGGCGGTAGAGAAAGCCCAGAACATTGAGTTCCGTCGCTTCTTCGCTCGCGCTGTTGGCTTGGCGCGCCGCCGCCAGCTTCTGCTCATGCTGCGATATATCATCCTTGAGCGGACCACTCTGCGCCATGGCCGCAACCGCAGTCAGCAGCGCGATGCCGAGCCATCCCACGATGAGTTTCTTGCCGATGAGGTTCATCTTGCCCTGATGGTGCGTCCAGATTCAGTTGCTCATTTGCTCGTAGTGTTGCTCTTCGAACTGCTCTTTTTTGAACTGCTCTTCTCGTCCGGGGCGGAAGCCGCACTGCCGCCGGAAGCGGACTTGCCGGTAGACGAGGCATCGAGCGGTTGCACGCTGACGCGCATCGAGGCGTAGGTAACGCCGGGAACGGCGCTTTGCGCGCGGGTTTGCAGAGGCAGATTCGGATCGGCGTCTTTGCGCACCAGATAGCCCTGCACCAGGTCGAGATTCGGCAGCTCCTTGGCCAGTTCTTCGGTGTGCGCCTGAGGAACCATCAGATAGTCGCCGGAGAGCAAGCCGATATAGCGATCTTCGCGATCGGGATCGCCGTGCGCCTGCTGCGTGGCCACCACCGTGGTCAGATTGCCGGCCATGATGAATCTGGTGCGGTCTTCCCAGTAACTCAGAGCCTCGGTAAACGCACTGAGCGCGGGCACGCTGATGGCCGGCAAGGCGACCAGGGGAACAGCGATCTTGGCGCCCTGCATGATGACATTGAGAGCTTTTACGAACGCCGAAGTGGTGGGAGCCTTGGAAACATTGACCGCCATCTTCCCCGTGCCCCGCGTCAGCAGGATCTTGCTGGTGCCCTGCGTCGCCTGAAGCGACTTGAAGCCGAGCTGGTCGAGCGAGACCTTACCGGCCTTGTTGGGCGTCACCGAGGCAATCGCCGTCCATGCCAGTGGCGAAAGGATGTTCATGTACGGGTGAATCTGGGTGGTGTCAATGCGAAGCTGAGCTGCGCGTGTGCTGGCTTCGCCGCCGGCGCCGGGGCGGTATTGCGAGAGAGCGATGCTCACGGCCACGTCGCCGTTGTAGTCCAGCAACTCTTCTTTTCCAATGTCGGTAGCATAGCGCAGCTTCTTCATATCCGTCTTGTAGTGCAGATACTGGGTCTCGGCGGCAGGATCGGGAAGCTGATCTTGCGGCCCGCGCGAGGCGGATTTATGCCCATAGTTCTGACTATAGGGGTTGACGGAGTCGAAAAATCCGTTCCAGAATTCGTAAGAGTCGTGGGGCGTATCTTCGGCGGATGCCTGCGGAGCGGCGGCTTGCCCAGCCGCAACTTCCGGTAGAAGCGCGCTGAGCAGGCCAAGGACTGAGGCATCGGCAACAAAACGGCGGCGGGAAAGGCTCACGGTCATTCTCCTTCAAAAGATCGAGTCATCGTGAAGCGTGGGTAGACCGCGACATCCGCTTCAGCACTCACTTTGCCGCGTCTTTGGGAACACTGTGCATTATAGTCAGCCCAATGCCCCAGTTGGTAGGAACTTCGCCGGAAAAGCCGCGGCTTCCGCTGCTGGCGTTCTTCAGCAGGTTTTCCAGGGGCGATTCTGAATTCTTCGCGCCACGCGAGGCTGCGCCCTGAAAATTCAGCGCGTAAGGGTCGGGTAGTGGTTGCGCAGTGCTGAGCATAATCAGCGTGTCCACGCCATAGGGAGGGCCGATGCGCAGAGTGCGCGCGCCGGGCAGAAGAAATTGGCGGCCGTTATCGGCTGCGCTGGGAAACTGGTTTTCAGCGTAGTCGAGCGGATAGAGCAGAGTCCCTTCTCCGTGGCAATCGATGTCCAGAATGTAGAC
Source organism: Occallatibacter sp. (assembly GCA_052147235.1). Lineage (GTDB taxonomy): Bacteria > Acidobacteriota > Terriglobia > Terriglobales > Acidobacteriaceae > Telmatobacter. Next base: position 7,471 of record JBKQLG010000290.1, read on the forward strand.
CCAGCGCTTCTCGATAATTCGTTCACTGGACTGCAAGGCCATCTTCACAAGATCGCCCTGGCGCACAGGCTGATCGGCGCTGAGCGGCGTTTCGCCGGATGCGGAAACCAGGGCCAGGGAGTAGTAATCGGCCGTGGATGCGTCGGCGGGACTGTCTGCCAGTTCGAGCCAGCCATGCACCTTGGCCAGCAGGGATGCGTACTTGTTCAGGGTGGCGCCGCCCTGGTCGATGGCGCTCACGTCCACGATCGGCACCCAGTCGCTGCGCACCGGGTACGGCGATGAGGCGGAACAGCCGGGGCTATGATCTGTGGTGTGCAATGCGGGCGGGCCTGCCGCCAATTCACTTTTATGGAACCAGGCATAGGCCGGTCCTTCCGCGGCAAGCATGCCAAAAAGCGCGTAGTGGGCGCTGGCAAGATCGGGCGCCGCCTGGACGGCGCTGCTGTTCTCTCCCGCCACCAGCTTCGCGGCTAACTCCCGCGGCGGCGGTAAATTGGGCCATAGCCGGGCTCCGGCAGCGAGATGCTGCTTCAGTGCATCAGCCGTCAGTTGTGTGCCGAGATTGATTGAGGACGCCGTCCCGGCCTCTTGCAGCCTCCAGTTTGCGCCATCCCAGTTGAGTATATGGGTCCACGGCTCCTCGGCCGGATCGGAGACGGTGGCGACTCCGGCAGCGCGAATCTCCGCCGCCGCGGCCAGAATTTGTTCTTCGCTAAGATTGGAGGGCCAATGCCAGACCATCAGTGGCGCCGACTCTGCCGGAATCCATTTGCTAAGCTCGAAAATCTCGCCGGGAGCAACCATGGCGCCGGGCGGAGAGACGAGGCTGGTCGAGGAACGCGCAATCCCATCCAGACCGGTCACGCGCAATTTGACGCTTTGCCCCTTGGGATTGGGAATCATCGCGGTAAACTCGCTGCCTACGCCGATGCCGGAGACGCGGCCAATGTCCAGCACAATGTTTCCATCTTCATCGGTCATCAGAGCAGCGGCATGAACCTTGCCGGAGTCCACCGCATTGCCGCCAAAGAGCGGTTGCCGGCGGCGCCCGGCGGTGGCGTCCAGATCGGGATCCTGATTGGGAACATTGCCGCCTTCGAGTACGGCCTTCACGCGCTGATAGACCAGCGCGGCCGTCGCGTTGGCGGGCAGGGCTTCGAGTGTTTCAATCAACGCCGCGGTAAAGGCCCCATGCGGCTCGGCCGCTTTGCCGGTGAGAGGCATCTCCTTGGCCGTCTGGTCCTGCTGCGCGGCGGAGAAGACCAGCGCCGGATTGTTCTCGCGCTGGGTCGGCCCAGGCCGCGGCTCGCCGTTGGAGAGCGTCTCGGGAGCCTCATTGATGTCCCGCGAATCGAAGGCCAGGACGCGCTCGCGATACTTTGGGCCGATGCCGCGGCTGATGCCGCCGCTGTGGCAACTGTCGAAGATGACCGTGAGATGAATTCCCTTGTCCAGTGCGGCATTGAAAATACGAGTCATCTCCCGGTCGCGCACATCGTAGCCACCCTGGTAAGCGTCGGAGGAAACCAGCGTGCTGTCGGCATGGAGATATTGACCGTTGACCAGCACGGTAAGCTTATTGCCTTTGCTGTTGACGCGCAGGGAACCATGGCTGGCGTCATAAAAGACCACCGTGTCACCGCGCAGCGGAATATCCACGAGATACTTCTGCATGGCGGCGAGGATGCCTTCGCGCGTGGTCCCGGCGGCGGGCAGTACTAGGACTCCGGGTCTTGGTTGCGGTGGCGCGGGGTTGGTGAGCAAAACCACCTGACTGGCTGGAAAAGCAAATTTGGGACCGGTCAGCAGGTCGGCCATGGCCTGTGCATCATTCACCGCGCCGTCCAGGTTTTCAAAGCGCCCCAGCTCACAGCGGCCATATGTGCAGCCGGCAGGATGTTGCGCTTGCGTCCCATCTGGCTGGTAAGTATTGATGCCGATCAGCAGAGCCCGTTGGGCCTGCGGCAATGCCTGTGATCCGGAAAGAACGCATAGCAAGGCGATAAGAGCGAAAACGTGCACTTTCATCGAATGAGACGCTCCTGATCCAAGAACACGATAGCGATGCGAAAGTTGCGCCGTGAAATGAATGTTATCCCAAAATATAGCGCACCCGTTTGGCAATGTGAAAGGGGGTAGGACGGTAAGTAAGAGTCTTCTGGATCTGACACATCATGTAAGGGAAGGTGACTGTACCCTATCCGCGCAAGACAAGATAGGTCCTGGAAACGCCGATCTCGACAAGAATCGCTCTCGATAAACACCAAATCAAGAGGTCAATCTTCACTAAGGAACCTCTGAAAAACGCCGAGTTTAAAGAGCGCGCAGTAAGTATTTTGTCGCGAGGGCATGAAATCGGCGCATTTTCGTATGTCGGACAGTTCATTTAACCCGCCGGAGGCCGCCCGTGGCC
>JBKQLG010000291.1:0-5425 GCA_052147235.1 Occallatibacter sp.
GGATACGAAGCATGGAAGCATCCTTCCTTGGGTGCGCGCGTGTGATGCATTGTCTTTGCCCATGCCTGGCGGGCCTTAACCTCTGTCGGGCTTGTGATTTCCTTACTTGCCTGTGCCGCCAGTGATCCGGCGAACCCAACCATGGTTATCAAAAGCGTAACGCCCATCCGAGCTTTCCTTGTACTTTGCATATACTCTCCTCCGGGCAGCCTCCGCCACTTTACTTGGTGTCGCCGGATAGCCCGCTAGCAGATAGTGCGCGCAGCATCTTAGTCGTTTCATGAAACTTGAGAATGTAGTGCTTATTCCGCTTCCGAGCCCAGCGATGGCGACTGGCGGCACGGATCGGCTGTGGAACGTGGAAGACCTTGTAGCCTTCTCGGAGGCCTACGAATAGCGGAGGGCGAAAAGAGCGGCATAAGCCATGACTATGATCAGGTCAAAAGGTCAAACACTACTTGGAAGCCGACCCAGGTACGCCATTTTGCGACGATTGCCTGAAGGATGAGCTAGTACTGGAGCGTCGGCAACAGGCTCAAAGCGTAACGTCTGCAATTGGTTCAGCGGGCCATTTCATGCGAGACAAGGGAATGTGTTTCAAGTGTGGGAAAGAAAAATAAAGTGAGTTGGGTTTCAAAGTAGCTCACTACCGAAACTGAAACTCGCAATACCCCTTACTTTATGGCTCGCGCTCGAACATTGGCATGTGGGAATACTCTGGGCTGCTGAGGTCAGCATCCAGAACGGCGACACCTAAGTCGCCTTTGTACAGGCTCTCGGGGCGCAAGTCGGGCGGAGCCGATCGAGCATCGAGGTGGGAATTGAGAGTCCTGGCGGCTGCTAGACGTCCAACATCGCGGGCGCGCCGCAGCCAGATCGCGTCGCCAGTATGACGGTAAAGATTGAGCAGAGCATAGGACTGTCCCGCCATGCCACAACACAAGTTAGCGATCGCAGTCGGCGTCTCCCAAACGTACCATGCTGCGCCTTCGGCGAGTTCGAGATAGCGATTGTCCCCCAGGGCCTTGTGCGCGGCAGTCCACAGAAACACTTGCCCGGCGCTGCCATTGCACCATCCGGGCATCGATCCGCTGACTTGGTTGTCGCCTCTGGAGGCAAGATCCCACGGCCATTGTAGGCCGCGACTCATGGGGGCGGCGCATTCGCCAAGCTGTTGCAGCCTTTCGCCCAGCGCACTGGGAAGCGGCTCCCCCGACGCGGAGCACCAACACAGCGAGGCGTAGAGAAGCCCGGCCCATCCATGCGCAATGCCGAGGTTGGTCAGTTCCCTGGACTCACGAATGGCCGCATATCCGTCGAGTGTCCGCCAAAGTAGGCTGTGAATCTCGCGGCCGCGCACCAGTAACCTAGTTTGCTGCTCCGCGACGCGATCAACCAATTCCAGGCCGCTCATGGCATCGAGCAGGAAAACGCAGCCGAGCAACAAGCCGGCTTGCCCAAGCGTCACGTCAAGAAACGTGCTGGGTTGCGCGCAAAGCTGCATAAAGGCCTCTGTAGCCGCGCACTGCAGCGCGATGTCGCCTCTGGCTTGCGCAATCAGAGCCTGCGCGGCGTAGACGCCTGCGGGGCTGTGATAGAGAGAATTATGTCCCACTGTCTTTGGAATGATCTCAATTTCCGCGTTATAGAATGCGCCCTCGTTGCCGATTTCGCGGATCGACCGGACCGACCAAACATCGGCCGCAGCCAGAAGTTGGGCATCTTCGGAGGAGCAGGCCATCTGATATAAGGCGCAGGCTATGCCCGCACTGCCGTAATTCAAGGACGTCGTGGGAGGAGTTAAGGACTCACCTTTCATCCACGAGCCTCCGATGGCGGACTTGCGGAGCAGGCCCCCGCGGAAGTCTCTCGAAGTCTTATCCTCGAGCGGAGCTGCCTGACCCGTCGACGGCGGAGTCGCGATCGATTGCCAGACGCGGGCGAAGTCTTTTACCGAAGGAAAACGCCCCGCGGGATCCTTGCTCAAGGCTGTTTCGAGACAGCGTTCGACATCAGGCCACGCCTCCACAGCGTGCTGATGGAATAGCCTGGCCGGTGCCTGGGCAATCTGGCGTAGCATTTCTTCTTTTTCAAGGAGGAAATCCAGATAATGCGCACCCGTCAGCAAGAGATACAACAGCGCCGCCAACCCATACTGTTCGCCGGCGGGGGTTGGGGGTGGGGGCGGCGCGCCTACCAAGAGCGCACGTGCGAACTCCGGCTCGAAGAAGAAGCTGACGCCTCCCCGGTGTATCGTGTGGTCGCCCTCGCTATCGTCGATCCGCTGCCCCAGGCCCAGGTCAATAATCTTCACAGTGTAGTGCCGGTCAATTAAGATGTTGCGCGGATGAATGTCCCCGTGGGTTACACCTTGCTCGTGCAGATGGGCATATGCGTCGAGAATCCTGCCGGCGAGGAGGAGCAAGTGGCGGCGCGAGTCGCCGTCGGAACGCTGGCGGAACTCGGAGAACACGGAATGTGCGTCGGCTCCCGCAAACCATTCCATCAATAAGTAAGGCCGGCTTTTCCACTCGCCGGTGGCAAACACTCTGGGTGTTATGGTGCCGTCGAGTGCCGAAAGAATACGCGCCTCCCGCTCAATTGCCCGGCCCGCATTACCCATCTCGGAGCGCGCGATCTTGAGAGCGCCCAACCGGCCGTGCGGCCTGCGGGCCTGATAAACCTCGGTATCCTCGAGCATCTGGACACATCGCAGGATGGTCCATCCATCCACCAGATTCTCGTCCAACAACGAGGGGCGGAGTTCGGAAGCGCCGATGGCGTCCGCTCCCACCAGCAACTCCGCCCCGATCAAGGACTGCAACAGAGGCAGGGATTCTTCCAGCAGCCGTTCAGCGTCCACGGATTTGCCTCGGCTAAAACGCGCCACCGCCTGAGCGATAGTACTGGGCTTTTCAAACAGCGAGATGAGCGCGGCAGCCTCGGCGTCGACCACTTTGGAGTGGGAGCGAGAGTTCGGCCGGCTAAGGGCGAAGTGACCATCCGAAGAGCCGATTCCGCGGCGAAGATCCTCCGGTAACTCTCCAGCGGGCTGAAGCAGCGTGCCAGCAGGCAGGACGAAGGTGTCGGTGAGATTCATTGGTTTATCTCCGGGAGGGCCCCGCCCATGCCAGCGCACGGGTAGGAGCCCAGGTTTCAGTATCAATACCCTCCAGACGCAATCGATCCATGGCAAAACGCCAGGCCAAGATCTCCGATTGGGTAGAGACCTTGGCCAGCGAGAGCGCAGTGCCTAGCTGGTTGCAAATCCGCTGCCGCCAACTTTCGCGCTCCAGCCAAGCGACGGAATTTTTCTCCTCCGGCGGATCGATTCCCCAGGAGAGCAAGCCCGCGCCCGCGATCTCCGCAGTGAACGGAACACCGTGCGCTGGACATCGCTCTAAATTCTGCAGAATGCGTGCGGCGGTTTCCTGGAGCTCGCAGAATTCTCGGAAGTAGACCACGATTTTGTCGGGTCGCAGAAGGCCGTAGGCATCACGTCCCACCTTCAAGTGAAAGGCCTTTGACAGCGCGGTGGCATCCGCAGTGACCTGAAATGCAGCGCGCACCTGGCTGAAGGCGGGACTCACATAGAGCTTGTAGGTTGTTGGCGCGGAGTGGTTGTCACGCATTGGCTGCGACTGCCAGGCAATCCATCCCCGGCCCGGTCCGGCGGGGGGTAGACGTTGCCAACCCCTCTCGAGCAAACGCGCGGTGGCACCGTGGTCAATGCCCAGGTGATGTTCGACGGCGGCCTGATCGCACAACCGCCGCCGCCACTCCGGCGATACGGGCAGGTGGTTGTAGTTGTAAAGGCGCGCCGACAGCTCAAGCGCATCGGTGATTTCGAGCGCCTCGGCATATTCCAGAGCCCGGCGCGAAAGCGCGGCCAGACAACCTTCGGGCCCCGACTCGGGGCGGTCGGCGCAGACGAAAGTGCGCGCCCCGGGGCCGGAGACCAGCTCGCCATTCACTTCGACTGCTAAAACACCGTCCAGAACCATTTGCCCTATCACTTGGTCGCATTGTTCGCCTAGAGTCTGCCTCACATAGCGCGGCAACACGGCGGGACTTTGGAGTGTGAACCAGAGAAGAGCCATGTCGCGGGATGCGGATTTGATGCTGAGGCGTGGGTCGTGCCGCGGGCGCAGTATGCCATAGCCATCGGGATCGCGCTCGAGACCCGCCAAGTCCTGCTGCTCGGCGGGCGAAAGCCGGTCGAACAAGATCAACTCATAAGCCGGGCTGGCCCGCAGGCGCAATTCGCGGAGACTTCTTGCAAGTCTGATTTCCATGGGGAAGATCGGGCCGCTCAGGACGGCTTCGCCTGAGCGGCTCCTCCTTTGGGTTCACTTTCGGTGGTTGCCTTACTTCTTCCCCAGTTCTTTCTTGCGTTGGGCCAGGCTGGCGAGCTTTTCCTGGAGCTTGGCTTCCTGTTCCTCGACCTGGGCCACGGTCTGCGGCTGGAGAGCGCTCTCCTGCTTCTCAATATCAGCCAAGGCTTGCTTCAGCTGGGTCTTGAGCGCATTCAATTGCTGGGCCTCCTCTACGGCTGGGAGATACACGCGGCTGTCGCCGCAGAGGACGCTGTAGCCACCACAGCGTGGGATGGTGTCCCAGCAGGTGCCGGTACACACATTGCAAGGAATTCCGCCACTGTAAGCGCGGATGCAAAAAATTAACTGATCGGCTGCTGCCCCCTGAGCGGCAGCAAGGTTGACCATTAAGTCTCTGCTAAACATGTCACTCACTTCCTTTCGATTTGAGTTTGTTGCCGTCTTGGTTTTTCCCGGGATTTCCTGGACGCAGTGTCCAGAGAAGTCAGAATGACCTTGTCAAGCCAGCGCTTCATGGCTTGCAAGCTGGCGCGCAGTGCCAAGTCAGGACCAACTTCGACTTATCTAATAGTGCGGATTCAGGCCAGAACGTTGCAGGAATCATTGGCGTTGTTTACGGAATTGAGGAAGCGTTGAGCCGCGGATGCGAGGTCTGGCACAGACGAGGCCAGTAAATAACTGAAAGCGTTGCATCTGAGGCCCAAGTTCAGGCTGAGAAGTAGCGAAGCGAGGGGCTTACGTCGGGCAACATCCACAAGCCAGAATTTGGATTGCTCAACCGCATGCATTTTCCCTGAGAAGACGCGACGGTTCGTCGATGGTTGACGCAAAGGGCAGCGCAATGAACGATTGCCAACGATTCTCGGCCAAGGTAATAGCAAACTGTCAAACATCCTCGCGACAACGAAGCTGGCAGAACTCCGCTCACGCGTCTTCCACCAAGTTGACGCAGGAGTGAGCACTGAGACCGCACTGCGGGGAAATTCTCCCGCTCAGCTTATGTGAGCGAAGAGTGATCGCTCGCGTAAGCCGTTTTGCGCGACTTCCTCAGCCCAACCGCGCGTAGAGTTGAAAGGGCGCCCAGTAAA
>JBKQLG010000292.1:0-9533 GCA_052147235.1 Occallatibacter sp.
TGACTCCACATCATGTCGTAGGCCAAGGCGGCTGGCCCGCATCCCTGGAACCTCACCCAGCGCGATCCGGGGGTGCCTCAGGTCTCGTTTCTGAAACCGGGGATTACCGACTCAGCTAGCCAGCGCCTCCACCACCGCCTCCGGATGCCGCGCAATCACCGTCAGATAAGCTCGCGCCGCGCGATCCGGCCGCCGCCGCCCCTGCTCCCAATCCTGCAAGGCGCGCGGGGCGAGTGCGAACCGTCGCGCAAACTCCGCGCGGCTGAGGCCGGTGGCTGCCCGCACCGCGCGCACATCCACTTCCAGCGGCAGGGGAAATTGGTGAACGGCGGCGGGCTCGGCCTCGCCCTTGGCGATCGCGGCCGCCTCGCGCATGGCCGTGACAAGCTCGTCTGCAACATTCTTCCGCTTCATGGTTTGATCCTTTTCATGATTTGATTCTGCGCACCTTTGCCGCCGCCTTCAGCGTCGCAGCAAACGCTTTAACCTCTCGCTTTTGTTTCGACGTAAGGTCTGCCTGTTCATTCTTGCCGTAGAGAAAGATCGCGTAGAGCGGGTTCTCCTTGTCGAAGAAGTAGTAAATCACCCGCATTCCGCCGGGTTTCCCCTTGCCTTGCACTGCGAATCGAACCTTTCGCACTCCTCCGGTGTCCGGAATCTCATCTCCCGATTGCGGATGCAAAGCAAGAAAGAAAATCAGATCCTCGTGCTCCTCGGCCGATAGCAGCTTCTCTGCCCTGCGGGCGAAAGCGCTGGTTTCAACGACCGTCAGCATGGAAGTGCTCACCTGAGGATTATGCGGCATTGCCGCACATGCGTCAAGCCCCCACGCCGCAATGGCAGGGATCAGGAAGCAGGGGTCGAAGTGCAGGGGGGCAGGTTTCAGGTGTAGGGGTCAGGGAGCTAGCTGAAAGCTACCCGGCTGCTGGCTACCGGCTACTGGCTACAAGCTACGACCCGCCCACGCACACCGCACACTCGCACTCACACCCGAACCCAGCCCCTCAGTCCCTGTCTTTCTGACACCTGAAACCTGGCACCTGCCCCCCGCACAGCGCGCAAGTAAACGCTTTCTGACACGCAAAACACGCGAAAAACAGCGCAAAAACACGCTCCTAACCCCGTTTTGACGTGTTTATGGGAAATTCTCTATTCACACGCACGCTTGTTCACGAAATTCTCTATTCACACGCACCCGAAATGCGCGCAATTGTCATTAATTTGTCTCAATAAATCGCGAAACGCCACGCGAACATTCAAAGGGTAATCGGCAGCTTCCAAGTGAACCTTTGGCCCCTTTTCGGCAGCAACAAAACCAACATTTGTGCTGATTCTACATAAGTTATTGGAAACGGAGGCCTTAGCGAAAACAAAAATGCAGTTTCTTCGACTCGCCCTCTGCTTCTCTACGCCAAGCACCGTCCTCGCTCAGGACGGCATCCGTTTTGGTGAAGGGTGAGAACTGAGTCGCCCTGTCAACCGCGACGTGCTCTGCGGGGGTCTGGAGACCCCCGCTGCAGCCGGTCAGGAGACCGGCGCTACAGGTTTCTTTACCCTCTGACGGAGACGCCGGAGAATGAGAGCACAGCCAATCCGCGGACCGGCTGGCCGAAGAAGCGGGCTGGCGCAAAGCGGCTAAACAGCAACAGATTCTCAACTTGAGACCGCGTGGTGGCGTCCGTTGGTCCCGAGACAATGCGGTAGTCGTACACCTCGCCCGCATCGTTGATGCAGACCTCGACCACCACCGGACCGTTGATGGCGCCGGTCTCGTTGCCGCCGGGCGCATTGGAGAAATAGAGCAAACGCGGTGCGGTAGCATTGCCCAGCGGCTCGTCGGGAGTAGCCTGCGCCATCTCCGGCTTGGCCAGCACCGAAACCAGAAAAACAATGGTACCCAGCAGCAGCACGGCACTGGCAAAGCCCGCGCCGGCCTGCAGCAGAAACGGCCCCACACTATTTCTCCAGGCCAGTTCCCACATGGTAAAGATGCTGCGGCGGCTGCGCGCTCGCTCCTGGCTCACTGCGACGCGAATGCGCAGCGGCAGATCCGCCGGCTCTTCCACCGGGCCCAGCCCGGCCAATGCGGTTTGCACACCGCGCAGCGACTTCCACTCCTGCGCGCACTCCTGGCACGCCTGGAGGTGTGCGTCCAACTCCTGCATGTCCCGTCCCGTCAACCGGTCATCGAGATAATCCGTCAACCCTGCCTGCACTTGATTGCAGCCGTTCATCGCGCCTCCTCTCGCAGGGACAGTTCCATCCCTGGCAGCGCTTTGGTTCGTGAGCCCGGCTTGAACGCGACCAGCAGCGCACCCAAAAAGGTGCGCCCACGAACCAGCCGCGACTTCACCGTTCCCAGATTGACCCCTTGCATTGCCGCCACTTCTTCGTAGGAAAATCCCTCAATGTCGCGCAGAATGAGCGTGGCGCGGAACGGCTCCGGCACCTGCCGCAACGCCTGCTCCACGTGCGCCCGGTTCTCCTCGTGCAGGGCCGCGTCAAACGGCGACTCCGACGGATCGATCAGCATGTCCTTCAGCAATACCGGCCGGCCGCTTTCCCCTTCCGCCATCTCCTGCTCGATGGGGACTTCCTGCTGCTGATGCCGCATCCACCAGCGCCGCTGATTCGACGCCTCGCGCAAGGCGATGCGGTAGATCCAGGTGCGCAACGACGACTCGCCATGAAAACCGTGAATGCCGCGGTAAACTTTGATGAAAACTTCCTGGGCGAGGTCGGCCGCATCTGCTTGGTTGCGCACAGTGCGCGCGAGCAACGAATAAATCGGCTGATGATAGTGTGCGATCAGCCAGGCAAACGCCTCCTCCGAGCCCGACCGCAGCTCTGCGACCAGAGCCGTTTCGTCGGGTTGGAGCGCGAGTGCGCCGGCAATGTTGCCCATGGTGAGGTCCGCCTGCAAGTCAGTTTCCTCCCACGTTATCGCACTTCATCCACCGCTTGCACCTACCGGCGTCACATCTCAATACTTGCGAGGCCCAGGCTTGCGTGACCCAGGCAGGTGAGCTAATGGCATTTTTGAGCCGCTTCCGGCCGCTGTTTGGCGCCGGAAGATTGGTGCTACTTCTGATGCCGGAACGTTGGCGTTGCGCCAAGTGGCCCATGCATCTGTTCAGTTAGACACCGGTGGGGCCGAAAGTGTTCCCGGTCACGAGGAGCGCGGCTTTTGATCTGGCGAAAGTTTTATTGATTACTTGAAACCGAAAACAGTGGGTTTGGTCAGTAAACCTGGCGCCCCTTTTCCACGCGGCTTCGGTTTGGTTCGCCCTGGGTCAACGGGGCTCGGCGACGGGTGTTTCGACCGCACGGCCAGCACGCTTAGGATGAAATGCGGAGGCGTTCCCATGTTTACCGCCCAGCCCATCGGATTTATTCGTAGCCCCTACCTTGAAACCTCCGCTATTCCCAAAGGCCTGGGCGCCAAGCATGACGCCGAGGGCGCGATCGAGTTGCTGCGCGAGTACGAGCCGGGACTACTTGATATCGAAGGCTTTTCGCATCTCTATGTGCTCTGGGAGTTCGACCGCGCCGATGGATTCGATCTGGTCGCGCATCCACCAACAGACGAACGCCGGCCGCACGGGGTATTCGCGACGCGGTCGCCGCGGCGGCCCAACCCGATCGGGTTGACGGTGGTGGAGTTGCTGGGCCGCGAAGGCACCTCCTTGCGCGTTCGTGGAGTAGACATGCTGGACGGCACGCCGGTCTTGGACATCAAGCCCTATCTCTCCAGCGTTCCGCCGGAGAAGCTGATGCGGGGATGGCTGGCGGAGGCGGAAAAGAGACGTGAACCGTGAACCGTGGACCGTGAATCCCGTCTTCGGTGCCCACGGTCCGCGGTGCACGGATCACGGAATGTTAAGCAGCTTATGCGTCTGCAGGCTCAGGCGCCAGCGCGGGTGATCGAGGCAATACTCGAGCGCGGCCTGAGTGTTGGCGTCGCGGAGGGGGCCATCCATAGGCTGCAGGAAGAAGTGGCGAAAGGCTAGCGACTCGAACGCGGCTGGTTCGGCGCCGGATTGAGGATAAACCAACTTCAGCTCGTCACCGGTGCGCTGCGTGAGCGTGGCGCCAGCCTTGGGGCTGACGCAGATCCAGTCCAGACCCGGCGGAGCCGCGACGGTTCCATTGGTTTCGACGGCAATCTCAAAGCCGTACGCGTGGAGAGCGTCGATGAGCGGCGGGTCGAGCTGAAGCAGAGGCTCGCCGCCGGTGCAGACGACAAATCGCGTGCCGGGGACGTCGCCGCCCGGCCATTTTTCTTCAACGGCTGCGGACAACTCCTCAGGGGATGCGAATTTTCCGCCGCCGGGTCCGTTGGTGTTGGCAAAATCCGTGTCGCAGAACTGACAGATTGCCGTTGCGCGGTCCGCTTCGCGCCCCGACCACAGATTGCAGCCCGCAAAGCGGCAGAAGACCGCGGCGCGTCCCGTGTGCGCGCCCTCGCCTTGCAGGGTGTAATAAATCTCTTTGACGGTGTAATTCATAGTTGCACGTGATTCGTGGGTCGTGGGTCGTGGGCCGTGTGTCGCGTGGCGTTACGAATCACGAATCACGGGCCACGTTCTTTCTCAATGGATCTTCGATCCCGTTTTCGCGGAAACCTTTCTGGCGCAGCAGACACGAGTCGCACTGGCCGCAGGGCGCGCCGGTTGGTCCCGGATCGTAGCAACTGCTGGTGAGCCCGTAGTCCACGCCCAGCTTCGTTCCCGCGGCCACAATCTGCGCCTTGGTCATGGCAATCAACGGAGTGTGAATGCGCAGATTCTGCCGGCCCTCGACTCCGGCCTTGGTGGCAAGGTTGGCCATCTTCTCGAAGGCCTCAATGAATTCTGGCCGGCAGTCGGGATAGCCAGAGTAGTCAAGCGCATTCACACCAAGAAAAACATCGCTTGCGCCCAGCACTTCGGCCCAGGCCAACGCAAAAGCGAGAAAAATCGTGTTGCGCGCGGGCACATAGGTGATGGGAATGCCGTGGGCCATCTCTTCCGGCGCGCGGCCCTTGGGCACGGCAATGTCATCGGTCAGTGCCGACCCGCCAAAGGCGCGCAGATCGATCTCGGCGATGCGATGTTGCGCGACGCCGATCGACGCGGCTACGCGCTTCGCGGCCTCAAGCTCCCACGCGTGCCGCTGCCCATAGGAAAACGAGAGCGCGTAGAGTTCGTAGCCCTCGGCCTTCGCGATGGCCAGCACGGTGGCCGAGTCTAGGCCGCCGCTCAAGAGAATGACGGCTTTATTCTTCGTGTCCATCGAAAATCCTGTTCAACCGGGGCCGATCGACCCAGCCGAATGCGTAAAAAGCAACCGCAGATCCTTCGACTCGTCGCCGCCGCGACTCGCTCAGGATGACAGCGCGATGAGGGAGGAGAGAGCGGCCAACTTCGGAACGTACTAGCTCCGCTAACCCCGCTAACTCCGCTGCTACTTCAAATCCCCGCCGCGGCCAATGTCCATCGACGGCGGAATCGGGTTGCGTTCGTCGATATAGGCTTCGATGCACTGGTCGAGCGTGCCCTTGGCTTCGAGAATAAACTCGACCGCGTCGCGCGCCGCGCCGTAGCCGCCGCCGTTGGGAGTCACGTAATGCGCCTCGGCCTTCACGCGCTCGCGCGCATTCGCGACAGCCACGGCAAATCCCACCTCGCGCATGGCGGGCAGGTCGATCACGTCGTCGCCCACGTAGCAGATCTCGTCGAGCGCCACGCCTTCTTTCTCCACAATCTCGCGGATGGCCTGCATCTTGAAGGCGCAGCCCTGGTAGACAAATTCGAGCTTCAGGTCGCGGGCGCGCGTGGCCACGGTCTCGCTGATGCGCTTGGTGATCACGCCGCACTTCAATCCCCCGATGCGCGCCAGAGAAATCGCCGTGCCGTCGTGGGCGCTGTAGCCTTTGGCCTCGGTCATGGTCGTCGAGTTGACGCCGAAGCCGATGCTTTCCTTTCCACGAATCTCGTCCAAAAGTCCGCCGCCCGCAGGGCCAGCAGAGGGGACGAGCCAGATGGTGCCGTCGGTCAAAACGCCGTCAACGTCGAAGAGAACAATCTTGATGCGGCGGGCGCGATCGATAATAGATTGGGGCGCTGTGAGTGCCATGATTCGATTTTACCGGCGGCAGACGGCGGCCGCTCGACCCTCGCAGGTGCATTCCGCGAGAATAGATGCATGGGACCGGAGCCACCCGATGCGCGGCCCGAAGGCCTCGCCCCCGAAGACTATTACTTCGAGGGACCGCTGATAGTCTTCACCGCCGCGTACCACCTGAAGCGCGGGACTTGCTGCGGCTCGGGCTGCCGACATTGCCCGTATGGCAACGGCCCCGGCCAGGAAAAGCCGTCTGCGCAACCTGAATAGCCACCCGCGACGCCAGATCGCGCCTTTCTGCATGCAACTGAAAAAGTTCATCTTCGGGCCCATTGCCGGCCAGTAACCCACGTGCCTCCTAAGGCTTGTGCAACGTGAACCGTGTCACATCCTGTTCATACTGCCAGGACATAGAATGGCGTCGGTGCGAGAAGGCGAAGTGTGCCTCGGAACGCAGAAAGCGCAAGGGTGCGCAGTTTTTCCCCAGGTGAAGAGATGGCGACTCAGGAAGAAACCGCAAAGAAGAAAACGCTGGACGACAAGATCGCGGAGCTGGTAGCCAAGCGCGTCGAGCTGGAGATGGGCGGCGGGCAGGATCGCATCGACCGGCAGCACGCCTCGGGCAAGCTGACGGCGCGCGAGCGCGTGGACCGGCTGGCGGACAAGGGCAGCTTCGAGGAGATCGGGCTGTTTTGCCGGCACCGGGCCACGTACTTCGGAATGGCCGACAAGGAGCTTCCCGCCGACGGCGTGGTGACGGGATGCGCCACCATCGACGGACGGCTGGTGCATCTGGCGAGCCAGGATTTTACGGTAGCGGGCGGCGCGGCCGGCGAAACGCATTCGAAAAAAGTGGCCGAGATGATGGCCATGAGCCTGAAGACGGGCAGCCCCTTTGTCTTGATCAACGACTCGGGCGGAGCGCGCGTGCAGGAAGGGATCGACAGCCTTGCTGGCTACGCGAGCGTTTTTTACAACAACGTGATGCTCTCGGGAACCGTACCGCAGATTTCGCTGATCTGCGGGCCGTGCGCGGGCGGAGCGGCCTACAGCCCGGCGCTGACGGATTTCGTGATCCAGACCAAGCAGGCGCGCATGTTCATCACCGGGCCGCAAGTCATCAAGCAGGTGACGGGCGAAGAGGTGAGCGCCGAGGAGCTGGGCGGGGCGCAGTCGCAGATGCACTACTCGGGCGTGGTGCACCTGATTGCGCAGAACGACGAAGAGGCGATCGAGCTTGCGAAGCGCCTGCTGAGTTTTCTGCCCTCGAACAATATGGAAGACCCGCCGCGGCAATCCTATAGCGGAAAGTTGAAGGCCGACGCGGAGATGAACAACACCGTGCCCGCGGACCCCAAGGTGGCTTACGACGTGCGCGACGTGATTCTGCGCGTCGTCGATAACCAGGACTTTCTTGAGATTCAGCCGGGCTTCGCGGCCAATATTGTTATTGGTTTTGGACGAGTGCAAGGGCGACCCGCAGGGATTGTGGCCAACCAGCCGTGCGTGCTGGCCGGAGCGCTCGATATCGACGCCTCGGACAAATCGGCGCGCTTTGTGCGCTTCTGCAACGCCTTCAATATTCCGCTGCTGACGTTTGTGGATGTGCCGGGATTTTTGCCCGGCGTGGAGCAGGAGCGCGGCGGCATCATCCGCCACGGAGCCAAGCTTTTGTTTGCATACTCGGCGGCCACGGTGCCCAAGATCACGGTGGTGCTGCGCAAGGCCTACGGCGGCGCCTACATTGCCATGTGCTCGCGCGGGCTGGGCGCGGATCGCGTGCTGGCGTGGCCCACCGCGGAGATCGCGGTGATGGGCGCCGAGGGCGCGGCGGAGATCGTTTTCCGCAAAGAGATCGAATCGGCCGAAGATAAGGTGGCGCGGCGCAAGGAATTGGTCGACGAGTACCGCGACACCTTCTCGAACCCGTTTGTGGCCGCGGGCCGCCGCCTGGTGGACGACATCATCGAGCCCGCGGAGACGCGCAGAGCCGTGGCGCGGGCGCTCGAGTATCTGCATAGCAAGCGCGAGTTGCGGCCGCAGAAAAAGCACGGATTGATTCCGCTATAGGGAAAGCGAAGGACCGGATTTTTGATGGCATGAGTTTTGTAACCAGGGCACGGCTTCAGCCGGACCGCAAGCGAAGCAAAAGAGAGCGGGCTTTAGCCCCTGCAACGAGGCGTGCATGAAACTGCATGAGATGGATTGGGCGTTGATCGTCGTCATTGCCGGCGCGGGCTGCGCGGCGATTTATGTTGCGGTGGCGCGCGCATTGCGCCGCGCCGTGAGCGAACAGCAGCGCGAGACGGAGCGCCAGCTGCATGCCATGGCCGTGACCGTAAAGGCCCTGCAGGCGCGCGTGACCGAACTGAGCAGGCTCGAGAAAGCGCGCGAGGGCGAGGTTGCCGCAATCTCCGCGTCGGTCGAGACGGCGGGCGCGCCAAAGCCGGCCGAGACCAAACCGGAAATTGTAGCCGCGCTCACCGCGGCGGCGACAGCGTTTCTAGGCAAGAGGGCGAGGGTGCGCTCGGCGCAGCCGCTGCCCGGTGCGCAGGATGGCGCTGGCGCGTGGGCACAGCAGGGACGGGTGAGTGTACAGACCTCGCACAACCTGCGGTAAACACGATGAGTGCGGTGAGGGGTTTCGAAAGAAAGGGAGCAGCACGTTGAAGCTTCAGATCACGATCGATGGAAGAGCCTACGCAGTCGACGTAGAGCTTCTGGAGGACGAGGAGAGCCCAGAAACGCCAAGTCTGGCGCCGCCGAGCCGTTCGCCTTACCAGGCGGCGCACAGTTCGGCGGGCGCATACCCGCAGAACCCCGGCGGGTCGTGGAGCTCGGATGGAAAGGTCTGCCAGAGCCCGGTGATGGGACAGGCGATCAAGGTGAACATCCAGCCGGGGCAGGCCGTGGAGGCAGGCGCGCTGATCCTGGTGCTCGAAGCCATGAAGATGGAGACCCTTGTGACCGCGCCGCACTCGGGAACGGTGAAGGCCGTGCACGTCAAGGCCGGCGATTCCGTCAAGCTGAACCAGGTTCTCGTGGAGTTTGTGTAAGCGGGCTGAAGACACGGCCCAAAGTTTGAAAGGAACAACGTGCGGGAAGAGTTGAAGAATGTTCCGGGGATCCGGTTCGTGGATCACGTGGCCATTTCCGAGAAGCAGGGTGAGCTTGACGGCCAGGCCAAGGCATACGAGGCCCTGGGCTTCAAGGAGATTCATCGCGAAGAAGTGCTCGGAAAAGACCAGGTGCGCGAAGCGCTGCTCCAGATCGGCGAGGGGCCAAACCTGATCCAGTTGCTGGAGCCGCTTACGGCGGATTCGCCCGTGCAAAAACTGATTGAAAAGAACGGCGGGCGCGGCGGCCTGGCCCATGTGGCATTTCGCGTGACCAACGCGCAGCAGGCCTTCGACGCCATGCGCGCCGAG
>JBKQLG010000293.1:0-9716 GCA_052147235.1 Occallatibacter sp.
GTTCTCCAAACAGGCCCTTGACGGGCATCCAGGATGAGTTCAACCGTAAGGGACTGATCTCCGATCAGGGTCAGAAAAAGCAGGCGTTCTTCATTCTGCAGAAGGCTTACAAGGAGAAATCAGTCGGCAAACCGGAATGAATTAACCGAGATTTCGCAGGCATAAGATGGGAAATTGATCCGACAAACTGTGCAACAGCGGATTTATGAGTTATGCTTGACTCATGGTTATTGATTCCATCCTTGCCCAAATCGACGCAGAAATAGCAAAGTTCGCGCAGGTACGCTCCCTGCTGGCTAACACCGGCAATATCGCCACCACGAACACTGAGCGCCTAACCAAGAAGACCCCGAAGGCCAAGAAGCCTGCCAAGGTTGCCAAGGCCGTTAAGCCTGTCAAGATTGCAAAGGCGAAGAAGCGCCGCGTGTTGAGCCCCGAGGCCCGCCAGCGGATTGCCGATGCGCAGCGCAAGCGCTGGGCAGCACAGAAAGCCAAGGCTAAGTAGAAATCGTTAGCGATCAGCCGCCCTCTTATCTTATTGCGCTGATGGCCGCGGGATGTGGCTGTCCGGGTGGATGCAATGCTCCGTGATCGCCGTCCGGCCATGCAGGTTCTGTGCCGGGAGACGATACAGCGTATAGTTTGTATGAATGGAGGTAGTAATGCGCCGATCCATTCCAATCCTGGCGACGGCTTATTTGTCGTTGCTCTTCGTCTTGCCGATCGCTTCGCAGGTTTCCAACGGCGCTGACGAACAAAAACCGGAAGCGCTGACGGCGCTCTATACCCAGGCGATGCAGGCAAAGGAGTGGCCCCGCGCCGTCGCTATCGCACAGGGACTGGTAGAGCTCAATGCATCGTCTGTCAACCTGAAGTTGCTGGCGAATGCGCAGCTTTACTCCGGCGTGGCGGATGCAGCCCTGGCGACTTTTTACCAAGCCCTGGCCGCGGCGGATAAGGAAAAGCCCGCCGAAGGCCAGCCAATAACCGATTGGAAAGACGGCCTGGCGCAGATCTATATTGGCAAGGGCAATGCGCTGCTCAGGCTCAAACGCACCGCGGAGGCGATCGAGGCGTATAACCAGTCTGCCGAGTTAGCGTCCAACACTGGGCTGGCTTACTTCAATGTTTGCGCCGTGCTCTACAACATTGGCAAAACGCAGGAATCGGCGGCGGCCTGCCGCAAGTGCGTGCAAGCGGACCCTTCCAGAGCGAATGCCTGGTTCGTCCTCGGATCAGATCTCTTTGCCGATTTGCCTGTAACCGCACAAGGCAAGGTCCAAGCTTCGCCCGAGACGCGAGAGGCGCTGGAAAAGTATTTGGCGCTCGCCCCGGACGGCCCTCACGCCGCCGACGTGAAAGCCATGCTGGATATGTTCGCAAAGTAGGATGCTGCCTTTGCGAAGCGTTTGCTCCGAGCAGCTCGAGACGCACACCAACAACTGGCTCTTCCGGTGCCTGCGATCAGATGCCTGCGATCACCAGCATGCGCGGCTCGGACATTTCTTCAATGGCCGAGCGGATGCCTTCCCGTCCCAGCCCCGAGTCCTTAACACCACCGAAGGGCATGGGGTCGAGGCGCCAGCTTGGTGTGTCGCCAACGATCAGCGCGCCCACTTCGAGCTCGCGATAAGCGGTAAGAATGTGGCCGGCATCGCGAGTGAGCAAGCCGGCTTGCAGGCCATACTTCGAATGGTTCACGTCGGCCAGCGCTTGCTCGAATTCCTCGTAAGGCTCAATTGCCAGCACCGGACCGAAGACCTCTTCGTCGCGCACCTTCATACCCGGCTTGGTTCCAGTCAGAATCGCCGGTGTCATCACTGAGCCGTGGCGCTCGCCGCCGGCCACCAGCTTGGCGCCGCCCTCGACCGCCTCCTTGATCCAGGACTCGACGCGCTCGGCGTCGGCCAGCCCGATCAGCGGACTCACCTCGGTAGCTTCCAGAGCCGGATCGCCCACTCCCATATTGCCGGCCGCCTCTACCACCTTCCACATAAAGGTCTGGTAGATGCTCCGCTCCACAAAAACCCGCTGCAAGCTAACGCAGGACTGGCCGGCGTAAACGAAGGCCGCATACGCGGTACGGAGAGCCGCTTCGTCCAAATCTGGCCAATCGCCATGGACGATCAGCGCGGCATTGCCGCCCAGCTCCAGCAGGACGCGCTTGCGCCCTGAGCGGGCCTTCATCTCCCACCCCACTTGAGACGAGCCGGTGAAGCTGACCAGCTTGATGCTGTCTTCCTTTTCAGCAAGCCAGGCGGTGTCCGCGTTGCTCAGCGGCAACACGGCCAGAGCCTCCGCCGGCCAGCCGGCTTTCAGAATCACCTCGCCCAGAGCCAGCGCGGTAAACGGAGTTTGGGGCGCGGGCTTCAGAATTACCGGGCAGCCGGCGGCCATGGCGGGCGCCAGCTTGTGTGCCACCAGGTTCAGCGGGAAGTTAAAGGGCGTGATGGCCAGCACCGGCCCCACCGGGAAGCGCTGCACCAGCCCCCAGCGGCCTTCGTTGCCCTCCATCAGGTCCAGCGGAAGGCTCTCGCCGCCCAGCCGCGAGGCCTCCTCAGCCGCGGTCTTGAAGGTGAGCACGGCTCGATCCACCTCCGCCCGCGCCATGCGCACCGGCTTGCCTGCTTCGGCGACGATCAATTGCGCGAAGCGTTCCTTCTGCTCGATCAACGCGGCGGCTACGTCTTCCAGAATCTCGCGGCGCTTCCAGCGCGGCAAGGCGCGGGCGCGGCGCAGGCTGGCCACGGCATGATGCACGGCCTGGCGCGCGTCGGCGCGGGTGGCGATGGTCACCCGCCCCACCAGCCCGTTGTCCCACGGTGAGCGCACCTCAAGAGCGTCGCCCTCAGTCCACTCCTTGCCGCACAGCAAAAAACCCGTTTGTGTTCCCGGCCGCATCTTCATGGGGTTCGACTCCTCGTTCGTCTCTGCCATGGATTCTACAGTGATGGGGCAGGACTAGCGCAGTTTATCGACCAACCTCCGCCTATCTTGCCAAAATGAACTCCCGGCGCGATACACTGTTCCCCTATGATTCACGATGGCCGCAGCCCGAAACTCCCCTTCGACGCCGCCGAGGCGCTGGCGCATTTGCGCGCAAACGACGCCAAGCTGGGAGCGCTGATCGACCGCGCCGGACCGTTCACGTTGCGGCTGAACTCTTTGCAATTGCCGTTTGAGTCGCTGCTGGAGTCGATCCTCTACCAGCAGTTGCACGGCAAGGCCGCGGCCACCATCCACCGGCGCGTCCGCGAATACTATGGCGGCGACCCGGCCCCGCAGTTGCTGCTTGACACGCCGGACGAAGTTCTGCGCGCCGCTGGCGTTTCCGGGAACAAGGTGCGCGCCCTGAAAGACCTGGCCGCCCGCACCCTGGACGGAACGGTCCCCACCCACGCGGCGATTCGCAAGATGTCCGACGCGGAGATCGTCGAGCGGCTCACCCAGGTGCGTGGCATCGGTCCCTGGACCGTGGAAATGCTACTGATCTTTCGCATGGGCCGGCCCGACGTGCTGCCGGTAACCGACTACGGCGTGCGCAAGGGCTTCGCGTTGACCTTCCTGCGTCTCCCCAAAACCCGCCCTTTGGTCGCGGAGGACCTGCCCAGGCCGGAGGTGCTGCTCAAGAGAGGAAAGCGCTGGGCGCCCTTTCGCTCCGTGGCCAGTTGGTACCTGTGGCGAGCCTGCGATCTGGCGAAAAACTCACCACCGGCTGGGCGGTCAAGCCGGTAATCGCCCGGCCCGCTGTATTACCAAAAGCGGAAATGCCTGCTTACCCTGCCGCGGCATAATGCTATAGGCTCATAGATGTATGGAAATTTCCTGCAGCCGCTGCCACCAGACCGTCCAGACCGAGAACTGCTATTGCCCTGTCTGCGGCCTGCCGCAACTGCTCTACGCGACCGACGGAGCCACCGGACAAGCCCAGCAGGAGCGCTGGAACGAGGCCACGCGCGATGCAGGCAGCGTCGATTGGAAGCCGGCATTGCGCGCCGCTCTGATGATGGCGATTCCCGCCGGATTACTCTCTAGTGAGGCCTCGCAGGCGGGACATCTGGGTCTGATCTGGATGGCCACAGCCGCGGGGTTGGCCGTGATGCTCTATGTGCGCGGCCAGCGGCCGGCGTGGATCACACTCGGAGCTGGCGCGCGCATTGGCCTGGTGACCGGCCTGATGGGCGCATGGCTGGCCTTTGCCGTCACCGCCAGCGTCTTGTTTTTCAATCGTTTTGTTCTCCACCAGTCCAGCCAGATGGATGCGGATTATCACCGTATCTTCATGGAAAGTTTTCAGCAAAGGGCGCAGCAGTCGATGGAGGGCATGACGCAGGCGGACGCGGCACAGGCACAGGCCATATTCTCCAGCATGCAGACCTGGATGATGTCGCCGGAAGGCCATGCCGGAATCTGGGCAGGCTCTATTGCAATCAGCTCTTTGTTCTTGCTCCTCTTTGCCGTGGCCGGAGGCGCCTTGGGAGCGCGGATGATGGCACGCGCTCGCAGGCCGGAGGTGTAGCCCGCGTTTTTCCGGCTTCGCTCAACACCCTGGATTCCACCCTATTTCTCCACAACTTGCTCGTAAGTACTGAACCCTCGTATCATCCTGCCAGAGATAGGCCAAGAGAATATTCATGAGCGATACCGAACGCAATCCCGCCCTGCACGTTAAGGGCAGGCTGATGTCAGCCTCCGAGGTCGAGCGCACACTGGTGCGCCTGGCTCACGAGATTGTCGAAAAAAGCAACGGCAGCGAAGACCTGGCCCTGGTCGGCATCCGGCGGCGCGGCATTCCGCTGGCTGAGCGACTGGGCAAGCTCATCTCCGCCATTGAGAAGCGCCCCGTCGATACAGGTGTCCTCGACATTCAGTTCTATCGCGACGATCTCTCCACTACCGGCGTGCGTCCCGTGGTCACTCCCGGCGCCATCGGCATCGATATCGACGGACGCGACGTGGTGCTCTGCGACGACGTACTCTACACCGGTCGCACCATCCGCGCCGCGCTCGACGCCCTCTTCGATCACGGCCGTCCGCGCCGCGTGCAACTGGCCGTACTCATCGACCGCGGCCATCGCGAGCTGCCCATCGAGGCCACCTACATCGGCCGCCGCGTCCCCACCAGCAGCCGTGAGATCATCGAGGTCAAGTTCCAGGAGGTTGACAGCGACGAACAGGTTCTGCTCGTCGAGCGCGAGGACTAAAAACAGCTCCTGGCTAGAGGCTAGGAGCTAGAGGCTGGAAGCTGGAACAGCATGACCCCGACCACCGCCAAAACCCGCCGACCGCTAGTCACTCCGCCCGTCGCGGCCTCGCCGTTTCCCTACAATCCCGGCTCGCTTCTCTCGGTCTTCGACCTGACCCTGGAAGCCCTGAGCCATCTCCTCGCCCGCGCCACCGCTCTCGAGAATCAAGACCCGCTCACCCGCGCCCGCATCCTGGCCAAGCGCCGTATCGCACTGCTATTTTACGAGTCCTCCACCCGCACCCGCACCAGCTTCGAGCTGGCCGCCAAGGGACTGGGCGCCGACACCACGCTGGTCTCAGACAAGTCTTCGAGCATTGAAAAGGGCGAGTCGCTCAAAGACACTGGCCTGACCTTGCGCGCCCTGGGCGCCGAGGCCATCATCATCCGCCACCCCAGCTCCGGCGCGGCCTGGCAGCTCGAAGCCGAGACCCGCCTGCCTGTCCTCAACGGCGGCGACGGTATGCACGAGCATCCCACCCAGGCTCTCCTCGACCTGCGCGCCATCCTCGCTCACCTGCGCCCCGGCATTGAAGCCGTCACTGCTGAAACTCTCTCCGGCGTGACGGTTAGCATTGTGGGCGACATCCTCCACAGCCGCGTCGCTCGCTCGAATATGCTGCTGTTGCCGCGCCTTGGCGCGCGCGTCCTGCTCTGCGGCCCGCCTGCCCTGCTGCCCGAAGTTGCCGCACTGGCCGGTCCCGGCATTGAAATCGTCCGCGACTTCGAGGCTGCATTGCGCCAGTCGCAAGTGGTGATGATGCTGCGCATACAGGCCGAGCGCCTGGCCGGCATGCAACTCGATCTCGACGAGTACAAAGCCGTCTACCAACTCACCGGCCAGCGCCTTGCCGCATTCGCTCCCACAGCCGTGGTCCTCCATCCCGGCCCCATCATTCGCGGCCTGGAGCTGACGGCAGGCGTAGCTGACGGCCCGCAGTCCGCGATCCTCGAACAGGTCCGAAATGGCGTCGCGATTCGGATGGCCGTCGTCGAACGCGCGCTGTCGGCAAACCAAGGAGGCCGGGCATGACGGCTCTGGTAATTCGTGGCGGCCATCTGATCGACCCCGCCGGCGGCGTCGACGTCCTCAAGGACATTCTCCTCAGGGACGGCCGCGTCGCCGAGATCGCCGGTCCCGGCAAGCTGAAACACACCGAGGACACAGAAGCTCTCGACGCCACCGGCCTCACCGTCGCTCCCGGCCTCATCGATCTGCACGTCCATCTGCGCGAGCCCGGCCAGGGCTACAAGGAGACCATCGCCACCGGCACGGCCGCCGCCGCCGCGGGCGGTTTTACCTCGGTGGCGGCCATGCCCAACACAACCCCGGTCAACGACTCGCCCGAGATCACCCGCTGGATGCAAGCCCCGGAACGTGGCGCACTCGTCCGCGTCTTCCCTGTAGCCGCCGCCACGCGCGGCTCTAAAGGTGAAGCGATTAACGACTACGCCGCCCTCAAGGCCGCCGGAGCGGTGGCCGTCAGCGACGACGGCCTGCCCATCCTCAAGGACAACATCATGCGCGAGGCGCTGGCCGCCGCCGCCCGCATGGGCCTCACCGTGATCCAGCACGCCGAGGACACGCGCCTCACCCACATCGGTGACAAAGTCGCCAGCATGAACGCCGGGCCGACGGCCTTTAAGCTCGGTCTGCGCGGCTGGTCCAACGAGGCCGAGTCCGCCATCGTCGAGCGCGACATCCGCCTGGTCCATGAGCTGCGCGAGTTGCGCCCCCACCTGCACGTCGCCCACATCTCCACCGCAGCCGCCATCGCCGCCGTGCGCCAGGCCCGCCGCAACGGATTGCGCGTCACCTGCGAGTTGACACCGCATCATTTCCTGTTGACCGACGAGCACATCGGCCTCTATGACACCAACGCCAAGATGTGCCCGCCGCTGCGCTCCGCCGCCGACCGCGACGCGCTGATCGAGGCTCTGCTCGACGGCGTCGTCGACGCCATCGCCACCGACCACGCCCCTCACGCCGTCCACGAGAAGGAGGTCGAGTTCGAGCGCGCCCCCAACGGCATCATCGGCCTGGAAACCGCTCTCGGCCTCTCGCTCCGCTGGCTGCATAAGGAGTGGAAGATGCCCCTGGGCCGCGTTTTGAACCTGCTCAGCGCCCAGCCCGCCGCGCTTCTCGGATTGAAGGGCCGCGGCACACTTGCCGTGGGCAGCTTCGCCGATGCGGTCGTCTTCGACCCCAAGGCCGAGTGGACCTACCACGCCCGCGAAGGCAAATCGAAATCCCGCAATACGCCCTTCGACGGCTACGCGATGCAAGGCCGCATCCGCTGGACGATCAGCGAAGGCCGCATCGCCTACGACTCCGCGCTTTGAAGGGCGTGGTATCTGCGCGGTTTGAGATGAACAATTTACATCTGCGCATAAGATCAACAAGAAAATGCGCAAGGATGGCGCACTCAGGCTCAGCGGCCCGGGACAGTCGCAGCCGGACGCGGATGAGAGGCCGTGCTTCCCTCGGTCATCTGCAACGCCCACTTGATCGCTTCAAAGTACATTTTGCGAACGTCGGGGTCCTGCCAGGACTCCTCCGTGTGGCCGAGCGTCGAATAGAAGACGCGTCCTTTGCCGTACATCTTGCTCCACGCCACGGGAAAGTCGTGGTCGGCGCGGTGGATCTTGGGGTTGGGGCTGTAGTCCAGCCGGGAAGCGTCGAGGCTGAGCAGCACATTCACCTTGTCGCGCGACCAGCTCTTCGGCTGATAGATCTCGTCGTACTTCACGAAGGCGGCCGGAAAGTGGCGCACTGCCGGGAAGCTGGGGTCTTCGTTAAGGATGGGCGCATTGAAGGTCATCCAGGGATGTTCGTCAAACCAGCCGCCGATCATCTCTCCGTACTCCGGCCAGTTGTGATTCGTGTCCAGCGCAGAGTGGATGCCGACAAAGCCCTTGCCATCGTCCTTGATAAAGGACATCATGTCCGTCTTCTGGCTGGCGTCCATATCCAGCTCGCCGCTGGTGTTAGCAAAGACGATCAGGTCAAAGTAGTTGAGATTCTTGGCGTTCCGGACAAGCTCCTTCTTGGTGAGCAGTTTAGTGTCGGTGCGCATCGTCGTGTCCCACAGGCCGCTCTCCTTGCCCATGTTGTAGACGGCGGCCATCGCCGCCGAGACGGAGTCGTGCTCCCAGTCCTTGGTCTGGCCAATCACCAGCACATGCTTCACGCGAACCTCTTTGGCGCGCGGCGCGGGCGGCAATGGGCTGCCGGCGGTCTGGGCGGGAACACGGCTACTCTGGCCCAGCACGACCAGGCCCATCAAAACGGAAAGAAGAAAGCGGTAACTGCTCAAGGTGCGCATGGTATCTCCTCTGGGTATTATCGCCCCTTCCCGCCGGGTTGGGGCGACCGGCATGGATAGAGAGATTCCAGAAAGGACGGCCGATCCAAAGTCATTTTCTTGCTGCATTGAGGTCAAAACGAAGTCTATTCGAGGGCATAAAAAATGTGCAACAAACGCAGAACTAGTACTATAATGCAATCTAATCGCCAAGAAACATCTTTAGTTGCATGGGTTTAGAACGTTTATCGAACTGGAGATCGATATGCCTGACCAGAAAGATACGATTGAAGTCCAAAAATCAACGGAGTCTCCATTGGTTTTCATTAGTCATGACAGCCGGGACGCAGAACTAGCAGAGGCATTCAGCAAACTTCTAAAGAGCGTAAGTGCTGGGATGCTGAAGTGTTTCCGTTCGTCAGATAAGAAAAGCACGGAAGGCATTCTATTTGGAGATGAGTGGTACAAGACGCTAATGATGAAGCTTGATAAGGCTTCGGATGTCGTCTGCCTTCTCACAGAAACCAGCCTAGAACGACCTTGGATTTTGTATGAGACAGGGGTAGCAAAGGGGAAGAAAGACACCCCTGTTCATGGGATTGCGCTCGGAGTTCCTCTTGGCAGGGCGAGTGTTGGGCCTTTTTATCAGTTTCAGAACAGCGATGACAGTGAGGAATCACTGACAAAGCTCGTTCTCCAGCTATGTCGCCGAATTCCAAACCTCGAACCAGACGAGGGTGTTGTTGCGAGTCAAGTGCATACGTTCAAAGGTAATGTTGCTGAAGTCTTAAAGACCATCGGAGGCCAGAAAAAACCCGATAAGGAGGAAACAATAAATGAAGGAGCCGTTGCGAAGGTTATGGAGGAGATGAAACTTATTGTTCGTGAACTATCTTCGCGTTTCGAACAACAGATTATGGAAGGAGCAGAGCGATTTCGGCCTCGAAGATCTCTATTTCGACGTTTCGATCCGAGGATGATTGATGAAATGGTACATATGATTTCGAAACGTAGAGGAGACCCCATAGGGATTCTACTGATTGCTGGCTTCGTTCGTGAAGACTTTCCGTGGCTCTATGAACTTGGGTTAGAAGCTTATCGTGTGGCAAAGAGAGGTAATCTCGAACACACGCGCGAAGCACTATGTGTTTTTCGGGATGCTGCGG
>JBKQLG010000294.1:0-3120 GCA_052147235.1 Occallatibacter sp.
GCCGAGATGGTGGAGAATCCCGTCCTTGAGGAGATTGACGAGTCGGTTCCGATGCTGGATGAGGTTGCGGGCCGCGAGGTGCGACTGGAACGTGGGGCCGAGGAGCGCGAGATCGTGGAGCCGGCGGCCCCGCCCAAGGACTCCTTCAACGAAATTGACTTCGGATCCTATTTTCAGGACTACCTGGACCCCGGTTATCGCACACAGCCAGAGTACGAAGAGAGCGAAAAGCCCTCGTTTGAGAACTTCCTCTCCCAGCCTACAACGCTGGCCGATCACCTGGCGTGGCAGTTGGGTGCTATGACCCTGGATCCCAGCCTGCGCGAGGCAGTGGAGTTCATCATTGGCAATCTGGACGAGGATGGCTACCTGGCAAGCCGCGAAGAAGAACTGGCGGTGGCCTTCGGCAATGCTGGCGGGGAACCGGAAACGCAGGCGGCGATTGAGCTGCTGCGGCGCGGCATCGACCTGGTGCAGCAGCTTGACCCGGCCGGCGTGGGCGCCCGCGACCTGCGCGAATGCCTGTTGATTCAGATTGCCGCCCAACAGCATGAGTTTGCCCTGTTGTTTGCCCGGCACTCGGCCGAGCCGGCCGAGCCAGAGAAGAATCCCAATCGCAGCTTCCGCGCCGAGGTCGAGGCCCACCTTGAGGAGCGGCGGCGCAGCATGGAAGTGGCGGCGCTGATTGTGGATCGGCACCTGCATCTACTGCAGAAGCGGGACGTGAAGGATCTGGCGCGAGCGGCCCAGATTACTTTCACTGAGGCGCATAGCGGAATTGACTATATCCGCACCCTTGATCCAAGGCCCGGCCGCCAGTACAACCGGGAACAGTCACGGCTGATCGAGCCGGACGTGGTCTTCATCAAGCGCGGAACCGAGTGGGTGGTCTCGATGAACGAGGAGGACATGCCCAGTCTGCGGCTCAGCCGCCGCTACCGGCAGATGCTCACCGCCGAGGACACCGACAAAGAGGTGAAGGACTACGTGAAGGAGCGCTTCCGCTCGGCGCTGCAACTGATGCGCAACATTGCCCAGCGCAAGAGCACGATCCTACGGACCTGCGAAGTGATTGTCCGCCGCCAGCAGGATTTTCTTGAGTCGGGCATCGAAGCTCTGCGGCCGATGATGATCAAGGAGGTGGCCGAGGAGATCGGCGTTCACCCCTCGACGGTGAGCCGCGCGGTGGCCAACAAGTATGCGCACACCCCGCAAGGAGTGATCGAGCTGCGCTTCTTCTTCTCCGAGGGATCGAACGGGCCGGAGGGCTCTGACACGCCGCTGCTGGTGCTCAAGCGCAAGGTCCGCAAGCTAATCGAGGACGAGGATGCGCGCCACCCGCTGACCGATGACCTGCTGGCCGCCATGCTCCAGTCCCAGGGCATCAAACTGACCCGCCGCACCGTGGCCAAGTACCGCGAGGATATGAACATTCCCAGCACCCACCAGCGCCGCCGCCGCGAGGGTTGACGTGCCAGGGACTAGGAAATAGGGACCAGGACGCAGGCCTGAAAATCGAAGAGTGGTCACGTTTTTGAAACGGAAATATCTGCTAAAGGGAGAGGAGATCCCCCGGTTCTGATGGGGAACCTTCCAAAAAGGTAGAGCACGCCCACGCCGAGTTCAGAGGCAAGCCAGACGGCGATTAGATATTTCTTCAGTGAAGCTCTGAATCAGTGGCTGATGCAAAGCCACCCCCTAAACGGTATAGGTCGAGGAGGAGGTGCGGCCTCCGTGGCCAGTCCAATTGGTGTGGAAGAACTGGCCGCGCGGCTTGTCGGTGCGTTCATAGGTGTGCGCGCCGAAGTAGTCGCGCTGCGCCTGCAGCAGATTGGCGGGCAGCCGGACAGTGCGGTAACCGTCGAAGAAGGCCAGAGCGGTGGAGAACGCAGGGGTGGGAACGCCTGACTCTACGGCGTGCGCCACTGCATTGCGCCACGACGCCTGATACTGGTTCAGCGCGCCCGAGAAGAAGCTATCCAGCAGCAGATTGTCGAGTGCGGGATTCTTGTCGAAGGCGGTTTTTATCATGCCTAAAAAGCGGCTGCGAATGATGCATCCGCCGCGCCACATCAGAGCGATGCCCCCCATATTCAACTTCCAGCCATTCTCCTTGGCCGCGGCGCGGAGCAGCATATAACCCTGCGCATAGGAGATGATCTTGGAGCAATAAAGCGCGCGGCGCACATCCTCGATGAATGCGGCGCGATCGCCTACGGCAGGCTTGGTTGCCGGCCCCTGCAAAATCTTCGACGCTTCGATGCGCTCATCTTTAAGCGCCGACAAACAGCGCGCAAAGACCGACTCGCCGATCAGAGTGACCGGCTGGCCCAGGTCGAGCGCACTGAATACCGTCCACTTGCCCGTGCCCTTCTGGCCGGCCGTATCCAGAATCTTATCGACGAGCGGCGTGCCGTCCTCGTCCTTCTTGGCGAAAATATGGCTGGAAATCTCGATCAAGTAACTGTCCAGCTCGCCCTTGTTCCACTCCGTAAAGACCTCAGCCAACTCATCGGCGGATAGGCCCAGGCCGCCCCGCAGCAGATCGTAGGCCTCGCAGATCAGTTGCATATCGCCGTACTCAATGCCGTTATGGACCATCTTGACGTAGTGGCCGGCGCCGTTCTCGCCCACCCAGTCGCAGCAGGGGGTTCCATCCTCGACTTTGGCGGCAATGGCCTGGAAGATAGCCTTCACGTGCGGCCACGCGGCGGGATTGCCGCCGGGCATGATGGAGGGACCGCGGCGCGCGCCTTCTTCGCCGCCGGAGACTCCGGTGCCGATAAAGAGGATGCCTTTAGCGGCCAGGTCCTTGGTGCGGCGGTTGGAGTCGGTATACAGCGAGTTGCCGCCGTCGATCACAATGTCGCCCGCTTCAAGAAAGGGCAGCAGATGCTCGATGGTCTGGTCGACGGAGTCGCCCGCCTTGACCATCAGCATGACGCGCCGCGGCCGCTTGAGCAGGGCTGCCAGCTCTTGCATCGAGTGCGCGCCCACCACTTGCGTACCCTTGGCTTCGTTGGCCAAAAAGTCATCCACTTTGGATACCGTGCGGTTGAAGACCGCAACCTTGAAGCCGTGGTCGTTCATGTTGAGGACAAGGTTCTGTCCCATGACGGC
>JBKQLG010000295.1:0-14663 GCA_052147235.1 Occallatibacter sp.
TGCCGAGGCAGCCTCTAGAATCGGCCATTCCGACCTGAACGCGAGGGTACCGACAACGAAACACAATGATGAGGTCAGCCATCTGGCTTTGACGCTCAATCGCATGCTTGACCGCATCGAGAGCTCAATGCACCAGTTGCACACCATCACGGACTCTCTGGCGCACGATCTCCGGAGCCCGCTCACGGCAATTCGCGGAAAGCTGGAGATTTCGTTGTCGGCGTTTTCGCAGGTAGAGCAGGCCGAGCCAATCGTCTCCGCGATCGAGGAACTGGACCGGCTGACCGATTTCCTGAATAAATCGCTGGATGTGGCCGAGGCTAAAGCGGATGCTCTTCGGCTGAACTGCGTTCCGCTCGACCTGGACGAATTGCTGAGAATCATGAGCGATCTATACGAGCCATCCATGTCAGAGAAGGGTCTTCAAATCAGACTGCACAGCGGCGGCCCGCTTACCGTCGAGGCCGATGCCGCGCTGCTCCATCGCATGATTGCAAATCTCTTTGACAACGAGCTGAAGCACCTGCCCGCCGCCTGCACGATTAACCTGCGGCTCACGGCGGTTAGCGGCGGCGCATCGCTGGCCATTGAGGATGACGGTCCGGGCTTCGAGCCCGAAGTGCTGCCTCATCTCTTCGAGCGCAGAGTGAAGGGACGAGAGTCAAATGGCCATGGCCTTGGCCTGGCTTTCGTCGATGCGGTCGTGCGCGCTCACGGCGGAGCGGTCGCCGCTTTCAATCGCGAGCAGGGCGGCGTGCGCATCGTCATTACGCTGCCTCTCGAAGCATCCGGACCGGCGCGATGAACGTATCCAATAGATGACTGAAACTTCATCTCCAAATCCGTCATTTCTTCCAGGGCCGCGCCGATAGCCGGTGCAGAGGTGATCCATGAGCCTGTCCGTAATAGGTCCAACCGCCCCCGAAGCAAGTGCGCCCCAGAGCCAGAAGGCCCCTTCCGCGCCAGCCCCAGCGCCATCCTCAACCACACTGCAACCAGACACCGTGACGATCAGCCCGCAAGCGCAGAAAGCCTCGCAGAGCGCCGGGGACGTCGATCACGACGGAGATTCGCACTAAGGAAGCTCCTATCCGGCAACCCACTCGCGCCCGGCTCGTTGATTGTGTTGCAAATGCCCTGCCCGACTATCTGCTGACGGGGCATTTGCTTTTTCAACGATCGTCCCTTCCCTGCGTGGAGTTCAGGAACATATTGCTCGCATCGGAGCCATGAATGCCAGAGTGGCAGCTTGTGCACGATTGGCTCTGCGCCGACTGGATGTGCGAGGGCACGGCAGGCTGGCCAGTTGTGAAGTTCAGCGACGGCAGGTGGCATTGCAGGCAGATCGTGTTCACATTGGCTTGAGTTAGCAGTTTGGGATTCGCTCCACCGTGCGGGACGTGACAGGCAGTGCAGCCTTCAGCCTTGACCGCTGGGTGTTCATAGACGAAAGGTCCGGCCATTGCGTCGTGGCATTTTGTGCATACATCCAACTGCCAGGCGGAAGAGTGGCGTGGACTCTCTCGATCGGCGCCGTGCGCATCGTGGCAATCCGTGCACTGGATCAACCCCTCGGCAACCTTATGGCGGAAGGGCATGGAGAATTGTGGCTTGATTTCCTCGTGGCATTGGTAGCACAGTTCAGGCTGCGTCCGCTTGAGCAGATGCTTCGGCGTCGCGGCGGAGTGGATGCTATGGCAGTCAATGCAGCTTACGTTTCCTTCGCCATGGGTCGCGCGCTCATTGCCCTTGTGCTTGCCGCCATGGCAGGTTTGACATTCTTCATCCATGGCTTTGGCTTTGGCTGTAGCCGGATTGAAGATCGATGCAACGTCGCTGCCCTCTTCGTGCGCTTTGCCGGGGCCGTGGCAGCTCTCGCAGGTTACGACGTTGCCGCCGCGGATTCGCGCCGCCCCGCTATGCGGATTGTTGGCAAAGCCCTTTGCGACCTCTTTGTGACAGGATGCGCAGGCGGCTGCATCCGCGGTGTCGATCAAGGCTTGCTGCATGGTCTGAAGACCGCCGGGATTGGTTTCGCCTGGCTGAGCGGCCATCGTTGTGGCGCAAAGCGTCGCGACGCCAAACAACAGTCTGAGTTGCGCTGTCAGGCTGAGTCTCTTCCCCACGGCCGCAGCCTTGAGCTTCCGCAATACCGGCCCGCCGCTTTCGATCAATTTCCGCCTCCCGTGCTTCAAAACCGTTGGACCGTTTTGTTGAAGATCATAGTAACTCGGATCAGTTTTTCAGTGGCTTTTGAAATGACCCTCCGATTGCAGCGAAACCCTTATGGCACGATTCAATGCGCCGGTGGCTTTTCTTCCCCACCCGGCGGTAGCTGTGTGGCTGGCGGGCTGTCAGACGGCAGCAACGTGAACGGCTCGGGACTCACCTGGCCGCGATGACAGGTCCCGCAGGTGACGGGCATACCCGATCCGTCGATCTTCGCCACATACTCCATGTTGATCTTCTCGGTCATCGCATACATCGTGCGCGCCACCAGCTTCATTCCCTTGGAGTCGTCGGCAAAGTTGAGCTGGGGGTGGCCATTGGGACTGATGTTGAAGCGGTCCTCGAGGTGACACGCATTGCAATGCATACCCAGCGCCGCGGACCATTGCTCCATGATCTCGTGAACCTGTTGTCCGGTCAGATCTTTGGGCAAGACTCTGAGATTGGCGGGCGCTGGATAGACACGCGCTTCAGCGGGCGGCGGAGCAGTGGCGCTCGTTGGAGTTGCGTGTGTTTGAGCGGCTGCGGCGGCCATGATGGCGGCCGCAGCAAACAGAACTGCCGCTGAAGACAGAAAAACAACCGATGGTCTCACTGAACCCTCGTTGCCGGTTGGATCGATCTTCTCCGCTGCGCTACCAGGCATCTTTCGCCTTCTGCTGTTTTGACCAGAGGTAGTCGGCAATGCGGTTGATGTCCTCATCGCTAAGCACGTTTTTCCACGAAGGCATATAGAGCGGCGGAGTGGGGCCGGCGGTATTGTCCAACGGAGGCACACGGCCATTGCGGATGATCGCAATGACCTCATCCTTGGTGTAGTCGTCGGAGACGTGCAGCAGCGAGGGCACCTCGCCGCCTTGAGCGTTGGGATTGGCAACGCCTCCTTGCAGCTCCGTCCCGTGACAGCCCACGCATCCAAAGCGGGAGAAGTTCTGCTTGCCCGCCTCGATAGCGATCTCCTCCGGGGTCATGGCTCGCACCTTGTTTGAAAGGATCAACTGAGCATCCTCCGCCGTTGCGGAAGCCAGATACGCAACCAGCGCCTTGCGGGCATTGGTCTCAAGATCGTATTCCGGCATGGCGCTGCCCGGATAGACCAGTTCCGGATTGACCAGTTGTTCGTCGAGCCATTCGATCGAGTGGCGCTTGGTAACGCCGAGCAGGTCGGGAGCTGTCTTCGCGCCCACGCCGCCGATGGAGTGGCAGGCGATGCAGTTCTTCTCGACGAACAATTGCCTGCCATACTCCGGACTGGGAATCAGGCGCAGGCTGGAGAAGTAGCTCCCCATCTCCTCGTTGGTGAGCGAAAGCATGTAATAAGTGAGGTCGCGCGCCTGCTCTCTGGTGAAATGGAAGTTGGGCATCGCCGATCCGGAGGAGACCACGTTGGGCGCGAGGAAATGGCGCTCAAGCCATTCCGGAGAGCGGCGGTTTGCGCCTTCCGCGGTCAGATCGGGACCAATGCTTCCGCCCACGCCGTTGAGCTTGTGACAGCCATGGCAGCCCTGGGTTTCAAAGAGGTGGCGGCCTTCGGTCAGCTCCGGCACGCCGGGCACATAGCCTTCCTTGTGGCACCGGCCGCAAGAGGCGCGAATGTAGTCCTTGGAGAGCAGCGGATTGGGCCAGAAGGCAACATTGCCGTGCGCGTCTTCCTTGTCGGTCGCCAGTCCCTGGCCGCCGTGGCAGATGGTGCAGCCAAACTTCGAAGGAATGTGCGGTCCCAAACCGGCATGATAGCGGAAGGGCTCCGGCGAATTCTTCATCGTCGGGTCTTCCACACCCAGGTGGCAGGTGGTGCAGCGGTCCACGCGCTGAAGCCCTGGGAGCAGTATCTGGTGAATCTCCGGCGGCGTGGCCAACACAGCGGCCTTGGTGATCGCGTTCGGCTCCTCCTGCGCCTCCAGTTGCAGATAGCTGCGTTGATAGTTCTTCCAGGATGGCGTGTTGGCCTGCCACGCGGCGGCAAGAATTAATGCCAGCGCAAGAAGACTGAGCGCAAAAAATGTAATTTGCAGTCTGCGTTCCATTACTCAGCCCCCCCGGCGACATGCACCCATGGTGGAATCAGCGCCCAGCCCGGTCCCCGAAAGAAGGTTCCCACCACGATCAGGACCAAGTTCGCGACGACGAAGATGGTGAAGATCCAGAGAATCAACTTTCTGTCGGCGAGGCGGCGGCTGGGATTTCTGTCAAGGTAAGGAATGGCAAGCAGCATCAGCACCATCAACGCGGGAGCCACCACGCCGCCCAACAGCGCGGAGTGACTGACTAACTCCTGCAAGCCGAGGAAATACCACGGCGCCTTGGCCGGGTTGGGTGTCTTGGCCGGATTGGCCAACTCTTCGAGCGGCGCATTCAGAAAAAGCGACATCGTCATGATGGTGGTGACCGTCGCCATCATCACGACTGCCTCGCGCACAAAGGCATAGGGATACGAAAAGACCGTATCCTCTTCCTCTTCGGGAGTGACAGTCTCGAAGATCGGCTTGCCGGTAACCACTTCCATCAGGCCGTAGGTCTTTTCCTTTGACGCGGTCACAGCTTGCATCGGAGCAACCGCGGCGGGCGCGCCGATGGTTACGAGAGGCTCGGTCTTCTTTGGCTCCAGCTTCCAGACAGGCCGTGAGAGCCCGCCATCCTTGCGCACACGCCAGAAGTGAACGATGGTCAGCAGAATGATGATCGCCGGCAGCACCGCGACGTGCAGCACATAAAAGCGAATCAGCGCTCCCTCGCCGACACTATGGCCGCCGAGCAGAAGCTCCCGGACCTGCCCGCCAATCAGCGGGGCGTAACTGCCGATGTTCGTTCCGACAGTAATGGCCCAGTAGGCTAATTGATCCCACGGCA
Source organism: Occallatibacter sp. (assembly GCA_052147235.1). GTDB lineage: Bacteria > Acidobacteriota > Terriglobia > Terriglobales > Acidobacteriaceae > Telmatobacter. The sequence continues at coordinate 5,080 of JBKQLG010000295.1, forward strand.
GCAAATAACCCGTGAAAGATAGGCTGAGAGTAACCAGCAGCAGCAGCACGCCGATCACCCAGTTGAACTGGCGAGGCTTCTTGTAGCTGCCAGTGTAGAAGACCCGGCACATATGCAGAAAGACGCAGATCACCATGCCGTGCGCCGCCCAGCGATGCATGTTTCTCAGGAATGGCCCCATGAAGACGACGAATTGAAGGTCCTTCATGTCCTGGTAAGCCTGCGGCGGGTAGGGCCGGTAATAGACCATCAGTGCGATCCCGGTGGTCAGCAGGATAAGAAAGAGAAAGAAAGTGATGAAGCCCAGGTAGAACGTGTGCCTGAACTTCATATTCTCTTTCTTCACCTTGGCGGGATGGATATGCAGCCACACGTTGAGAAAGACCAGCTCGGACTTCCCCTTGTCGGTGGAAAGCGGGTCCCGCCGCACGATCGATTGCCAGATTTCGCGAATCAGATTCATCGTTACACCATCAACCGGTAAGTGGGCGGTACGACCTTGTCCTTGTCCACGCGAAGCTGCCCATCGCGAGCCTGCGTTACTTCAAACCAATCGAGGGCGCGCGGCGCGGGACCGTGCTGCACCGAGCCGTCGGCGGCAAAGACGCTGCCGTGGCATGGGCAATGAAAGCGCTGGTCGCTGGAGAAGTGAGCCACCGTGCATCCCAGGTGGGTGCACACCGCGCTGGCCACGGCAAAACCCTTCTCGCGGTCGCGGAAGACAAAGATCTTCTCGTCCACCAGAAAGGTCGGAGGACCGAAGGGAAAGTCTCCCGGCTCGCCAATCTTGAACGCCTGCGGGGGTTCATAGAAGACACTCGGCGTCAGAAACCGCACCACGGCGGCCAGGCTGACTCCTACCGCCGAAACCAACGATACAATCCCTACCGCGCCCCAACTGATCTTGAAAAACTCCCGTCGATCCATGCCCTCGTCTCCCCTATTCAAAAACTTCGCGCTCCTGCTGCTCCAGGGATTCCATGGTGATGGCCCCAGTTGGGCATCGCGCGGCGCAGAGGCCGCAGCGAATGCACTTTTCTTCGTTCTTGATGATGGCCCCCGCCTGACCGGCCTTCAGCTCGGCAGCGGGCATTCCGTAGCGGTTCTGAATCAGCGCGTCGTAGCGCGCATCGCCGCTCACCTGGACCAGGTCCACGAAACGCAGGCAATTCTCCGGGCACACATCCACGCAGCCGGCGCACAGGATGCACTTCGAGCCGTCAAAGATGGTGTTCACCTGGCAGTTGAGGCAACGCAATCCTTCGGCGCGACCCTGTTCCTCGTCAAAGCCAAGCTCCACTTCGGCGATTCCGATGCGGCGGTTGGCCGCCAACACTGGCATCTTCTGGCGCGGCGTCGATAGGAATCCGCGCGGCATCTCCCAATTGGGCAGGATACGGAAGCGGCTCAGAACCGTCTTCTTAGTCTTGCCGCTCAGAAAGACGTGAATCGAGCGGGCGGCTTTATGGCCGTTGGCTACGGCCTCGACCAGAATGCGCGGGCCGAAGGCCACATCGCCGCCGGCAAAAACGCCGGGGGCGGTGGTCATCAGGTTTTCGTCGATCTTGAGAATCCCGCGCTGCGTCACCTGCACGCCTTCATCCCCGCTGAGGAAAGAGAGATCGGCCTGCTGACCGATGGCCAGAATCACGCTGTCGCAGGGAATGATCTTCTCTTCGTCGCTGAAGGCGGGATTGAAGCGGCCGCTCTCATCGAAGACAGTCAGGCAGCGGCGCACTTTGAGGCCGGTAACGACTCCGTTTTCGCCCACAATCTCCTTGGGCCCCCAGCCATTTTCCACGGCGATGCCTTCATGCTCGGCCTCATCGACTTCGCCCTTCCACGCCGGCATCTGCGCCCGCGATTCCAGGCTGACCAGTTCCACTTCTTCCGCGCCGGAGCGCAGCGCCATGCGAGCTGCGTCGAAGGCCGGCTGGAGGCCCTTGGCGTCCTCGTCCTGCTCTGCTTCAGGAAAGATCGCCGACTCCTGCACTAATCGGACAGCGGCGCGCGCCACATCGATGGCCACGTTTCCGCCGCCGACCACTACGACGCGCTTTCCCAGGTTGATCTCGAAGCCCAGATTGACGTTGATCAGGAAATCGATGCCGTTGTAAACGCCTGCCAAATGCGCACCGGGGATATTCAGCTCACGGCCCTTGTTGAGCCCCGTGGCTAACAGCACAGAGTCGAACTTGGAACGCAGATCGGCGAAAGAAATATCCCGGCCAAGCGTGATGCGGATGTGCAGAGTGACGCCCAGGGCCAGTATGCTATCCACTTCCATTTTGATAATTTCGCGCGGAAGGCGAAACTGTGGAATGCCCAGATACAACATTCCGCCGGGAACCGGCGCGGACTCGAATACCTCGACCGTATAGCCCAGCAGGGCCAGATCGTGCGCGCAAGTGAGGCCGCACACGCCCGCTCCAACAATGGCAATGCGCTTGTTGCGTTTGGCAGCCGGAGGCAGCTTCTTCCGCGCCGGATCGTGGCCTGTGCCCAGGTTGTGGCGATCGGTGGCGTAGCGCTTCAGCGCGCAGATGGCGATGGGTTCATCGATCTTTCCGCGCCGGCAGTTGTCCTCGCATGGGTGCGCGCAAATTCTTCCCAATACGTACGCAAATGGGTTCGGCGCGCGCGCCAGAAGATACGCCTCCTCATCCTTCGAGATCCCGATGGCCTGCACGTAGCGGCCGCACTCCGTATGAATCGGACAGGCGGAGCGGCAGGGAATATTCCTGTCGAAATACTCCTGGTCCGGGACGGTGATGGAATAGCGCATACTTTCCCCATTTTTGCGATGACGCGTGCTGCTGTAAATCGAAATCGCGAACCATGAGTAGGCCCTGTTGAAGAAAGGCCCCGGCGAGCGGGCCTGGTGCTCGCCGGGGTGGAAGGCAACACTGCCTTGCAGGCTTCAATTACAAGGCCGCCAGAGCGGCACAACGCTCTAGTGCTGCTGCGTCTTCAACTGTTCGATCTCGTCGTCGCTCAGCGCCTTGGAGAAGGCCGAGGGATTCTTGTCCTTGCGATTCTCCTGGTCGTAGGCGAGAAACTCGTAGATCATCTTGCCCTGCGCGTCGCTGATGCCCGAATTCGGCTTGTGCATCATGCGCTTCACATAACGGCTCCACTCCGGCGCGGTCATGCTGGTATTGATCGGCCGCGCAATCGTGTGGCACTTGGAGCACTTGTCCGTAAAAACCTTGTACCCCTTCTGCTGCTCCGCCGGATAGCTGGAAATGTCGATCTTGTCCGGCCCCTTGTCCTGCGGAAGCGTTACATTGCTGCTCTGTGCCCACATAAGCAGCGGCGCTGCGATGCAAAACATGGCTGCGGTGCGAATTGCCTTGTTCATCTTTCTCTCCTTACCACATATACCGGATATCAAGCCGGAAAAGTTTGTCGGTCGTTCCCGCCAGGGCCACCGGATCGCCATCGTGTTCCTGGTTGTAGGCAGCGCGTAGCACCACGTTGCCCAACGAGGTTAAAGCGTGCTCGCCGCCGATGCCCCAGGCCTGTGTGTGCATTGTCGGGTTCGGAGAGATGGCTTCAAGAGCATGGTCGTAGCGCGCCATGACGACCGTTCCTGTCTTGAAGTAGTAATCCGCCTCTCCGCGGACAGAGTTGTTGATGTAGTGCGAGTTCGGTCCGCCATTCGGCGGTTCCCAGTCATCCTCGCTGCGTATATAGCCGCCAAGAATATCCAGCTTGTCGAAGAACAGGTAGTTGGCGAATGCGCCCACCCGGTTGATGCCCGCCCGGTAAGTAAACGGATTATTCCCGTTTGTCGGAATCTGAATCTGGTCCTTGGATCCGCGGTAGAACATCACAGTGGCGCCGCCGTCCGGTCCGAACCAGTAATCGGCGTCGGCCCATACATCCTTTCCATTCTTCGTCGAGGTGTCGAGAATCTCGCTGCCATCGGCGTTCAGTCCGTTGGTCACTTTGGCGGAGACGGCAAAGACTCTCTGAAAATAATTCGAGGCCCAGGTGTATCCCGCGTCTACGCCGACCGGGTGCTGATCGAGCGCGAAGCTGAGCGGATCGACATTGATGAGCGTGTAAGCTGGGTCGGAAAACAGGTTATAGAACATGGCTGCCCGCGTGCCTTCGCCCTCCTGCATATGCATCTCGCCGGCTTTGATGAAGTAACTGCTGTTGGCCTTGCCTCCTGTCCAGACGCCAAAGCCTTGCTCCAGATCATTGCTCCCGCTCTGGTAGAGTTCATAATGGCCAAAGTAGGAGAAGCCGGTTTCCGGCACGGCGCCGGCGACAAACAGCGCCGCCTCGTCCAGGTTGAAGCTGGAGCAGGAGGAGCTCTGCTGACTGGCGACGCTTCCGCTGTTGCACGCCGAGACGTGAGATGCGGAGACCGTATTGCCCGCGTCGGCGACGGTCTTGTCGTCTGTAACGCTGGCCTGAAGAATCAGCGCCAGCGTGTTCTTGATGTCGAACTTGATCTTGTCGTCGAGCTCGGCAATCTTCGGCGCGGGTTTGCTCCCGTCCATCTCGTCCGGTGGCATCCGGTAGCCGAGACGCTTGAACATATAGCCGTTCTTGTTCAATGCCGGCGGAACCGTGTGGCAGGTGTAGCACTTGACACCGTACTTGCGGGCAAATGCCGGAATCGCATGTGCGGGCTGCGGCAGAAGCGGAATCAAGCCGAGTATCGCTAGAGTTGCTTTGACGCTTGCGGTCCAGAGTTTCATATGCGGGAGCTCCTGCCTCTTCTCTAAGCACTTAGGGAGCCAAAGCCCACATTATTTCGTATCAATAAGTTAGAGAGAGATCAACCAGCGGATGGGGATTTCATTCCCCGGTCTCCGGCTCCATCTGGGGAACAGATTCCCCAGAATGCTGCTCCTTCTCCCGCCGCAGTAGCGCATAAAAGGTCTTTCGGTCCACCCCGGCCTTTCGCGCGGCGGCGCTGAGATTTCCTCCGCAGCGAGCCAGCACGGCCTGCGCGTAAGAGATCTCGAAGCTGGCCAGGTATTGTTCCCGTGCATCCTTCCAGGGAAGCGCTGAGAGGCTTCCGGCCGCCTCGACGGGCGAGGCGTCTTCGCTCAGATCCGCCAGCCCCAGCACCCCGCCCGGATGCAGCGCCGCCAGCCTCTCCATCACGTTCTTCAACTGGCGGACATTGCCCGGCCAGCGCTCTCTCAACAGCGCTTCGTAGAACTGCGGCGAACCCGAAAGGCTCTTTCCATAACGGCGCGAGAATCGCTCCAGAAAAAAACGCGCAAGGTGGGGAATATCCTCCGGCCGTTCGCGCAAAGCCGGCAGCTTCACCGTGACCACGCTCAGCCGGTAGAAAAGCTCCTCGCGAAAGCTGCCCGCCTTGATCTTGGCCGCCAGATCCTGGTTGGTTGCGCATAGGATGCGGCAATCCACCTTCACCGTGGCAAGGCCGCCCAGCCGCCGCAAGGCCCGTTCCTCCACAAAGCGAAAGAGCCGCGTTTGCAGCTCCACGCCCAGGTCGCCGATCTCGTCCAAAAACAGCGTGCCGCCATCGGCCGACTCGATCAGCCCCTTCTTCATGCGCTCCGCGCCGGTAAATGCGCCGCGCTCATAGCCGAAGAGCTCGCTCTCGATCAGCGATCCCGGCATGGCGCTGCACTCCACCGGAACAAACGGCCCATCCTTGCGCCGGCTCTGGCTATGAATGAAGCGGGCCGCCACCTCTTTGCCGCTGCCGCTCTCGCCCAGAATCATCACCGTGGCGTCGGTGGCGGCCGCCCGCCGGCACTTCTCCAACTTCTCCATCATCGTTGCGCTGCGGCTTTGAGCCTCATCCGCTTCACCCAACGCCTCCAGCCGCCCTTTGAGCGTTTCCACCTCGCGCTCCAGCTTGGCATGCGAGAGCGCCCGCTTGACCACCAGCAGCAGATCCTCGCGCTTGAAGGGCTTTTGCAGGTAGTCGAATGCGCCGTTGCGCATCGCCAGGACCGCGCTCTCCACCGACCCAAAGGCGGTCAGGAAAACAATCGGTAGCCCCGGATGCGCTTCGTGTAGCCGCGCAAAGACTTCTACGCCCGACATCCCCGGCATACGAACATCGAGCAGCACCAGGTCGGGAGGGTTGGCCAGGCACTCGGCCAGCCCCTTCGCCGGGTCCACGCAAATCGAGACCGTCGTGCCCGGCAGGCGCAGCATCCTCTGGATGTTTTCTCCCAGCGCGGCTTCGTCGTCAATCACCAGAATACGGCTCACTCTGTCGCTCCTCCGGCAAACCAGTGGTAGGGCTGGCCGCGCGTAAATCGCGCCGGGGGCAGTTCGATTACAAAACTGGCTCCTCCACCATACCTCATCTCGTACCGGATGCGGCCATCATACATATCCAGCAGGCTGGCGGCTAAAAACAGCCCCAGGCCCAGCCCTAGCCGATCCCCTTTGCTGCTCTGGGAGATGAACGGCTCGAAAAGGTGTGCGCGAATACTCTCCGGAACGCCTGGCCCGTTATCTTCGACGCGGATCGCAACGCTGGCGCCGGCTGTGCGATACGGCTCGATGCGCACCCAGATCACGCCCCCATCCCGGCCCTTCAGGGCCCGCAGCGCATTGCTGAGCAGGATACGGACGACCTCGGCGATCACGTGTTCCGGCACATCCACCCGCGGCGCTTCGCTGATCTCCTCCACCACTTCCACGGCTTGGGCCACGGCCGAGGGGCCGAGCGCCGCCAGCGCCTCTTCCAGCGCCTTTCGCGGCGCCGCGGCCTCGAAGACCTCACTGCCGCGCTCGCGCCGCAGCGCCTGCAGCAACGTCGTCGCGATATTGCTCATGTAACGCGTCTCTTTCAGCATCTGCTCCAGATCCACGCACAGAGCCGCATCCTGCTTGCGCTCCTCGAGCAACACCTCGATCCGCCCTGCCACAATTGCCAGAGGGTTGTTGAACTCGTGCATGAACCCGGCCGTAAATTGACCCAAAAGGGTCAACTGATGGCTCAGCCGCGCCTGCCGGTCGGCTGCCCGCAACTCCTCCCGCAACCGGGAGGTGCGATACCGGACGGTCTCCAGTTGCAGCATCAATTGAACTGCGGTCTCTTCGGCAGTCGCCGTGCGAGCAAGCAATCGATCTCTCCGCCAAAGCATATGCAGCAGCGCAGGAAGAGGCGCCGCAACACAGGCAGCGATCAAAGCGACGGCCTTGGCGAGCGCGGAGCCGGGGTAAACCCAAAAGAAGACGCCCAAGATCGGCAAAACCCAAGCCCCGCTGACCCAGAGTAGATGCTGGCCACGCTCCTTGGAGCGTCTGACATCACCGTCTTCCCTTGGCTTTACCGGCATATTGCTCAAGTGTAATGCTTCGGGCAGGTTGAACCACAACTAGAATTCTGCGTTTTCTCCCTCTCCCCCACGGTTCGATTTGTTCTTTTCGATCCGGGTTGACTCCGGCCCTTCCGTGCAATGAATCCACTACTACATCCAGCATTTTCATCACAAAACACCATTTAATTGCAGCAGGTTAGCTCATTACCCTTTATTGCATATAGTTCTGATGTATACTACATCACCAGAGGGAAGAAAGATGCTCCCACCAAAGAAGATGACTGCCCGACCGAAGCGCAGAATCGTTGCTCCCGTGGAGACGCGCACTCAACTCCGGCTCACCGTCGATTCCAAATTCACCAAAAGCCATTTCAGCCAGCTTTTCGCTGTGCTCAAAATCCGCAGAAAGAACGCCCTCGCCGAACGCATCATCATGAATTTCAAAACCAAAGCCGCGCAGGCACAGCTTGTCGCGTTCTATAACGGCCCCTGGCTGAACATTCCATTTCAGAGCATTGACACGGCATTCGTGTTTCCTTTGACACACGATATAGCCGACGAGCTGGATCGAGTTGGCGGCGAGATTCTCGGCGGAGTAAATCGGTCCAAGACATTTCGCGTGATGGTGGCCTATTTTGCAGCCGTCCACAAACTCAAGACTCCAGTTCAATCCACATTCGCATAGTCTCGTCAGGGCATCTTGCTGACGGCGGCCGCATATCCGCAATCATGAGCTACCTGCCGCCTCTTTCCTGCTGGCGTTGGCGCGGATTTGCCAGACGTTGTAGAAGACGCATTGCGTATTGCATCTCCGGGTCAGTGAATTGGACGGAGATGCCTTGTTGCGCCGCAACCTTCGTGACCATCCGCTTCCACTCCACGCTGCCGTCACACGCGATGCGCGATCCGTATTTCTGGACGGCCATCTCCAATCCAAAGAGAACGGCAGCTTTATCCTGGTTGAGAACGGTGACGATGCGTCCGCGGTCGATGACGGAAACCTGTCCATTGAGCACATAGGACACATCGCCGGTCTTGCGGTCAATTGCCCAGACGCGTGTCGCGGCAATCTGATTGGCGAGCGCCAGCTTCTTCTGTTGGCTTGCAAGCCTCTGTTGCGCAAGGTCGGCCCAGTCTGTACCGCCGTCATGATCGGGCGGTGGACCGATGTGCATCGCGTTTGCTTCCAGCCTTGCATCGAGCCGCCGCTGGTTTCGCTGATCCGCATAGCGCCAGCCACGCAATTGTGCCGCAGCCCGCGCATCGCCCGCGGCGGCGCGCTCGGCAACCCATGTGCGCAGGTTCTTCGGAAGCTGATCCTGGCGCGTCTTCTGCGTGGACAACTTGAGCGTTCGCAGTTCGATGACGGACGCGGCTACAGCCTCCGACAGCAAAATCTTTTTGGCTGGCCACGGTTGTGCCGACACGCGGATTCCCTTTTTGCGTTGCTTCAGCCGGGCGAGGGCCTGTTGCCGGTCCTCTCTGCCCTTCGCAGTAATGCCCTTGCAGACGCCTCTTTGCTGATTCCGGTACTGATTGTATTCGTCTATGAGAGCGTTTCTCTCCCGGAGTCGCTGCTCTCTTCGTTCGTCCCTTAGCGCCTGATTACGAACGGTAGTACGTCCCGTTTGTATAGGGAGAGACTGAAGCAATGTCGATGGTTCCCTCCACGGTCCAAGAAGCTGTTCGGCCGCCTTACGATTCTCTTTACCAGCAAAGTTATGACGGAATACATCGGATGCTTTCACGCGGATGGTGTGGTCGATTGCGAGGACTGTGTACCCGCCCGCTTCACCCTTCTCCATGCGCAGATGAAATTTCGCAAGCAGTGTATGAAGGGTTTCCCAAGAGGCGCTCTGGCGAGTTAGCAGCGTTCGTATATGCGGAGCAACTTCCCGGCGCACATAGGTCTGGAGGGAATCTTCATCGTGGTAATGCTCGTACTGTGCGGCGGCACCTGTCGGCTGCTGTTGGGCGGACCGAAGCGCAATACGTTCGGATCGTGACATGCGCACAGCCTGTTGCGATGCCTCGTCCCATCGCATTGGACCGGCCGTGTGGGACCAGCCATACTTGGCTTCCAGATGGCGTACTGCGCCGTCAAGTGTGAGCCAACTATAAGTTGGAGTGTGCGCTCTGTAGGTTTCAGGGTGAACCTTGTTTACCATGGCATGAATATGAAAATGCTTCTTGTCATCGTGGGCAACGAGAACGTACTGGTGTTCCTTGAAGCCAAGTTGGTTCAACGTGTACAAGGCGGAATCAACCCACTCTGCCCGCGATGGACGTTCGCCTGGAGGCCATGCA
>JBKQLG010000296.1:0-8142 GCA_052147235.1 Occallatibacter sp.
CACGACAGCCGCTCTGGAGAGCGGCGTTACAATTTCGCAACTGACGGATAAGCTGTGAAGACGACATTGTTATAATGACGCATTTTGTTGATTCGAAAAGAAGAAGGTTTTGAGGCGGATTTCACGCCGGCCCTACGGGACGGATGGTCTAATATGAAACGCTGACCCAGGACTGCGCTACGCTTGGCCTGGGCTATTCTCACTTCTCCCTCCGGGAGAAATGCCGCGTACTGTTTGAATTGGTAATTGTTCCTAAACGATGGCCGCCGCGTGGGAGTACTCGCCGGATGGGACGCGCTGGATATAATTACATGGTCCGCACTCTACTCTGGCACGGCGGCAGAATGCGCAACAATTGATCAATCAGGCAGGCCTTCTCATGAAGTTGTTCCAGATCCGTGAATTTTTCGCCCTCTCAGTCGTGCTGGCAGCCTCGCTGCGGGTGGCGGCCCAGCAGCCTTTGCCTTTTATGGACACGGCACTTCCGGTTGAGCGGCGCGTCGACGATCTGATTGGACGGCTGACGCTCGAAGAGAAGGTGCAGCAACTGCGCGACCATGCGCCGGCCATCCCGCGACTGGGCGTTCCCAAGTACGATTGGTGGAACGAGGGGCTGCATGGCGTGGCCTTTGCCGGCTACGCAACGGATTTTCCACAGGTGATCGGCATGGCGGCCACCTGGGATGCGCCGCTCGTGCATCGCATGGGCGAAGTGATCTCAACCGAAGCCCGCGCCAAATATAACGAGGCGATACGCCAGAATCAGCACGAGAGTTTCTTCGGCCTCACGTTCTGGGCGCCGAACATCAATATCTTTCGCGATCCGCGCTGGGGACGCGGCCAGGAGACTTATGGGGAAGACCCGTTTCTGACGGGGCGGATGGGCGTCGCCTTCGTTACGGGAATGCAGGGCGACGATCCCGGCCATCCGCGCGTGGTCTCCACGGCGAAGCACTTTGCCGTTCATAGCGGCCCGGAATCGACGCGCCATCAGGCCGACGTCGATGTCTCCGCGCACGACCTTGAGGATACATATCTGCCCGCGTTCCGGGCGGTGGTTACCGAGGCGCACGTGCAATCGGCGATGTGCGCGTACAACGCCGTCGACGGAGCGCCGGCGTGCGCCAATACCATGCTGCTGCGCGATCATCTGCGGGAGGCCTGGCGCTTCGACGGCTACGTGGTCAGCGATTGCGGCGCGATATCCGATGTCGATCTCGGCCACCATTATGCGCCGGACGAGCCGCACGCCGCGGCAGCCGCGCTGAAGGCCGGCACCGATATAGAGTGCGTCTATGGCCAGGGAATGGCTTTTCCTCTGCTTGGCGATGCGGTACGACAGCAACTGGTGACCGAGGCCGACCTCGACAAGGCCCTGCGGCGCCTCTTCCGCGCGCGCTTTGATCTTGGAATCTTCGATCCGCCGGCGAGCTATGCTTTTGGTCGGATTCCTCTGACGGAGAACAACTCGCCGGAACACCGTGCGCTGGCATTGCAGGCGGCTCGCGAGTCCATGGTGCTGCTGAAAAACAAAGATGGGGCCCTGCCACTGAAGGTTGGCGTTAAGCGCATCGCGGTTGTTGGCCCCACGGCTGAACTGGTGCAGTCGCTGCAAGGCAACTACAACGCGCCGCCGCCGGAGCCGGTCTACACGCTCACCGGGATTGAGAAGCGCTTTACAGCGGCCACGGTGAGCTATGCGCAGGGATCGACGCTGGTGGCGGGCTTTGCCATACCGATCGAACACACCGCGCTCAGCCCGGCGAGCGGCGCAGGCCACGGACTCACGGCCGAGTACTTCGCGTCGCCAGACCTCAGCGGAGAGCCGGTGCTGACGCGGACCGACGCCAACATCAACTTCAATTGGGACAAGGTTGCGCCGGTGGCCGGCTTGGGGCGCAACAACTACTCAGTGCGCTGGAGCGGCAACTTCACTCCGCCCGCGGCGGGCGACTACAAGCTCGGCGTCCGGATGAATTACTGCTATGCGTGCGAAAACACGGAAGGATTCCGGCTGTTTCTCGACGGCAAGCTGCTGGTGGGCAGTGAACACAAGTCCACCGGAGAACGCGGCGGTGTGATCGAAGCACCCGTGCACTTTGCCGATAGCAGACCCCACGCGATTCGGCTCGAATACCTGCACGGGACGGGAAGCGCGGGCATCGATCTAACCTGGCAGGCTCCGGCCGCGGTGCTGCGCGACGAGGCGGTACATGCGGCGAAGAATGCCGACGTTATCGTTGCATTTGTCGGCCTTTCACCATCGCTTGAAGGGGAAGATATGCCGGTGAAGCTGGAGGGTTTCAGCGGAGGCGACCGCACCGCGATCGATCTGCCGGCCGCTCAGGAAGAGCTGCTGAAGGCGCTGGCGGGCACGGGCAAACCGCTGATCGTCGTATTGCAAAACGGCAGCGCCCTGGCGGTGAACTGGGCCGACGAGCATGCCGGCGCAGTGCTGGAGGCATGGTATCCCGGCGAAGAGGGCGGGACGGCGATTGCCGAGACGCTTGCCGGCGACAACAATCCGGCCGGCCGTCTTCCTCTTACGTTCTATCGCGCGCTGGATCAGCTTCCAGCGTTTGACGACTATGCCATGCAGGGCCGTACGTATCGCTATTTCGCAGGCAAACCGCTTTATGGCTTCGGTTACGGCTTGAGCTATACCACCTTCGCATATCGCAACCTGAAGCTCGCCTCTTCAAGCCTTGCTGCCGGAGATTCCTTGCGAGTTGATGCCGATCTCGAAAACACTGGAGCGGTGGCTGGGGATGAGGTCGTCGAAGTTTACCTGACGCAGCCCAGGGGCTTCGAAACTCCGCGCCGCGTGCTGGCCGGGTTCACACGCGTACATCTTGCGCCCCATGCGACGACTCACGTGAGCCTCACGGTCGATCCGCGCTCGCTGGGCCAGGTCGATGCCAAAGGGAACCGCGTGATTGTTCCCGGCGAGTACGTCGTCAATATCAGCAGCGCGCAGCCAGAGGACTCTACGCAGGTGCTCGCCGCCAGATTCCGGGTAACCGGCACAAAGCAACTCGACAAGTAGAGGTATTGCTTTTATCCCTGTGGATCAGATTACACGCGGTGATCGTAGACGGGATGGTTGAGGTGCGTGGTTTCCCAACCCTCAAAAGCGAGACCTGGGCCACCCAATCAATTTGGGCTAGTTAGATCTGGGCCACCCGCGGAAGCGCTGCGCCATGGGATACTGTTGGCATTGGGCTTGGCGCGGCGAGGGCGGATGGGCCTGATTCCGGCAGAGCCAATCGCGGCAACAACCGCATCCAACGATAGAGGGAGACACGCGCATGAACGCAGTCAAGTATGACCTGATTGTCATTGGTTCCGGACCCTCCGGGCAGCGGGCCGCCGTCGCCGCCTCCAAGATGAATAAGCGCGTCTGCGTTGTCGAGGCCCGAGCGGTCGTCGGCGGCGTCTGCGTCAACACCGGAACCATCCCCTCGAAGACGATGCGCGAAGCCGTCCTGCATCTCTCCGGCTACAACTATCGCTCGGTCTACGGAATGAACTATCGGGTCAAGGACAAGATCACGATGGCCGACCTGGCCTTCCGCGTGCAGGCCGTCATCCGCACCGAAGTGAACGTGACCGAGGCGCAACTTTCGCGCAACGGCATCGACGTGGTGTATGGCATTGCCCGCTTTGTCGATCCGCACCGGATACGCGTTGAAGGCCCTCTGGCCGACACCACGCTGGAAGCCGAGCGCATCATTCTGGCCGTGGGCGCCAGGCCGGCCTCGTCGGCGAAGGTGCCCGTCAACGGCCGCACCATCGTCAACAGCGACCAGATTCTTGACTTGCCGGAACTGCCGCGCTCGCTGATCGTGGTGGGCGGCGGCGTGGTTGGCGTGGAATACGCCTGCATGTTCGCCGTTCTCGGCGTGCGCGTCACGCTCATCGAAAAGCGCGACCGGCTGCTGGAGTTCGCCGACCGGGAGATCATTGAGGCTCTCAGCTATCACCTGCGCGACGCGCGCGTCACGCTGCGCATGGGCGAAGAGGTGCAGAGCGTTGAAGAACTGCCCGGCGGCACGGTGGTCGCCAATCTGCAAAGCAACAAGCGCGTCTCCGGCGATGCGCTGCTCTATGCGATTGGCCGCCAGGGCGCCGTCGACGATCTCAACCTTGCCGCCGCCGGACTGGAGGCCGACAGCCGCGGACGCATTCCCGTCGATGAGCAGTACCAGACCAAGGTGGAGCACATCTACGCGGTGGGCGATGTGGTTGGCTTTCCCGCGCTGGCCTCGGTCTCGATGGAGCAGGGGCGCATCGCGGCCGCGCGCGCCTTCAACGATCGTTCCGCCACCACCAACCCCAGCTTTTATCCCTACGGCATTTACACCATTCCTGAAATCAGCTTCATCGGCAAGACCGAAGAGCAGTTGACCGCAGATGACGTGCCCTACGAGGTCGGCATGGCGTACTATCGCGAGACGGCGCGGGGGCAGATTCGCGGCGATACAACCGGACGCTTGAAGCTGATCTTTCATCGCGATACGCACGCGCTGCTGGGCGTGCATATCATCGGCGAGGACGCCAGCGAACTGATTCACATTGGCCAGGCGGTGATGGTATTGGGAGGCACGGTGGATTATTTTATCGATAATGTATTCAATTATCCGACGCTTGCCGAGTGCTACAAGGTTGCCGCATTCAACGGCCTGGGCAGGCTGCATCGCTACCAGGCGGAGTAAGGCTTTCCGCGCAGATTATACCGTTTCGACGAGTTGCTCCTGGATTTGGAACGCGGCAGAGGATTCGAGCAGAGCCCAGCCGGCGATCAGCAGACTGGGGGCGAGCGCGGGCGCGGCGTCGCCGAGAGCGGCGAGCGTGGTGGCGCAGATCTGCTGGCCGGGTTGCGCGGCGCGCGAGACGACAGTGCAGGGAAGCTCCGGAGGAAGGCCTTCGTCGAGCCACTGTTGCGCGAGCACGCGCAGATCGCGGCCCGGCATATACACCACGCGGGTTGCATCTTCGAGTTGCGGCAGCGGCGCATGCAGGAACTGGTTCTCCGGCTGCGATTGCGCGTGATGGCCGGTGGAGAAGATCACGTTAGAGGTGGTGTTGCGGCTGGTGAGAGAGCAGCCGATGGCGGCGGCGGCGGCAAAGGCGGCGGTGATGCCGGGAACGATTTCAAAAGCCACACCGGCTGCGGTGAGCGCGGCCATCTCCTCCGCGGCGCGACTGAAGAGAAGCGGATCGCCGCTCTTGAGGCGCACGACTGAGCGTCCTGACTGCGCCCGCTCGATCATCAGCGTGTTGATCTCTTGCTGCGTGATGCTCTTCACGCCGCAGCGCTTTCCCACGTTGACGATTTCGGCGAGCGGCGAGGCCAGCTCTAGAATCGCTTGCGGAACAAGCCCGTCGTGCAGAACGACATCGGCGGCTTGAAGAAGGCGCAATGCCTTGACGGTGAGCAGGTCGGGATCGCCGGGACCGGCTCCAATCAGATAGACCTTCGCGCTTGATTCAGCAGTTTGTTTGTCGAACCGCGCGCGAGCCAACAGGCGCGAGGGGCAGTCAACAGAGTCGCAGAGCTTGCGCTGTGCGAGTTGATGCAAGAGCAGCCTGCGCGCCTCGCCGCGCGGATGCGTTGCGAGAACTTCGCGGCGCAACCTTCCCAAATCTTCTAGCCACGAGCCGAGGTCTTCGGGCAACTGCTCGTCGATCTCGCGGCGCAACTGCTGCGCGAAGGCAGGACTCTCGCCGGCTGTCGAAATCGCGATTTGCAGTGCGCCCCGGCTGACCACTGAGCCGAAATAAAAATCGCAGTGCGGAGGATCGTCCACGCTGTTGACCAGAATATTGCGCGCAACGGCTTCCCGATAAACTTGTGCGTTGACTTCGACGGAATCGGTGGCGGCGATGACCAAATCAATGCTATCGAGATCAGCGATTTCAAAACGCCGCTCGATCCATTCGAGACGGCCATCGATTGCGAGCTGGCGAATTTCTGCTCGCGCCATCGGAGCAACCACGCGCAGCCGCAAGCCAGTCTTAAGCAGGCTGTCGATCTTATCGAATGCAACCGTGCCCGCGCCGACGACAAGACCGGTGCGACCTTCGAGTTTAAGAAAAACCGGCAACAGGCTCATGGTTTGATCCTCAATCGGCAGCTATTTCGAGCGGTACATGGCCCATGGGCAGATCGCGCTCCACCGGCGCTAAAGCCTCACCCGCCAGATCGGCGCGCAACTCATCATTGCTGTGGCGCAGGAACCATGCGCGCAGATTTTCATCCGGCTCGCGAGTCGCGAGGTAGTGGCGGAGCAGCCGCTCGATTGCTTCAGGCACCAGCGTCGCGGGACAGCGAAAGCCCACCGGGCGGGCGATGGATGCGTGCTGGCCCACCGCGCCGCCGAGACAGAAATAATATGCGTCGATGAGCTTGCCTTCGTGCTTGATCTTCTTGCCCTCGATGCCGATGTCGGCGATCCAATGCTGGCCGCAGCCGTTGGGGCAGCCGGTGACGTTGAGCCTGAGCTGCTGATCGAATTCAGGCAGGCGCTCTTCGAGTTCATCGACCAGCCAGCGCGTGAAACTCTTGGTCTCAGTGATAGCCAGCTTGCAGAACTCTGTGCCTGTGCAGGCGACCGCGCCGCGCCAGAAGTTCGAGCCATCGACTTGCAATCCGATCCGGTTCAGTTCCCGCGCAAGTTCCGCGGTTTTGTTGTTGGGAATGTCGATGAACAACAGATTTTGCGAGACGGTGGTGCGCAGCGTGCCCGTGCCGTAGCGCTCGGCAAGCCCGGCGGCAGCGAGCAACTGATCCCCGCTGAGCCGGCCGCGCAGCACCGAGGCGCCAACATAGCTCAAGCCCTGCTGGCGCTGTGCATGAATGCCGGCGTGATCGCGATAGATGTCGTCGGGCACTTTCTCGGGCGCGGCGGGCAGCAGCGTGAAGTCGAGCCGCGACTGCAACTCGGCGAGAAAACGATCGGCGGTCCAGCCTTCTTTCAGGAAGAGGTACTTCATGCGGGCCTGGGCGCGGTTCTCGCGCAGGCCTTGCTGCTCGCGAAAGATTTCGGTCACAGCGCGCGCCACGGGCACCGCCTGATCGGGAAGTACGAAGGCATTGAGGCGAACGGCAAGATGCGGTTCCCTGGAGAGGCCGCCGCCGACGCGCAGCGAGTAGCCGATCCGGCCGTTGAATTTGGTCGCGGTGAGGGCGATGTCGTTGATCTCCGGATGGCAGCACCACGATGGACAGCCGGTGACGCAGATTTTGAATTTGCGCGGCAGATTATAGAACTCCGAGTTGCCCTTGAGCATGAGCGAAATTTCATTGGCCAGCGGCGAGGAATCGATCAGTTCATCGGCGGCCACGCCGGCCAGCGGACAGCCGGTCACGTTGCGCACCACATCGCCGCAAGCGCCCATCGGCGAAAGCCCGATGGCGTCGAGCGCATCGACAACTACAGGCAGCGATTCGGTGGTAAGCCAGTGAAGCTGAATGCACTGGCGGACGGTGATGTCGGCCAGATTGTGCGCGTGCTTTTGCGCGAGGCCCGCGATGACGCGAAGCTGCGCGGCGCTGACGATGCCGTTGGGAATGCCGATGCGCATCATGAAGTAATCGGAGGCCAGGCCCTCACCGCCTTTGCCGCCGGTGGCGCCCACGCCGTCGCCCTGGGTGTAGATGCCCCACCACTTGAAGTAAAGCGCGGCCCACTCGGGCAGCACGCTCGAGCGGCCCTGGCGGGCAAACTCGCGCACCTCATCGAAGGCCTCCCAGGGATTCTTTTCGCGCTTCAGTCGCTCCGCGCGCTGCGCATTTGATTCTTTCATTGGAATTACTTGTGTCATTGATCCTCTTCGCCAAAAACAGAAAACCCGCGGCAGCTAAAGCTGCATCGCGGGCATTGGGGAACCGTGGATTCGATCTGAACTTTTAGACCCAGGTCACCTCTGCGCGCGAAGCGATGGACAGCGGCGACAACAGAGTGAACCTTGCATATAGAAATATTATGTGCAAATCGCGAAAAAGTCAAGTTGCACTCTTGTCCAACGCAAGATGAGCCTGAGCGTAGGAGTTGATTCCAACGCAAGATGAGCCTGAAGCGATTGGAGCGGGCAAGCTGAGGATGGATGATCAGCGTGCTTGGAGCAGAGAAGTTGAGT
>JBKQLG010000297.1:0-3578 GCA_052147235.1 Occallatibacter sp.
ACTGCGGTCGCGGAACATCCCAGGCAAGTATTTGCGCCCGGCCCAGATGATGACGGCGGCGATGACTGCAAAGTTGAGAACCACGCTCAGCCAGTAAGCCTGCTGCAGCTTCAATCCAGTAAGCCGCGCGATGGCCTGCACCGAGGCCGACTGCTTGAACTCCTCCATCTCGTCTTTTTCTTGACCCGCAGCTTCCTTGCTCGTGTGCACCAGTTGCTGGCCAGGAGACGCTGGCGGTTCCGCAGAACTTTGACTTGCCTGTTTCCGCTCGGCCGAAGCGGGCTGCTCCTGCGCCCGCAGCGACGCCACGCTCGCGCAACTCACCATCAGCAGCATCAGCAAAGCGGCGCGGACGATCCTCTTCCCCTTCGCGGTCATTGAAGTTGAAGTCACGGAAGTTGAAGTCGCGCTGATCAACGTCATTGTCATTCTCGTCGCGGCGGTTGAAATTGAGGATCTAGTTGAGATCATCATCTTCCCGCTCCCGCCGGTTGCAGCACGCGGCGCACGATTTCCTGTGCCAGCGCCTCTGCGTCGGCCGGCAAACCCGCTTCGGCCGCGGCCCGATCGCTTTCGATATCTCTCTTCGCCGCCTGCACCTGCGCCTGAGCCTTGCTGCGCGCCTCATTCAAGGCGCTAGTGCGAGCCTGCAGCACGGCCTGCCGCCGCGCTTCCTGCGCCCGAAAGACCACGGCCCGCGCCTCGCGCAACTTTTGCTCGTACTCGGCCGTACGCGCCTCGGCCGCGGCAATGTCGGCGCGCGATTTCTCCACCGCGCCTTCCGTCTTGCTGCGCCGCTCGGCCAGGACGCGCTGCAACGGCTTGTGCACCATCGCGGTGTAGAGCGCGTAGAGCAGCGCCAGCAGAATCACTGTCGGCACGGCTCCGAGCAGTAATTCCCCTAGTTGTTGAAGCGTCTGATCCATTTGGTGCTGATATAGACCGGAATAATGAGGGCTATGAAAACTGTTAAGTCTAGCGTCCCAAGCAGCTTATGTCAACGCGAAGAAGATCGTTTTAGCTTGAGGGGTGGACGGTTTCGGGAAGGGGCGACTTTCGTCGTGTGGCTTCCAAGCCGCTAGAAATGCTGGCTTTAACCCCTGTGAGACGGTTGCCGGCCTGCCCATCGCACATTCTTGCACATAGCCCTTGACTTCGGCCAAAAGAGGATTAGCATTGAACTATCACCTCCGATCCAATTCAGGATCGAATGGGCCGATAGCCAAGGAATGTCACCGCTTCTTGGTTGCCGGCCCATTTAAATTTCCCCGTTATCAGGCGTTAGTCCACAATCAAAGTATGCGGTGTCTAATTCTCATATGCGGAAAATCCGCTATGCCCTGCTTCTTCCCCTGATGCACCTAGGAATCGCCGGGCCCCCGATGTTTCATCAGGAATCGACGGTTTGGCGGTACGCCCCTCAAGCTCAGGAGTTCGAGGATTTTGAGGCAAGGTACCCCGCACCCGAAGGTGGCGGAGTGCCTCTCGAACCATGCTATGAGTACAGATTCTCGCCTGCTACCCGCACAATTTTCGCGGCTAATCTCCCAACGGCGCTTCTGGTGGGGGCTTCGGCGGACGGGTGAGCTTCGCCAGCAGCGCGACTGATTTCAAATCGGCTGAAGTATCAACTGGGTGTGAAAACCTGGGTAATCGCTCTTGAGACTCTCATTGTTCTTGGAATTATTGTGCAGTGGTGGCTGGTCGGCGGCTGGCTCGATCAACGATACACGCAATCGAAGCCCACGCGCCGGTGGATCATTCCAATCGCAGCCATTACCGTCGGAGCGATTGTGATGGCTTCAACAGCCTTCGGACAGCGCGGAGTAGCTGAGCCGGTAAATATATTTGCGGCATTGATCACGCTTCTGGCGTGGATCGTTCTGATCGTTATGTTCGCCGTAGTTGGGACGGCATGGGTGATCAGAAGAATGCGCCACCGGGTTCCCGACGCGTGAGTTCCCATCTCGAGTCCGGGCGCGTGTGCCCCATTTCTCGCGTTCTTGGCGAGACGTGGGGATATTGCGGAGCTACATTTCGCGAAGATCTCCGCAAACGGCAGTCCCACTTCTCGCGCAAAGGACGCGCGAGAAATGGGGCACCCGGCGTTCGGCAGACTCTACCAACAACTAAGAACTTACTCCACCCACTCCCTCACCCGCCTCACCACCGACGCCGGCGCCTCCACGTCCAACTCGACCGCTCCATCTTTATACTTCCGCGAAAAAATCCGCGCCTTAGCTTCCAGCATCGCCAGAATCTTTCCTTCTTTCTGCGGGACGCGCAGATGCACGCGGCTGACGGCGTCTTCTTCGATCGTCGCGTCGATCCGCGCCAGCAGCTTTTCTAATCCCGTGCCTTCCGCCGCTGAGACATACACCGTGTTCGAACCTTCGCGCATGGCGTCGGCCTGCAGGCTCTGCGCGACTTCATCATCCAGCAGATCGATCTTGTTCATCACGCGCAGGCGCGGCTTCTTCTCGGCTTCGAGTTCTTTCAAAACAATTTCCACCTGCGCGTCTTGCTCGGCCGAAAGCCGGTTGCTCGCGTCCGACACATGCAGAATCAGCGACGCGCGCTGCACTTCTTCCAGTGTCGCGCGGAACGCCGAGACCAGCGTGTGCGGCAGGCTGCGAATGAATCCTACGGTGTCGGAGAGCAGAACTTTGCGCTTCGAGGGCAGGACGACGGCGCGAATCGTGGGATCGAGGGTGGCGAACATGCGTGGCGAAGCCAGCACGGCGGCTTGCGTGAGGGCGTTGAACAGCGTGGACTTGCCGGCATTTGTATAGCCCACCAGCGCGATAGTGGCCACAGGCGCAGATTCGCGCCGTTGCCGCTGCTGGGCACGAATGCGGCGGACGTTTTCCAGTTGCTGCTCGACATGGCGAACGCGGCGATAAATCTTTCGACGGTCAGTTTCGAGTTGGGTTTCACCGGGACCGCGCGTGCCGATGCCGCCGCCGAGTTGCGACATTTCAATGCCGCGCCCGGCGAGCCGGGGTAAGAGATATTGCAGCTGCGCCAACTCCACCTGCAACTGGCCCTCTCGAGTGCGGGCGTGGCGCGCAAAGATATCGAGGATGAGCTGCGTCCGATCGATCACGCGGCGCTTGACGATCCTCTCGATGTTGCGCTGCTGCGAAGCGGTGAGATCGTGATCGAAGAGGAGCAGGTCGGCATTCACTGAGGCGGCTGCACCGGCAATCTCCTCCAGCTTGCCTGCGCCGATCAAGGTCGCGGGGTCAGGCCGATCGCGGCGCTGCAGAATCTCACCGACCACCTTCGCGCCGGCGCTTCCCGCCAGCGTGCGTAGTTCAGCAAGAGACTCTTCCGCATCAAATTCCGGAATGCTTGGCTTATTGGTGATAGGCTTTGCCGAGGCATGCGCGGGGATTCCAGCTTTGCCGTTTGGAGCAGGCTGAACGGTGGCAGCATCGCGCGCGGCCTGCGCCTGAGCCGTGACCTTTGCGCCACCGCGGGAGCGAGTGCGCACGTCGAGGCCAACCAAGAATGCGCGCTCCTGGGAATCCTCAGGAAGAACGGGCGCGGTGCCGAGCGGCATACGTCCGGCGGCG
>JBKQLG010000298.1:0-17357 GCA_052147235.1 Occallatibacter sp.
CTCGACACGCTGCGTATCCTTGAAGACTGTGCAAGCTTCTTCGAAGGAAACTTTGTGCTTCTTCATATTTGAAGCAGCTTTGACAGGATGCCACTCGAAGCCTGACATCTCATCTTCCGGCTCGAAATCTTGCGGTTCTTCATCTTGATGCCCGGACATTCGGATACACCCGCGAATTGAAAAAGCGCTGCCATGAGCTTAACAGAATCACAGCTTATCAAAGAGCGCCACGCGCGGGTCCTGGTTGTTCAGCTTGCCCAGCTCGCGCATGATCTCGCGGCTGCGCTCGTCCGAGAGCTTAGGCACCTGCACCTCGATGGTCACAATCTGGTCGCCGCGCTTGCCGGGGTGCTGGGAGCTCTCCACACCGCGCTCTCTCATGCGCAGTTTCTGCCCGTTCTGCGTACCGGGAGGAATCTTCAATTGCGCGCGGCCGTCGATGGTGGGCACATCCACCTTGGCCCCCAGCGAGGCCTCCGGCACGGTCACCGGCACCGTCAGATGAATATCGTCGCCGACGCGCGTGAAGACCGGATGCGTGCCGGTGCGGACGATGAGGAAGAGGTCGCCGGCCGGGCCGCCGTTCTCTCCGGCGTTGCCCTTGCCCTGCAGGCGAATCCGCTGCCCGTCGCGCGTGCCGGGCTTGATGCGGAACTCCACCGCCTCGTCGCGGCTGACCAATCCCTCGCCGTGGCAGGTGGAACAGAGATTCGTGGTGCGGCCCGTGCCGTTGCAGCGCGGGCAGGGAATGTTGAACTTCATCCGCCCGCCCATCTGCGTCATCTGGCCCGTGCCGTTGCATTCCACGCACTGCGTTGGTCCGCCGGTCGAGGCCTGGCCGTGGCAGGTGGGGCAGCTCTCCTGGCGGTGCACGTCGAGCCGCGCCTGGCCGCCGCGAATCGCCGTCCAGAACTCCACCGTGGCCTGGTACTCCAGGTCGCTGCCCGGTTGCGGGCCGCGCGGCTGCTGCGGCTGCTGCGCTCCGGTGAAGATGCCGGAAAAGATGTCCTTGAAACTGCCCCAAGAAGCCGAATCCGCCGGGGAGCCTGCGTGCTGCCCTCGGTGCTGCCCTGGCCCGCTCTGAAAGCCGGAAAAGTCGAAGCCGCCAAAGTCCACCGGAGCGCCGCGTCCGGCGCCGCCCTGCCGCGCATAAGCCTCGGCCGTTGCCGGGTCAATCTGATCCGAGTAGAAGCCCACCTGGTCGTATATCTTGCGCTTCTTCTCGTCGCTCAGCACGTCGTTGGCCTCGGAGATCTCCTTGAACTTCTCCTCGGAGCGCTTGTCGCCGGGGTTCACGTCCGGGTGATACCGCCGCGCAGCCTTGCGGAAGGCCTTGCGAATCTCCTCCGGGGTGGCCGTCTTCTTCACCCCAAGCGTGCCGTAATAGTCTTTGTTCGTCGTGGGCATAGTCTGTCTGGACTCGTTTCCTGATTACGCGTTCGTTCTTCTTTTCCATCCTCTGAGTGCTGGGCGCCCAACTCGATTGTGAGCAGGGAAACCAAAACCTCCACAGCAATCCGTTCAAGCAACCACTCGTCGATCCTCGATGACCGTATGCGACGCGCGCGGTCGAATCGCCTCGTGAATCGCCGTCTCCTCCGCATCCGATGCCGACTCCAAATCAAAATCCATCTGCAAGCGCATCCAAAACTCCGGCGACATGTTGAAGTAACGCGCCAGCCGGAGCGCCGTATCCGCGGTAATTCCGCGCCGCTCCCGCACAATCTCGGAGATCCGCGTCACCGGCACGCGCAGCTCCATTGCCAGCGCATTCGACGATAGCCCCAGCGGCTTCATGAACTCCTCGCGCAGCATCTCGCCGGGATGCAGCGCAGGCATCCGCGCGCCCTCGTCCCGCTCCGCGCCATCGAGCGCCGGTTCAGTGGTAGTCGACAATCTGGACCTCGTAGGCATCCCCATCCCTCCACTCAAAGCAAATCCTCCACTGACGATTGATGCGCAGACTCCACTGCCCCGCCCGGTCGCCCTGTAACGGCTCCAGGCGATTGGCGGGCGGCTCAAACAATTCCTCAACCCTCGAAACGCTGTGAATCTGCCGCAACTTGCGCAACGCCACGCGCTCAAAAGCCGCGTACCGGCGGCTGTGTCGCCGGCCGAAGACTTGCTCGGTTTCTTCATCAGCGAACGAGCGAATCATGCTTAACGCTTATCGTAACACGGGAAACGTTCAATCAGCAACCATGTCCTTCGGGCGCCTGCCTTAGCACCTACCTATATGCCTTGAGGTCTTCGCTTATATTTCCTAATTCCAAGCGGGAGAACCCGGATTTGCGGGGGGATATTGACTCCCCACACTCTCCTTGTCTTCTGTCTCTGAAAGAGAAAGAGCTGTCATCTTGAAAGCGGGTAAATACAGTGCTCTGGGGGCTCCCCTATTCCCTATCCCCTATTCCTGATTCCTGTTCCCTGTTCCCTGCTTTTTCCCACCTCTCCAAAAAAACCAGCAACTCCCCCGGCGGCCTGAGCCAAATCTCCGCAGCCGTCTCGCGGAACTTCCGCCGCACCAGCACGCTCAATCCGCGCTTGCCAACCCGCCGCACTGCCCGGAAGGCCGTCTCGTCGCTGAGATCGTCGCCCAGAAACGCCACTGGCCCAACGTCTCCAGCCTCGGCCAGAATCGCCTCGACCGCTCCGCCCTTGTTGCGCCCCGCGCGCAGCTCCAGGCCGGCATCGAACTCCAGCAGCGCCAGCCCCTCCAGCAGCGCCAGCGGCTCAAAGATCGTCCGTGTCCGCCGCCCAATCTGCTCAGCCTGCTTGCACGTTGCCCCGCGCCAATGCATCACCACGCCGTTGGCTTTATCCTCGAAGAGCCCGCCCAGGCTGTCGCGCTTCAGATGCTCCCGCAGCTCTTCGAGCTTCTGCTGCGTCGCCGCCGGAGCCTGCTCCAACTCTCGCCGCCCGCCGGGATAAAGCCGCTCGGCTCCGTGAAGGCCCCAAACCTCCAGCGGCGGGTCAAGTCGAAGCATAGGCGCAATCTCCGCGGCCGGCCGTCCGGTGATTACCACCATGCGTGTGTGGCCTTGTCCTTGAATTCGCCCCAGCAGCTCCCGCACCCCCGCCCACGGCCGCGCCTGAAAGCGATCCACCCGGAATGGCGCCAGCGTGCCATCGTAGTCCAGCAGCAGCAACGGGCGCGCGCCCACAGCAAATCCGCCAAAAAATTCGTCCAGCCTGATCGCCGCTTCTGAGGTCAACTGTCGCTCGCTTTCCAAGCCAAGTTTATCGCGCAACCCACGCGCTGTCGGAACCGGCCCGCTCCCTGATCCCAGATCCCTGACCTCTGGAATGCGTTATCCTGTCGATGAGAGCGGCACAATCCTTCATCCCGCAGGCGGGCAAACGCGATGGCGATACAAACGATCGAAAAAACCGCCAAGAATATAGTCCTTACCGTGCAGGACTACTCCCTGTTTGCCTGGCGCGCTTTCACAAACCTCTATCGTCCTCCCATTTACTGGCCCGAGTTCCTGGTTCAGGCCGACATCATCGGCTTCGGCTCCATATCCATTGTGGTGCTCACCGGACTCTCCACTGGCGGCGTGCTGGCCCTGCAATCGGCAGCGACGCTATCCGCCTTCGGCGCAGCTGCCGTCACCGGACGCTTCGTCAGCCTGACCATGATTCGCGAGCTGGGCCCGATACTCACCGGAGTAATGGTCAGTGGCCGCAATGCCAGCTCCATGGCCAGCGAACTGGGATCGATGGTGGTGACCGAACAGATCGACGCCATGCGCGCCCTGGGCGTAGACCCCATGCGCAAACTGGTCACCCCGCGTATCGCTGCCACCATCACCATGCTCTTCTTTCTCACCATCGTTTCCGACGCCTGCGGCATCGCCGGCGGCGGCCTCGTCACCGTTTTCATGAACCACCAGGACGGTACCCAGTACTTAGACATGGCCTGGCAGCATCTGCGCTATCCCGACATTATCCAGGGATTGGTCAAACCGCTCTTCTTCGGCTACATCCTCAGCTCCATCGGCTGCTTCTACGGCATGAGAACCACCGGCGGCACGCAGGGCGTGGGCCGCTCCACCATTCAGGCCGTCGTCTGGGCTTCGGTGCTCATCATCTTCGTCGACTTCCTGCTCACTCAGGTGCTGCTTACTCTCTTCCCGCCTCTATGAACGAAACCAGCGCACACTACCAGCCCGATCAAGGCAAGGTTCCCATCGCGGATGCCGACCCGGTCGTCGTCTTCCGCAATGTCACCATCGCTTTTGACGGCCCGCCGGTGCTGGACGACGTCAGCTTCTCTGTTGCGCCCGGAGAAACCCGCATTCTGCTAGGCCCCGCCGGTGTAGGCAAGAGCGTCCTGCTCAAGCTGGTCAACGGCCTGTTGCGCCCCGACCAGGGCAGCATCCTGCTCTTCGGCGAAGAGATCTCCCATATGCCCGAGCAGCAGCTCTTCCCTCTGCGCATCCGCACCGGCATGGTCTTTCAGGAGGGCGCGCTCTTCGATTCGCTCTCCGTCCGCGACAACGTCGCCTATCAACTGATTCAGGAGCAGGTTCCCGACGAGGAGATTGACCAGCGCGTCCGCGATGCTTTACGCTTTGTCGAGCTGGAGGAGACCTTCGACCTCTTTCCGGCAAGCCTTTCCGGCGGAATGCGCCGCCGCGTAGCGATCGCCAGAGCCCTCATCCGCACGCCGGAATTGCTGCTCTACGACTCGCCTACCGGCGGTCTCGACCCGCTCACCTCGACCACGATCATCGAACTGATCGTTAAGGAGCGAGACGTCAGCCACACGCCCTCGCTCATGGTCACCCATCGCCTCCAGGACGCCCTGCTGCTCTGCAACCACCGCTTCGACCCGGAACAAGGCCGCATGGTTCCCCTGCCCAAAGGCGAAACCGATCACGGCACAACTTTTCTCATGCTCGAAGAAGGCCGCCTGATCTTCGACGGCTCGCTGCACGAACTAATCAAGAGCAAGAATCCATTTGTGCGGGAATTTCTGGAATAAATCGGCAGCCATTTGTTACCATACTCTTCCGTTAACCATTTGTGACTCAATCATGCGCTATAATTGCGCCGTGATTGCGGCCTCGCGTATCACGGACGCAACCGTGGAGACGGCTGCTAGTGTGCGAACTGCAGTCCTTCGAAAGAATCGAGGCCCAAGATGACTTCTTCTTCAGCCAGTCCATTCACACTCCCTCTCGATAGTCCGGATGCTGCGCTCGAACGGGTTGGCGGCAAGGGCGCATCGCTGGCGCGCATGGTGGCGGCCGGCCTGCCTGTGCCTCCTGGCTTTCATGTCACCACAGAAGCCTATCGCCGCTTTGTCGAAGAAAACCATCTCCGCGACGGGATTCTGGCTGCCGTTGTGGGGGCGCAGGCCAACGACCCCGCCACACTGGAGCGTGCATCGGAGCAGATCCAGTCGCTCATTGCACAGGGGACCATGCCGAACGAGATTGCCGGCGCCATACGCGAACGGTATAGCGAGCTGGGCGCCGATCTACCCGTGGCGGTGCGCTCGTCGGCGACGGCGGAGGACCTGCCGGATGCGTCGTTCGCGGGCCAGTTGGAGACCTACCTGAACGTACGCGGCGGCGATGCGGTGCTTAGTGCCGTCCAGCGCTGCTGGGCGTCACTGTGGACGGGGCGCGCCATCGGCTACCGCCAGCGACAGGGGATACGGCCGGAAGATGTCAGCATCGCCGTCGTCGTGCAGCGGCTGGTTGCGGCGCAGGTAGCCGGCGTCGCCTTCACCGCGAACCCGGTAACGGGCGCACGCGGCGAGATGATGATCAACGCGGCATGGGGCCTGGGCGAGGCTGTCGTCAGTGGCCAGGTTACGCCCGACACCTTCGTAGTCAACAAGCAAACCGGAACAATCGCGTCGCAGGAGATCGCCGGCAAAGAGGTAATGACGGTGCGCCTGGAGTCGGGCACGCGTGAAGAGCCTGTTCCGCCGGACAAGCGCAGGCAGGCCGCGCTGGAGCCGGCGCAGGCCGCGGAGCTAGCGCGGCTGGGCGTGCGGATCGAGCAGCTTTACGGCCAGCCGATGGACATTGAGTGGGCCATGTGCGACGGGCGGATCTTCATCGTGCAGGCGCGGCCCATAACAGCGCTGCCCGAACCGCCTGTAGCGCTCGACTGGTCGGTCCCGCGAAAAGGGGCAATCTACTTTCGGCAAAGCGTGGCCGAATTGCTCCCCGAGCCGCTCTCGCCGTTGTTCGCAACGCTTGCCTTGCCGCTGTGGAACAAAGCGACACAACTGATCATGACACAGGCGCTGGGGCTCAGGTCCGACTCGGTTGCGCTTGTGACGGTCCATGACTTTGTCTACTACGAAATGGCCTTGAATGCGCGGCAAATGGTGGGGTTTTTCTTCACCATGATGATGCATGGACGCACCTTGGCCAGGATGTGGCGCACGGCGATTGCGCATTGGGCCGATGAAGCGCGCCCGCATTTTGCGCAAGTCACCGCGGAATGGACCGGGCGCGATTTGGCCGCGATGAACGCGCTTGAACTGCTCGCCGGTGCGCAACAGATCGTGGAGGCGGCGGCAGGCTACTATGTGAGCATCCAGCTCGTACTGGGGCCGCCCGTTATCAGCGAAGCCCTCTTTACCGCCGTTTACGACCACCTCATCAAGCGCAAGAGCGACCCGTCCGCGCTGACTTTCCTGCTGGGTTTCGACAACACGCCGATCCGCGCCGAGAAGTCGCTCTACGATTTGGCGATGTGGGCGCGCGGAGAAGAGGAGCTCGCCGGATACCTTGCCTGGAGCAGCGGCAAGGAGATTGCGGCGGCATACCAATCGCAAGCGGCGCCCATCGCCGCCACAGAAAGCTGGCAGGGATTCACCGCACGCCTGACGGAACACCTGAATCGTTTCGGCCACGCCGTCTACGACCTGGATTTCGCCAAGAGCGTCCCAGCCGATGCCCCGGCCTCGTTGCTCGACACGCTCCGGCATTTTCTTGCGGGGAAGGGACGCAACCCGTATGAGAGGCAGGCTGAGGCCACCGCGGCGCGGGAGAAAGCCGCCGCATCGCAATTTGCGCGCCTGGGCTGGCCGCGCCGGTCATTGTTCCGCCGCGTGCTCGGCTGGGCGCAACGTTCGGCGCCGCTGCGCGAGGACTCGCTGGCCGATGTTGGCCTGGGATGGCCTGCTCTGCGCCGCATCTGGCGCGAAGCCGGAAGCCGCATGGCCGCCGCGGGCGCAATCGCGGAACGCGATGATGTGTTCTGGCTGAAGTGGGATGAGGTGGAGGCCGCGGCGCGACAGCTCGATGCCGGCCAGCCAGTGGCAGATCATCATCAAGAGATAGCCCAGCGGCGCGAAACCTGGCAGCGAGAGCATGTGGTCACGCCGCCGGTCGCGTTGCCTGTGAAGGGCGGCGCACGCCTCTTCGGCATTGACCTGAGACGCGGGATGCCCGCGCGCACCAGCCAGGCGGCCGGCAGCACCATAAAAGGCATTGGCGCCAGCCCCGGCAAGGTGACCGGCACGGCTTGCGTCATTCACGATCCCGAAGAGTTTGACCAGATGAAGCCGGGCGATATTCTCGTGGCCAAGATCACCACCCCGGCCTGGACGCCTCTGTTCGCGCTGGCCTCGGGCATTGTGACCGATGTCGGCGGTCCGTTGAGTCACAGCTCGATTGTGGCGCGTGAATACGGGGTGCCCGCGGTGCTGGGAACCGGCGTGGCCACCGAGCGAATCCGCAGCGGGCAACGCATCACGGTGGATGGCGATGGCGGCGTGGTGACATTGGATGAATCAGGAAGCTAGAAGCGGGACCAGCTCCGCTCAGGATGACAGATATTTATGGCGCAAATATCAGATTCGGGACACTAGCGCCTGACGCCGGAATCAGTGGCAGAAGGCTCGGGAATCTCCGCCACTTTCATTCCCGCCGGCGGCTTGAAGAGCGCGGGGTCCGGCTCGGAGCGATCGATGCCGCTCAACTCGGTGGTCACAGTTCCGGTGCGCGGATCGCTGCTCATCTGGCGCACCGTGGTCTTCAACTCCGCCGAGGTCCAAATCTCCGAGACCACTGTGAAATCGCGGTCGTTGTTTACCGTGCCTGCGGGAATCAATTGCGTGGTGCGCGTGCCCGCAACCTCCAGGCCGGCGATGGTCTCCGGCGACAAGGTTTCCGTGCGGAGGTTGGCGCTCTCTTCATTAGAAGACGCAGAGAGAGCGGCCGGCGTGCCATCGGTCCGTTGCAACGGAGAGCGCGCGCTGGTCTGCGAGGCGGAAGGCGCGGAAGTCTGTGAGCTCAGCAAGCCATTCAATTGCGACTCGGGCAGATGAGTCGCCGAGGCAAAGGTCACAGCGGAGTTGCCGGTGACCCAGGTGATCGCCTTTCCCTCTGCCGGATTCCAGAGGGTAACAATGTGGCCCTGCGGCGTGGCGCTGGAGTTCAGTGTGCTCTCGGCGCGCATGCGTCCCTCCGAATCGCGCCAGAACTGCACCTCGACGGTGCTCTTGATGACTGTGCCGTCGGAGAGTGTCTGCTCGCGCACGGTCGTCTCGGTGGCGGAAAACGGCAGACCCTTCACCGGCCCCCAGTTGGCCACTCTCGGCATCACCGCCGAGATCACCGCATTGATGGCCGGATCGGGTGCGCTGGCGATGGAAGCCGAAACCGGTTGGGCAGCGATCACCTGCGGTCTCTGAGCGCTCAGCATAGGCGCCAGTGCGAGGGTGGCTAGTATGGTCCAGGAGACAATTCGCATGAAGCACTCCTCAATCGCGGACAGCGCCAGTTTACACAATGCTTCGTCTGACTTCAAACTGCGGTCGATCCGAAAAACATCCGGCGCGGCCGCCAAATCCCGTTCAGGCATAACCTATTCCGAGGTTGGCAATCATCGGAATACGCTGCGGTCCAGTTCCCCATTTAGCTTGCAGCACTTCAATGAGCTTCTGTCGCACTTCGGTCCAGCGTTCCGCGCCGACCCATTCACGCAACGCGCGGAAGGGCGCTGTACCGCGCTCCATGGCATTCCAGTAATCCTCTATAGACGGCGACTCGAACTCATAGGTCACCTCATGCACTTCGACGTCGCGAAAGCCGGCCGCGGCCATCTCCGCGCGAAACTCGCTTGCCTCGCCCAGAGGCCTGATCCTGTTCGTAAAAGGCAACTCCGGAATCAGCGCGCAGAGAGTTCGATTCATGTCTACTCTCAACGGTATCCGCTCCTCTGGAACCCAACTGCCCACCACCGCCCGGCCTCCCGGCGCAAGAATGCGCAAAAGTTCCCGGAAGCCCTTGCCGCGATCGGGAAAAAAGATCAGGCCGAACATCGAGAAGGCCGCATCGCAGGATGCGTCGGCCAGGGGCAGCGCCATTCCGTCACCCACGCGCGCGTCAATCGGCGCCTCTTCGCGTTGCGCGGACTCGCGTAAGAGCGCGATCATCTCCGGCGAAAAGTCGATTGCGGTAACAGCCGCTCCCAGCCGCGCAGCCGCAAGCGAGAGCGTTCCGGGACCACACGCTACATCGGCGATCCGCATACCGGCTCCGACCTGGGCAAGGAGAAGGGCATCCTCTCCGAACTTGGCAAGATGAAGCGCAAACGTGCCGGAGAATGCCTCCGCAACCTCGTCCCATATCCGTGGTTCCGTTAATAAAGACGATGAGAATGGCGTATGAGTGCTTGCAGACATGAGGAAATTATAGATGCTCCGCTGCCGCATCACGCTGTCAGCAAACGGCCGGGCGCGAAACTCTTACGCCCTCGGCCAGAAGTGCTGCTCCGGGCAATCGCGCAGCCGCTGGGCCGCAATCTCGGGAGTGATGTCGCGCTGCGGCATGGCCAGCATTTCAAAGCCCACCATGAACTTGCGCACTGTGGCCGAGCGCAGCAGCGGGGGATAGAAGTGGGCGTGGAAGTGACTCTCGGGATGCGCTTCGCCATCGGTGGGCGTCTGGTGGAAGCCCATCGTGTAGGGAAAGCTGGTCTGGAAGAGGTTGTCGTAGCGTGTGGTGATCCGCTTGAGAGCGTCGGCCAACCCGTCGCGCTCGTCGCCGGTCAGCTCCGGCATCGCACCCAGGCAGCGGCGGCTGACCAGCAGCACCTCGAAGGGCCAGATCGCCCACCAGGGGACGAGAGCCATGAAGTGCTCATTCTGGAAGACGATTCGATCCTTGGCAGCCTCTTCTGCGGCTATATAGTCGCAGAGCAGGCACCTTCCCGTGCGGGCTAGGTGCTGGCGCTGGGCCGCGACCTCGGCGGCCGGCTCGTCGGGAACAAAATCGGTGGACCAGATCTGGCCGTGGGGATGGGGATTGCTGGCGCCCATCATCGCGCCGCGGTTCTCAAAGACCTGCACGTACTTGATCCAGCCGAGGGCTGCCAGGTCCTGATATTCCTGCGTCCACGCGTCCACCACACGGCGAATCTCCGGCGGGGTCATGCGCGCCAGCGTCAGCGAGTGGTCGGGATGGAAGCAGATTACCTTGCACAGTCCGCGCGCCGGCTCGGCCACAAGCAGCGGCGAGGCCGGCGCATCGCCAATGGCCGGCGAATCGGGCAGCAGAGCGGCGTAGTCGTTGATGAACGAAAAGATGCCCTCGTAGGCCGGGTTTACGGCCCCACCGGCCCTCTGATTTCCCGGACACAGATAGCACTTCGGATCGTAAGCCAAGCCGGAGGGCGCTGCCTTCTGGCCGACCTCGCCCTGCCAGGGACGCTCGGTGCGCTGCGGCGAAACCAGCACCCAGGACTGCCGCAGCGGATTCCAGCGCCGATGCGGATACTGACCTTTCTTGTCCACGATTGCTCCCGCATCGATTGTAAAGTCTTTGCTCGAAGTTCAGCGACTTATGGATTCAAGTCGAAGGCGGGTCGCAAGCTGCCATCCATGTAAAACGGAACGGAAGTGTGCTCGTGGACAATCTTCCATTCGCTTCCGTCCCGCTGAAGGCACAATGTCTCGCGCATCCAGAAACTGATTTTACCTTCGGCTCCATTCTTCGTTCCGCTCATGTGGAGGAAGCCGTGGCAGAATGCGAAATCGCCGCTGATGGTGACTTTGAAATCGCGCGCTTCAATCTCGACCGGCGTCGCCCAACTGTCGAACCAGGCTTGCTTTTCCTGAATATCGATCCCGTGATGGATGAGCGGCGGCGCAAGATTGAATATGGCCGCGTTTGGGGCGAACTGCGCTGCGAACAGGGCGGCGTCGTGCTCATGGTTCGCTTTGTGAAGAGACCCACCGATGGCCAGAATAGCGGCCTCATCCCGGGTGGATTGGACGTTCAATGTTGCGGTTGACATACGATGACCTCCTTTGGGTTGAGGCGCACCACGCGATAAGACCGCTTGCATCCTGGGGAATCGATCCCTCGGCGCGGGCGCGATGATTGGCTAAGCCATGGGAAACAGTATTTCGGTAATCAGCTGATCCTCGGGCGTTGTATTCGGATCGTTGACGTAGTTTTCGATGTTGTAGTCGTCTCGAAGCAGGACTTTATTCTCTGACACGATCTTCCAAACGCGGCCGGATGCTTCGGGTGGACGATTTCCGGATTTTCAGTAAGCTTCATCATCTTCTCCTTTCAAAATGTCTCAATGTTGATGTATTGCCGAATCATCCGGCATTGCCGGGCTTCCGTCTGACCAATGATCGACAGGCACCATGAATATGGTTTCCGGCTCCGGCCACTCATGATGATCCGTATCGACCACGACCGGGGAGTCAGGCAGGTTTGCGCCCCAGCTCGCAGCACCCATGCGGGGCAGATGAAACATCAGATGCGAATGCCAGTGTCCGGCGCCATCGCCGAGATACTGGTTCTTCGACATCATGTACGACATCGCTCCCGCTTCCGGCATCGGCAGCAGGCTTGCGGCAACCGACAACTGAATGTTCTCGACCATCTGAGCTTTGCTGAGCCCGCTTAAAATCAGCCTTGTTCTGAGAATCGTGTAGGGCAGGATGGAGCGCACGGCTGGCGGGTTATAGCAGATGGGCCCGCGCAATCTGGGATTCCAAAACCCCGTGCTGTCGATCGGCGACATCCAGGACCGCTCGACGAGGCAGGTGAACCCATTCTTGCCTTCGATAGCGGTATGGTAGCCGTCCTTCTCGAGTACCAGGACATTGGCGTCGCTCGAAAGCGCTGGAGGTGCGGCGCTTTTTGCCAACGCGATTTCGGCGTCGCGATCAGCGATGAGGTATTGGTCGAGCGGGGCCATGGCCGGATATGGAGCCTTGCTGTCCTGGGATTGAGCGTGGTTGGGCGAACAGTGCGCGGCGAACAGCATGGACACTGCAAGAACTGTTGCTTTGAAATGCTTTGGACTCATCTTTCTCTCCTGGGTTCGGATTCTTTTCTTGGCGAATATTGCCTTCACTGGGACAATCAATTCTGTGAATGGGGTTGGTCGAACAGCAACTCAATATAGCGGCGCAGATGATCGATGCACGCGACGGCAATACCGGGGCTGTGTTGAGCCTTGGCCAGAATGAATGCACCTTGGATGGTGGCCTGGGTGTAAAGAGCCAGGCTCTCGGCGGTCCAGTCTGCCTGGATGCTGTGCTGGCGCATGGCCTCTTCGATGTCGGGCACCAGAGTTGCCGCATGGCCGCTGATGCTCCTGTTACAGGCCTCGCGCAGCGCCGGATGCGTATCGTAGACCTCCTGCACCATGGTTCCCACTAGGCAGGTGAATTCGGGCAGCTCTCCCAGCAAAAGAGACTTGCGGAAATCCACATACGCGAGCAGGCGATCAAGAGGGTCGGTCAGCGCGTGATAGGGTGCGGAGGCGAACAGGGCTCCGGTGCCTTCTATCCAATACTCCGCCGCAGCCAGGGCCAGCTCTTCTTTGCTATCGAAGTGATGGAAGAAGCTGCCTTTGGTGAGTCCGGCCGCTGCGCAGATGTCCTCGATCCTTGTCGCGTTGTAGCCCTTGGCGCGAATCACGTGCAGAGCCGCGTCGAGGAGCCTGGTCTTCGAATGGTGTCTGGTTTCGTTGGTCATCATCGAGTACCTACCAGTTGGTATGTACAGTACCAACCAGTCGGTACGTTGTCAAGTACTTTTTTCCGGGATCTTAAGACAAATTGAAGGGCGCGGCCTTCTGGCCTACTTCGTCCTGCCAGGGACGCTCGGTGCGCCGCGGCGAAAGCAGCACCCAGGATTGCCGCAGCGGATTCCAGCGCCGATGCGGAGATTGACCTTTCTTTTCCAAGCCTGCTGCTGGCAGCCGCGCCATAGGCGCAGTGTTTATTAGCCCCGCGCTTTAGCGTGGGGAAAGCTGTTCAACAAATGCGCTCCGGAGTCCCGTAGGGACGGCGTAAGAACATTTCATTTGCAGAGTCCAATAACTCGTACATTAAAACCACAAAATCATCCGGGCTTTACAGATCGCAGAAAAACACATTCAGGGTTGCAAGAAGTGTCAGGGCACGACTTCAGTCGTGCCGCAAGTGCTACAAAAAATGTTGGGCTTTAGCCCCTGCGGTCTGCGTTTCGGGCATTTTTTTTGAAAAAGCATTTTTCCGCAGCCTGTTTAGCCCCTTAGGGAATGCTATTTCAAATTGGCCTAACCTCCCGACACCCTCTTAATGCGCCTGCCGGGCAGCGGAGTGTCCGGGTCCGGTTGTCGCCTCCGCCTTCATCAGTGGGAGGAGCATGCGGCGGGCGCGGCTGCGCATCGCGCAGCAACCCTCGCGCCGGTATCGCTCCAGCAGCAGCATGGCCTCGTCGCGCAGCTCCGGCTCGGCCACGGCCAGCAGAGCGAAGGCCTCCAGCGCGATGGCGCGCAGGGCGATGCGCTCGTCGTCGATCATCGCGCGCACCGGAGCAGCCAGCCGCATCCGCTCGCCATGAGTCGAGGCGTTATGGGCCGCCGCCAGCGTCACGTACCCGCGCGCCTGCCACTGCTCCAGAGGAAGCTCGACGACCAGGTCGATCAAGACCCCGGCATAGGCTTTCAGAATCCCCGGCTCGCGCGCGCTGACGCGGCGGGCCAGGTCGGCGGCGCAGCGGCGGGCGAAAGGATCAGGCGACAGCAGCTCCTTCATCAGCTCGCGGATGGCGGCGCGGCGAGGTGGCGGCTGGGCGAGAAAATCCCGCATGGCAGCCACAGCATCGGCATTCGTCCATCCGCGCGGGACAACCATCGATCCTCCTTGATTGCCCCTATGGAGCAGCCGGACTTGCCGTCGCAAATTGCGCCGGCAATGAACGAACTGCATCAAAATCACCCCGGAGGGGTGGTGGATAATAGCCCCGGGTGGAGCGCAGCGCAACCCGGGGAATGACCGCCCATCAGAGGATAGCGCCCCGTAGGGACGCTGCGAAATCCTACTTGTCTATGAGGAGTCCTGGATAATAGCCAGAGATTATTCCAGCGGCAGAGTCAGATTCGTAGCAGCTTCGGGACGGCTGCGTGGAGCCTTTTTGAATGTGGCGTCGCGACGGTGAAGCGGATATTCGGGCAGCTTGCCCTTGAGAATCTCATCGATGGTGAGGATTTGCAGGCGAGGATAGCTGCTGCCATCGGAGGATTTGTAGAAACCGGCCTCGGCGGCCTCTTTCAGCATGGGCTTGGTCGGCTCCTCGAAGCAGAGGAAGACGCCGATCTCAGCCTTATCGCGTTCGAGAACGCCGCGCAGGTCGCGAACCTGGGAGACGGTGACGTTTCCGGCCTTGACGGAAAAAACGATCTGCTTCGACTGGCCGGAGGTATCGTCGTGGAAGTAGAGCCGCCCGTCAATGCCCCGATCCGCGCCCTTCTTCTGGTCCACGGGGCGCGCGCCCACCTGGCCCAGTGCCCACCATTGGAATTGATATTTATCCTCGGCGGCTAATTGTGCCGCTCCGGCATAATCCGTGGGTTCGCCGATCACGTCATAGGTGGATTTGATCTCCGGGCCAAACGCATCCGAGAGGCGTTTCTTGATGAGGCCGATGGCGAGATGGGTAATGTCGATGCCGATCCAATGGCGATTGAGGCGCTGAGCTACCTGCACAGTTGTGCCGCAGCCACAAAAGGGATCGAGGACCAAGTCGCCTTCATTGGAACTGGCTTTGAGAATGCGTTCGAGGAGAGCTTCGGGCTTTTGCGTGGGGTAGCCGAGGCGTTCCTTGGCGTGCGGTGAGAGCGGATCAATATCAGTAATCACATCCTGCACAACAACGCCACGATCAACATCATGGTACCGCTTGAATCGCGGAATGCCCCCTTTGGAGGGCCAGACAATCAATCCAGCAAGATCGAGTTGATCAAGCCTTTGCTGGACACTGAGTTCATCCCAACTGAGACCGGCCTGACGGGGGCGGGGAACGGCCCAATGCCTTCCTGCTTTCGTTGGATCAACACCTCGCCAGGGTAATCCCGATTCTCCTTGCCGCTTGCCAGCTCCAGTCAAGTCACCGAGCGTATATCGCCCGC
This sequence comes from Occallatibacter sp., assembly GCA_052147235.1. Lineage (GTDB taxonomy): Bacteria > Acidobacteriota > Terriglobia > Terriglobales > Acidobacteriaceae > Telmatobacter. The sequence continues at coordinate 15,400 of JBKQLG010000298.1, forward strand.
CCTCATCTTCATGCCGGTAAAATCTTTCCAGGTATTCCGGGGTATATCCCTGATAGACGCGATTCCATGTCGAGCTTTCGCTCTTGGAGTAGAAGAGGATCAGGTCATGAACCGGACCCCATCGTTTCGCGCTATTGTGCGCGCTGGTTCGCTTCCAGATAATCTCGTTTTTGAAAAACTGCGGTCCGAAAACCGCGTCCATCAATATCTTCAGATAGTGACCCGCTGCTGGATCGCAGTGCAGGTAGATGGAGCCTGTTTCTTTGAGCACGCGGCGGAGTTGGACGAGGCGCGGGGCCATCATTGCCAGGTAGGCCATCATGTCGGAGTTGAAGAGGAAGGTCTTGAAGGCGCGCAGCGTATCGGCGACGAGGCCGCCCGCTTCGACCATCTCCTCGTAGGCGCGGGCGGAGTCGGTGTTCCACTCCCAGGTGTCCTCGAAGGCGTGAATCTGGGAGCTGGACTGCGAGCCGTCCTTCTCTGCAAAGAGTACGTTGTAGTCCTGCCGCGAGTTGAAAGGCGGGTCCAGGTAGACGAGGTCCACCGACTCGTCCTTGACATACAGCTTGAGAACATCAAGATTGTCGCCGTAATAGAGCTTGTTTTTCTCGGTGGCCATGCAATTGTGTAGAGGTTAGCACAGTTGCCGGTTCCGGGGAATGACTTGATTGAGTCTCACGCCTGGACCATACGCGACGATAGTTCTACCATAGACGCTTGTACCAGAACTCAGGCGCTTGCACCAAGCCCGACCAAGGAAAGTCCAAATGCTATCGGCAGAGCAAATCGTCAGCCAGCAGGATCGCGAGACGCGCGCATGGCACCAGGCGGCAGCCGGCGCCGCGAAGCCCGGTTCGGGCACGGATTGGCTGAGCCTGGTCAGCGGCCAGCATCGCGCCAACTTCGAGCTGTGGCACATCGAGGACGAGGCGCGCGTTCCCGGCGCAACCGACGCCGAGATCGCCAGCGTGAAGCGGTGCATCGACCCGGTCAACCAGCGGCGCAACGATCTGGTCGAGGGGCTGGATAGCGCCTTGCTGGACTGGCTTGCAGCCCGCGGCCTGCCCAATCCGGCGGCGGCCTTGCACTCCGAGACACCTGGGCTGATGATCGACCGGCTCTCGATTCTGGCGCTGAAGATCTATCACACGCGCGAAGAGGCGGAGCGCGCCAACGCTCCCGCGGGCCACGCCCAGCGTAATCTCGACCGGCTCGTGATTCTGGAGGAGCAGCGCGCGGATCTGGCCGCCTGCCTGGATGCCTTGTGGGGCGAAATCCTTGCCGGGACGAAGCGATTCAAGCTCTATCGGCAACTGAAAATGTACAACGACCCCTCGCTGAACCCGGCCGTTTACAGCAATTCCGGAGCTGCCGGGCAAGCGAAAATCACTGGCGGATCAGGCTAGTGTATCCATCAGCCTTGACGTGAGGCGGAGTAATGCGTATAAAGAGTGCCTAAGCAACCAACTCCCGGATGCGGGTGTTCTGCCGGCCTTGAACCGGCACAACCGCTCCTGTGGTGAACAGATTTTCGGCAATTTGATGAGGCAAGAGGCCCGATCCGTGGCGCACGACCATAAGAATGAATCTTCACCGTCCGGCAAGCCCGGCGGACACTCCGGCGCGAGCGCGGCAGCGGCTTTGCAGCACTATCAGGCAGCCGTGCTACTCGTGCAGCAGGGCAAGTACGAAAAGGCGCTGGCCGCTTTCGAGAAGCTGCTCGCCGCCGCGCCCGCAGAGCTCAAGGAACGCTGCAAGATGTACATCAGCACCTGCCAGCGGCAGATGGATAAGCACAACCTGACCTTTCTGACGCCCGAGGAGCACTACGACTACGCCGTCTCGCAGTTGAACACCGGCTACTACGAGGAGGCGCGCGAGCAGTTCAACCTCATTCTGACGGATTATCCCAGGGCCGACTACGCCTTCTATGGACTGGCGCTGCTGGACGCGATGAC
>JBKQLG010000299.1:0-10395 GCA_052147235.1 Occallatibacter sp.
CGGCTGCATCTGGAGAAGATCGGCGTGAAGCTGACGACGCTCTCCGCGCGCCAGGCCGATTATCTGGGCGTGGCGGTCGAAGGGCCCTACAAGGCGGAGAACTACAGATACTAGTCGACAGTGGACAGTGATCAGTTGTCACTAGTCTGGAGTTGGAGAGTGTTAAGAACAAAGTAATATCATGAGTGCCCCACCCTCGCCGCGTTCTTGTTTTTACGGCTAGGGTGGGATAACACTTTTATAGGAATTTTTCACATGGCTTTGCCATTGAGTTTTTCTTTCGAGCTGTTTCCCCCGCGCACGCCGGAAGGCGTGGCCAAGCTACCGGCTGTCATTGGCCAACTCGCCGCGCTGCGGCCAAAGTATTTCTCCATCACCTACGGCGCGGGCGGCTCCACACAGGACGGCACCTACGAGACCCTGATGGCGGTGATCAAGCACGCCGGCGTGGAGGCCGCGCCGCACCTGACCTGCGTGGGTTCAACGCGCGCCGAGGTTGCCGCGCTGCTCGCACGCTACCGGGAAGCGGGCGTGAAGCGCATTGTCGCGCTGCGCGGCGATCTGCCGGCGACGGCAATGAGCGCCTCCGCGCCCGGCGAGTTTCACTACGCCAATGAGCTGGTCAGTTTCATCCGCGCGACCCACGGCGACACCTTCGAGATCGAGGTGGCCGCCTACCCGGAGATGCATCCGCAGGCGAGCAGCCCCGGCGCAGACTTCGAGCACTTCCGCCGCAAGGTGGAGGCGGGCGCGGATGGTGCGCTGACCCAGCTCTTCTATAACGCCGACGCCTACTTCGACTTCATCGAGCGCTGCGCCAGGGCGGGCATCACGATTCCGGTGACGCCGGGCATCATGCCCATCACCGGCTACGCCAACACGCTGCGCTTCTGCGCCGGCTGCGGCGCCGATCTGCCGCGCTGGGTGCGCCTGCGCCTGGAAGAGTTAGAGGGCGACAAGCCCGCGCTGCTGGACTTCGGCCTGGATGTGGTCGCGCGCCTCTGCGAAACCCTGCTGCGCAACGGCGCGCCCGGCCTGCATATCTACACCGTCAACCAGGCCGGCCCGACGCTGAGCTTGTGGAAGAGGCTGGGGCTGCCCGTGCCCGCCTGAGCCAAGCCAAACAGAAGCCTGTGTGGTTTTTCCCGGCGCGGTGGACCCGGTCTGGACTTCCATGGCGCGTCTGTGTTCCGCTGATGGTGGGAGACGCCCCGATGCGGCGCTTTCCAGCATTCAGACCTCGCCCAGGAGAAGAGACAGACCATGATGGAGTATTGGATTCACATTGCGCCCTTAGGTACGTTTTTGGCCACCATCGTCTGGTGCCTGATCGGATTGCCGACGATCATTGGCGCCTACTACCAGTCCTGGAGGGCGCGGCAGGAGGCGCGGGCGGTGCGCGAAGGAACGCTGCACAGCATGAACTGCCTGGAGTTTATTGCCGGGGATGGCAGTTGTATCAACCTGGTACCGCTGGAAACCCTGCATTCTCTGCCCAAAGCGGGCGATGTGGTTCTTTTGCCCGGCCATGGAATCGGTCATGGGGAGTTTCTTCCCGGTGCATACCTGGTGGAGTCCATCGAGCATCTTTACACGCTGGTGGAATTGAAGGGCAGCCGTCCGCAGGAGGCGCGGCTGACCAAGGCCGTCGCTAAAGTCACGTCGCTGAATCCCGAACTGGTGGTTTGATCGCTGGGCAAGTCGCGGCCTGCTCCGTTGATCCACATCTTCCGATCAATGGTCTGCATATTGTCCGGTTCATCCTGCAGCATCCAGATGAAGTGTGAGGCAGATGTCGAGGCAAGCATCAGGCAGATCGCGCGTCCTAACTTACAGTGGGCGGCTCCGGTGAAGAGATGGCTGACCACACGTTCGGATCAGGGCCTAAGGCTTTCCGCGATGGTTTAGACGCCGATACAACCGCCAGAAAGCGCCATGCAGCAGGCGGGTCTGTTCGGCTTTGAGCGCCGCATAGGAGCGCTCCACATAGAGGTCGAACTCCGGCGGCCAGCCGATGGTGGAGCGGCGCTCGGAGTAGTCGCCCTCGGCCCACTTGGCCACCACCGCCTTGTAGCCAACCACGTGGGTCACAAAGTCCAACAGGCAATGCGGCATCTGTTCCTCGACGATAAGATAGGCCTTCTCGATGATGATCTTCTCACGGACATCGTTGAGGGGCATGAAGATGGTGGTCATCCACAGCACCCACTCCTTCATCTCGCTATCGAGAATCGGAAAGCTCTGCGTCTTGCCTTGCTTTTTGAGCAGCGAGCGGTAGGCGATGTTGCCTGCCTGGGAGGCGACGTAGAGCGGGCCGTAGAACTCATTGAGGCGACGGTTGACCAGCTCCAGCTTGTCCATGCGGCGGGCCAGCATGCGGGCGCTCCAGGCGGTGGCCAGATAGCCGATAAACGCCAGAAGAATGGTTAGCGCGGTTGCGTTTTCGAGAAACTTCTCAATCGTAAACATGAGTGGTTCCGTAGATTGTACTGGCAACGAGTATACCGCTGCTCTGGAATCTGGTCAGGGCCGGCCGCGAGAAAAATGCGGCTCACAGCCCGCCGTGGAAGCGTCCGAATGCGCGGGCCAGCATGAGCGACATGAGCAGAATGCCTGCGCCGAGGACGAGCACCTGCCAGGTGTTGCGCAAATCAAAGCAGCCGACGCGGCAGATGAGCACGTAGGCCATGGCGAGGTTGAAGCAACCCCAGAGAACATTGACTGTCGCGGAGGACAAGCCTTGCCCCGGCGGCGATGCAAAGGGGCTTTGAAAGGAGCGGCCCGAGATTCCATTACCGAGATGGGGTAGGCAGTTGGCGAGGAACGCGCCTCCGAAGAAGTACGCAAGGTAGTGATACCAGTGCATGAGGTCTCCTTTCCTGCTTTCCAGCCGATGATAGCAGGCCTAACTCGTTCCCAGATAAATGAAGCGGACGAGAAAGAGCGCGGCCAGCAGGTAGAGCAGCCAGTCTTGCTTGCGCAGCTTGCCGGCGGCCAGGTGCAGCGCGGCCCAGGCGATGATGCCGAAACCGAGGCCATTGGCGATGGAATATGTGAACGGGATGAGCACCAGCGTGAGGAAGGCGGGAACGGCGACCAGCGGGTCGTGCCAGCGAATCTCGCTGATCGTCGAGAGCATCATGGAGCCGACCAGGATCAGCGCAGGGGCGGTTGCGGCCGGCGGCACAATGGCCACAAAAGGAGCCGCGCCGATGGCGGCTAAAAACAACAATCCGGTGACGATGGCGGTGACGCCGCTTCGGCCCCCGGCTGCCACGCCGGCGGCCGACTCAACGTAGCTGGTCACCGTCGAGGTTCCAGTCAGCGAGCCGAAGATGGTGGCCGTGGCGTCAGTGATGAGGATGCGATTCAGGCGTGGAATCGAGTGATCGGCCTCGATCAGCCCGGCGCGTTTGGTAACGGCGACCAGCGTGCCGAGATTGTCGAATAGATCTACAAAGAAGAAGATGAACACAATCTCCAGCAGGCCTTTGTTGAGCGCGCCGCGGATGTCGAGCTGGAAGGCGGTCTGAGTCAGTGAGTGAAAGCCGCCGCTGGCGGGCGTCCAGTGCGCGAGGCCCAGCGCCCAGGCGAGGCCGGTGATCGATAGTACGCCGATCAGGATCGCGCCGCGCACCTTCTTCACTTCCAGAGCCACCATCAGCAGCAGCCCCAGCAGGGCGAGCGCCGCGGAGGGGTTGCGCAGGTTGCCCATAGCAACCATGGTCGTGGGATCGGCAGCGATAATTCCTGTGTTTTGAAAGCCGATCAGCGCTATGAAGAGCCCAATGCCGCTGGCGACGGCGGCGTAGAGTTCATGCGGAATGGCGCGCAGAATCATCTGCCGGATGCCCACGGCGGTCAGCGCCATAAAGAGGACGCCGGAGAGAAATACCGCGCCCAGAGCGGTCTGCCAGGGCACATGCATCCGAATGCATACGGAGTAGGCGAAGTAGGCGTTAAGGCCCATGCCGGGGGCGAGAGCGATGGGGTAGTGCGCGACCACGCCCATCATGATCGAAGCAAAACCAGCAGAAAGGCAGGTGGCCGCGGTGACGGCAGCCAGCGGCATTCCGGCCGCGGCCAGGATCGCCGGGTTGACCAGCACGATGTAGGCCATCGTCAGGAAAGTGGTGACGCCGGCCAGAATCTCGGTGCGCCAGTTGGTTCCCAGGCGCGTGAATTCAAAGTAGCTTTCGAGTCGGTTGAGCATGGGCGTACTGATAGGAGACCACATCTGCGTGCCGGTGCAAAATGGAGGAGGCGCCCGGCGCCTGTTGTCCTGCTTTACAAGACAATAAAACCCGCTTCTGACGTCGTGCCCTGGCACTATACGGTATTTTTGAAACGCGCTCTAATGCGCATGGCCATGGTGCTCGCGGCTCTGGCCGCCAGCTAGCTCTTCGATGGGAACAACGCAGCCTTCCAGCTCCTGGCAGCCCATGTGCTCAAACTGGATGGTGGTGTGGCTGATGTGGAAGCGCTCATGGAGCAATTGGTTGAGCCGGGCCAGGATGCATGCGCTCTCCGAGGGAGGAATGTCGGCGATGGTAACGTGGCAGGCCAGAGCGGCGGAGTTCGAGCCAAGGCTCCAGACGTGCAGGTCGTGGACGTTGACGACACCCTCGACGGCTCCCATGGCGGAGCGAATCTCAGTGAGCGAGAGACCGCGGGGCGCGCCTTCGAGCAGGATGTTGAAGCTCTCGCGGACGATGCTCAAGCTGCTCCACAGAATGAGCGCGGCGATTAGCAACGAGAGGGCGGGATCGATCCAGTTCCGGCCGGTCATCAGGATGCCCGCGCCTCCGGCGATGACCGCGGCGGTGGAGAGCGTGTCGCCGGCCATGTGCAGGAAGGCCGAGCGCAGGTTGACGTCGCGGGCCACGCCCCACAGCAGGGCTGCGATTACGCCGTTCATCAGCACACCGGCGGCAGCCACGATCATCATCAGCCGGGGCTGCACGGCGACCGGAGCCGAGAGGCGATGAACAGCCTCGACGCCGATCCACAGGGCGATGGCGATCAGCGAGGCCGCATTAATGAAGGCGGCAAGCACTCCGGCCCGCTGGTAGCCGAAGGTTCGTGCAGGGTCGGCGGGGCGGGATTGGAAGTAGACGGCGACAAAGCTGAGCAGCAGGGCCAGGAAGTCGGAGGCGTTGTGGCCGGCCTCGGAGAGCAGAGCCAGCGAGTGGGCGCGCAGTCCGGCCACAAAGGTGACCACCACGTAGGCGAGCGTGGCCACGAGCGAAAAGCGCAGCACGGATTGAGTTCGATTCGCGCCCGAGCCGGAAGGCGCCGCGTGGAGGTGCATAGAGGAAGTGTAGCGGGGGCGGGCCTCAAGAGCCAACCTGAAGGCAGTTGGCATTATAGTCGCCGACGGGTTGCTGAGCAGAGAACCTCCTGCGAGCAACCAGCGAGCGTCTGCCCCACCGCAGGTGGTTACTCGTTGGCCTCGATGTGCCGCCCGTGCGCCTCCTGCAAGCCGCGGGTATTCACCCGGAAGAGCGACGCGAAAACGCGCAACTGGTCGCGGCTCAGACTCAGTTCCTGCTCGAAGACAAACCAGCGCACTCCCTCTGTGCAGGGCGGAGTGCTCAGAGAGCCCATGTAGGTCCAGTAGCCGTGGTCGGCGGGCAGCAGGCCGCCCGCACTGACCATCTCCGTTACCTTTTCGGTCGAGCCGGTGGTTCTGGGCAGATGGGGCCAGAGCGCGGCCAGCACCGCGTTGGGGTTGCCCATGTCTTCGATGAGCCGCACGGCGATGATAGCCATCTTGCCGTCGGCGCTGCGATGCATCAATTGCACGCTCATGTCGCTCAGCTTGCCTTTCACCGCTTCCTCACTGGGGTGGTGGAAGCCGAACTCGACCAGCTCATAGCGCACGCCGCCGGCGACAATGTAGCTGCCGGGGTCCACGCGTGCCACGATGGTGTGGCCATCGTTGATGAGCGTCACCGGCCCGGCGATGTAGTGAAATTCGATCGGCGCGAGCGCCTTGTCCAGACGTGCGCCGCGAATGTCGATGGGCGACTGCTCACGGCCTTTGGAGCAGGCCTGATAGGCGGGGTCCAGCTTGCCCCAATTCAGCTCACCGCGCTTGCCCTCGTACTCCCAAGGGGTGGTTTGCGCGGCGGCCACAGTGGCCATGCCCAATGCAAGAACGGCAAGTGTAGGAAGACGCATCGATTGCTCCTCAACAAAAAAGACGCGCAACGCGCTAGAGAGCATTCTAAGGCATTTGCGGGATGGCTGTAGCCGGAGGCCGAAACGGTGTCCTTTGCGGACGGGACTGCTGAGAATCGCGCGGGAAAAAGGGTTGTTCGAGGTTGGTTTTTCAGCTCAAATCTGGCAAAAAGGGCTGGGTTTTGCGGGAAAAAGCAGGTTTTTCAGGGGTTTGTGTTTACTGATAAGGACATGGTGATGTTTTTCATCTTGTTGATTTTGTTCTACTTGAGTCGATTCTCCGCTCTGAAAACAGGGGTTTATGGGGTAGGGGGTGGGGGGTACCTGAAAAACAGGGAACAGGGAATAGGGAACAGGTAAGGCCCACGGCGGCGGAGATCGTTCGGAGGGAGGTTGGACATACGATCATTCTGCGCTGCCGGATCGTAATTATCTGCAAAACGGGTTGGGGAATGTTGTGCGTAACTATCCCAGATCCCCAAATGCGAGGAACCTGGGGCACCCGACATGTGAAGGCCTCAAGAATGGCTTGATGAGTTCGGGCGCAAAGGAGGAGAACGGTCTCCGGGGGTGGGAGTTCAATGGCGAGGAGCGAGGTGGGGGATGGATGCGGGGAAGGTAAAAAGAGAATGGGAGGGAACGATGCAACCCTCCCAGGTCCGAGAATCCGGATATCCACCCCACGGACAAAGCCTGTCCGTGGGAACCCCGGCCTGGGGCACCCAGATTCTCTTATGGGGACATGCTCCACCCGCCTTTTTAACCTTGACCCTCTACCTCAGAATCGGTAAAAATCATAGGCAGTCTGGGTCGAGCAAGTAGATTCCGGCTGATACCATCCGCGCAGTAACTTTACGGCTTCCCTTCTTCCCTCATTTTTCAACTTTTTGCATGATCGAGCACTGCTTCGGCTTCTTGTCTTCCCCGGAGGTTCTGCATGATATTCCCCATGCGCCCAGTCATCCTCGGCGTCACTCTCGCCGTGCTTGTATTCACTGTGCCGTCCCCCGCGGCGGCTCAGGCAACCGCCCCGCCCCCGGCCCAACCCGCGACGCCAACACCGCCTGACAGCTCGCCGCAAGGACAGACCAGCAAACAGCCCAACAGCGATTACGGCTCCGGCGGCCACGCCGTAACGCAGAACGACTTCTCCGGGGCGGAACTGCATGGCACCGTCTACGACTCCGCCGGAACCATCCGTCACGACGAGACCAATACCTTCACCACCACAGGCGGCGTGGAGCACAAAACCGGGAAACACGCCTATGACTACGATTTCAAGGGCCACCTACAACTGGGCCTGGACTATAAATACGATCTCCGCGGCGGTTTGAGCTACTCCGACATCACCCATTACGGGCTGCACGGCGAGCGCACTGCGGTAGAAGTCACGAACTACCGGGCAGATGGTTTTGAAATTAAGGATTGGTCGCTCGGAACCCACCAGTGGTACACCAATTTCACTCCTTATAAAACGCCCCTGCCCGCCGGAACGCCTGCGCAGACGCCGCTCACGCCCACCAACACCAACGTGGGCGTGATCTTTCCGCGCAGCTACGCTGCCGGCGAAACCATCACCGGTTCGCTTTGGCCATCCACGTACGCGGAAAACTTCAAAGTCGTTCCGGGCTTGAGCGAGTACAGCTTTCCCATCCAGCTCTACCACCTGCCCGATGGCTCGCCGGAGTGGTCGAGCCTGCAGATTGGCGTCAAAGGCGACGGATACTTTCCCGTCAACCCCAACGGGACGTTTTCCCTGCACATTCCCTACGATTGGAAGGGTGCACTGCAACTTCAGGCGCGCCAGCCGGATCCGGTAGCGGGACTCGGCCCTGCCGACGCTTTGCTTAACATCGACCCTCCCGCCGCCGCGCCCTCGCTTACCAACGATCAATTCCCCTCAACCGCGCTGAATCAGTTGCACGAAGAGATCAAGGATCATCTCGTGGACCTCTGGCAAGACGCCTGCGACGATGAAGAGACGCTGGATCATCTCTACTCCGAGACGACTCCGGACTGGGAGAGGATTTATGCGGTCGAGGATGAGCTCGACAACATCTACGACGACATCGATGAGATAGAAGACGATATGCCGCCGGAGGAAGTGATCTCGCTGGCACAGGATATGCGTCAGGAAGCAACCAACTTCCATGACTGGCTCACCAAGCAGCCGAATCTCTCTGCGGACGATCAGGCCGATCTTAAGGATTCCGAGAGTTGGGCCAGGTTCCTCGATGACGAAATAGACTACAACAAATTCTTGGCCAACTGGGGTCCAGTCAATCCGCTCCTGCAGCCGTATTTTACGAATCCCGTACTGACGCAGGGCAAACTCAACGTGATCGGTGGCTCCTATCCCCTCAATCCGTACGACACCTTCATCCACATCGACAAGTTTCCTGTCACGCCGCTGGCAGCGACGCCCTATAGTTGGTACTTTATGCCGCCCGCCGGCCTCACTGCGGGCCAGCACGACTACCTCATCGACAGCCCGCTCTTCCCTGAGACCATCTTCCCCGTCTTCTACATGACGCTCACCATGTCGGCCGATGACCTGCACATGCACAAGGGCCAGCACACTACCTATCACGTGATCCTCGATGGGCTGAACGGACTGCCGGGCGGCGCCTGGGGCGGCTCGTCCGATCCCACCGACCTGGTCGGCTCGCCGGAGCTGAGCGCGGCCCAGAAGGCGGCAGGAACCTCGCGCAAGGGGTACATCACGCTCACGGTCACCAACGCATCGCCCTCTGTCATCTCCATGCAGGATCAGTTCAAGATGCTCGATGCGTCCTACTTTGCGCCATCCGGCTCCTTCAAGCTCGACGGCGGGGTCGGCGCGATCATGGACGGAGGCTTCTCCATCATTGGCGTGGCCCGCGCCTATCTTCAGCCGGAGATCGGGCTCGGCATTCCTCCAGGCACAACGCTGTCTGGAGGATCCTCAGGCCCCTTGCCGGGAACTCTGGGCACGAATTGGTTTCCTCCCTTCAGCGTGAACTACGATCCGGCGTCCTTCAGCAACTCGTCCTTCATGACCAGTTGCCCCGGCTCCGGCGCGGCGTCGTCAGCAGCCACGCCCACGCCCACGGGTGGAAAACCCGCGTCCAAGCCATGCGTTGAGAGCGTCATCAACGACCTTATGCCTCCAAGAGCCAACCCGCAGGTCAACGAGGTACAGGAAAATCCTGACAATTCTTCCGACCTGACGCAACTGGCCGATGCGGCCAAGCGCGCCGACGAAGCCGTAACAAAGGAGAAAGATGCTCACAAGAAGCGGGATGCGGCTGAGTTTCGAGTGATCAGTGCATGGTACAGCGGATGTGAAGATGTGCCGCAGGAGCTAAAAGACGACTTCAAAAAAGCTGAGGACAAGTTAGCCAAGGCCGAAGACGCCAGATACAAATGGAAGAAGATTCAAGCCACGTTCCCCAGCGACGATAACGCGTTGTTGCTGGGCGCAGCCGAGCAGGACGTTGTGGAGGCGAAACACGCCCGGGACATGGCCGAGCAGAAGGTAATCGATAGTTTCAAACCCGATAAGCGGAAGGAGTATGACGAGTCCGACGCTGCATACCATAAGGCTTTTGATGAATGGAAGAAGGCGAACGACGAGCGGCGCGCAGCCGAAGAAGCTTTGGAGAAACTCAAGCAGAAGGCCGGAATTAAGTAGAGATAGGATGCGCTCTTAATAGAAGAATGGAACCCATCACCCGATGGGTCCCATTGTCCTCCACATATTGTGCGGCTTCCCGCTTACTTCGCCGCGGCCTTCAGTCCAGCCTGCTCGGCCAGGGCGGCGGCCTTGTCGGTGGCCTCCCAGGTGAACTCCGGCTCCGAGCGGCCGAAGTGGCCGTATGCGGCGGTCTTCTGGTAGATGGGACGGCGCAAGTTCAGGCTCTCAATGATCTTTTTGGGGGTGAGCGAGAAGTTCTTGCGGATCAGTTCGGTCAGCTTGGCCTCGCCGATCTTGCCGGTGCCAAAAGTATCGACGCGCACGCTGACCGGCTCGGCGACGCCGATGGCGTAGGCAAGCTGGACTTCGGCGCGGTCGGCCAGGCCGGCCGCGACAATGTTCTTGGCAATGTAGCGGGCCATGTAAGCCGCGCTGCGGTCCACCTTCGTCGGGTCTTTCCCTGAAAAAGCTCCGCCGCCGTGACGGCCCGCGCCGCCGTAGGTATCCACAATGATCTTGCGGCCGGTGAGGCCGGT